>VEQS01000040.1 GCA_018883105.1 Phycisphaerales bacterium
CCTGAAGACCTACAAGATCGACCACGTGGTGCACGGCGCCATCGCGAGCGCCGCCACCTGGGGCGCCATGACCGGCGCCACCCCCGAGCAGATCGAGAGCGCCATCGGCATGGTGGTCGCCCACTACGTCCCGTGGCGCGCGATCCGGGCGGGCAAGCAGCTCTCGGATTCGAAGGGCGCGAGCGCCGCGATCAGCACCGAGGCGGCCGTCCTGAGCATGATGCGCTCGATGCGCGGCTTCATCGGCCCCAAGGACATCTTCCGAAACCCGGAGAGCATGTTCCGGCAGTTCCAGAGGACGCAGGGGGACAGCCCGTTCCCGCTGGTGATGTCGACCGAGGGCGACGACTTCGCGGTGATGGGCATGCACTTCAAGCTGGGGCTCTATGAGCACCAGTCGGCGGGCGCGCTGCAGGGCATGATCGACCTGATGCGCAAGCACCCGGAGATCCTGGAGAAGCCGGAGAGCATCAAGAACATCAAGATCGTGGCGTACGAGCCGGCGTTCGGCATCATCGGCGACCCCGCCAAGCGCGACCCGAAGACGCGCCAGAGCGCGGACCACTCGATGGTCTACATCGTGGGCACGCTTCTGCGGAAGGCCGTCGAGAAGGCCGCCGAGACGGGGACCGGCAAGATCGCCGACGGCAACGATGCGATGTGGAAGACGCTCTTCCTCGCGCCGCACGACTACGACCCGGCGGCGATCGCCAACAGGACCACGCGGGCGTACATGGAACGGATGACCTTCGAGCACGGCGGCCCCGAGTACGACCGCAACTACCCCGACGGCATCCCGACCAGCGTGGTGATCACCACCACCGACGGGCGCAGCCTCGACAGCGGCTTCGTGATGTACCCCTCGGGCCACGCGCGCAACACGACGGCGGACCTGAAGGGCATCCTCGCCAACAAGTTCGACCGCCTCGGGAAGCTCGCGATGGACGACCCCAAGCCGCTCGTCGAGAAGCTCAACGCCATCGAGCGCCTGGACGCGAAGCAGCTCGCCTCGCTCTACGACTTCCGGATCGCCGACCGCGGCCGGTTCGAGTGAGCGGGCGGCGGCCGATGCCGTGCGGAGAAATGGCGGTCGCCTTCGGCGAACGCGCTGCCGTCGCTAGGATTCGTCCATGGACTGGCGCGAGCGAATCTCCGTCGATCCGGGCGTCCGCTTCGGCAAAGCCTGCATCCGCGGGACGCGGATCGGGGTCGGAGACGTGCTCGACTGGCTGTCCGCCGGGATGACTCCGGAGGAGATCGTCCGCGAGTACCCCCCGCTGAGCCAGGCGGACGTGATGGCATGCCTCGCGCGCGCGGCGGAGAGCGAGCGGGCTGGGCACGGCGGGGGTGCCGCGTGAAGCTGCTCGTCGACCAGAACCTGCCGGGCCGCCTCGTCCCCGCGCTGCAGGAGTGGTTCCCCGGCTCGCTGCACGTCAACGAAGCGGGGCTCGGCGGCGCCCGCGACATCGAAGTGTGGAACTATGCGCTCAGCGGCGCCTTCGACATCATGAGCCGGGACGCCGACATGGCGATGCTGGCCGTCCGCAAGGTCGGCGACGTGTGCGTCGTGTGGGTCCGGCTCGGGAACATGCCCCTGCGGGCGCTGCTCGCGTCGATCCGCGATGCACTCGAGGACGTGCAGAGGGCGCTGCACACCCGCTCGCTCCGAGTGATCGAGATCCGGGCGCCCCGCGCCTAGGCGTTGAGCACCGCAGCCACCTCGTCGCGGCTTCCCATGACCAGCGGCACGCGCTCGTGCAGCTCGCGGGGCACGATGTCCATGGTGCGTCGGCCGTCGGCCGTGACGCTCGTGCCGCCGGCCTGCTCGACGAGGAAGCTCATCGGGTTCGCCTCGTACAGGAGGCGCAGCTTGCCGTGCGGGTGCTTCGCCGTGGGCGGGTAGAGGAAGACGCCGCCGTTGACCAGCGTGCGGTGGACGTCGGCCACCATCGAGCCGATGTAGCGGCTGGAGTAGCCGTTGGCGTGGGCCCACGACAGGTAGCGCCGGAACGGCTCGGGGAAGCCGTCGGCGTTCGCCTCGTTCACCGAATACACCTTCTTCCGGGCCGGCATGCGCATGTCGCGCTTCACCAGCATGAAGCTGCCGATGCTCGCGTCGAGCTCGAACATGTGCACGCCGCGGCCGGTGGTGATGACGAAGATGGTGCTCGAGCCGTACAGCACGTAGCCCGCGGCCACCTGCTTCGAGCCGGGCTGGCACACCGTCTCGACGGCGCCCGGGATGGACGGGTCGTTGCGCAGGATCGTGAAGATGGTGCCCACGCCGACCGCGGTGTCGAGGTTGCTCGAGCCGTCGAGCGGGTCGAACAGCACGCAGTACTTCCCGCCGTCGCGGCCGCGGCGGAGGATCGTCGGCTCCTCGTCCTCCTCGCTGCCGAGCACCGCGATCGAGCTGCGGCCGCCCAGCACGCGCATGATCACCTCGTTGGCGATCACGTCCATGCGCAGCTGCTCCTCGCCCTGCACGTTGACGTCGCCCTGCTCGCCCAGCACCTCCTGCAGGCGCACGTGGCGCACCTTGTGTGCGATGATCTTGGCCGCGAGCGACACCGCGCTGATGATCCAGCTGAACTCGCCGGTGGCGCCGGGGTAGCGCGCCTCCTCCTCCAGGATGAAGGACTGAAGCGACACCAGGTTGTCGGTCACGACGCCGCGCGGGGCCTGCTTCGGTCCGGAATCGGGCATGCCCGAAGGCTATCATTCGACCCCCATGTCCACGCCCGTCATCGTCGCGGCCCGCCGCACCCCGATCGGCAAGTTCCAGGGAGCGCTCGCGCGCGTCCCCGCCCCCGCCCTTGGCAGCTACGCGATCGGCGCCTGCCTCGCCGACGCCCCAGGGACGAGGGACCACGTCGAAGCCTGCTTCATGGGCTGCGTCCTGCAGGCGGCGGTCGGCCAGAACCCGGCGCGCCAGGCGGCGCTGAAGGCCGGCATCGCCCACACCGTGAACGCCGTGACCGTCAACAAGGTCTGCGGCTCGGGCCTCGAGGCCGTGATGCAGGCGGCGAACATGATCCGCCTCGGCGACGCGCACTGCGTGGTGGCCGGCGGCATGGAGAGCATGGACCTCGCCCCGCACATGGTGCATGCGCGCGCCGGCGTCAAGTACGGCGAGGCGAAGCTGATGGACCACATGCAGCTCGACGGCCTGACCTGCGCCTTCGAGAACTGGCCCATGGGCAACGCCGCCGAGCACACCGCGTCCACCTGCGGCGTGACCCGCGCCGAGCAGGACGCCTTCAGCGCCGAGAGCCACCGCCGCGCGGCCGAGGCCACGAAGAACGGCTGGTTCAGGGCCGAGATCGTGCCGCTCTCCCCCGAGCAGTGCATGGCGAAGGCCGGGCTCGACGCCGACGAGGGCTTCCGCGCCGACAGCACCGCCGAGGGGCTCGGCAAGCTGCGCGCCGCGTTCACGAAGGACGGCTCGGTCACGGCCGGCAACGCCAGCCAGATCTCCGACGGCGCCGCCGCGGTGATCGTGATGAGCGAGTCGAGGGCGAAGGAGCTGGGGCTGAGGCCGCTCGCGCGCATCGTGGGCTACGGCACCGCGGGCGTCGCGCCCAGGGACCTCTTCATCGCGCCGAAGGTGGGCATCGAGCAGCTCCTGGCGAAGACCGGCAAGTCGGTCGCCGACGTCGACCTCTTCGAGATCAACGAGGCGTTCGCCGCGCAGGTGCTGGCCGACGCCAAGCCGCTGGGCATCCCGCACTCGAAGCTCAACGTCACGGGCGGCGGCGTGGCGCTCGGGCACCCGATCGGCGCCAGCGGCGCGCGCGTCCTGGTGACGCTCGTCCACCAGCTGCACCGAACCGGCGGCAGGCGCGGCGTGTGCAGCCTCTGCCTCGGCGGCGGCAACGCGGTGTCGATGATGATCGAGGTCGCCTGATACCCTGCCCCGCGTGATCGCCCGGCGGATCCTCGTGTTCCTCGCGCTCGCGGCGCTCGCCGCGGGAGCGTGGCTGCTCGGCGACCGGCTGCTCGTCGACCGCACGCCGATCGTGGTCGGCATCCTGCACTCCGAGACGGGGCCGATGGCCGTCAGCGAGCGGCCGATGATCGAGTCGGAGATCCTGGCGCTCGAGGAGGTGAACGCGGCCGGCGGGCTGCTCGGCCGGCCGGTGCGCTGGGTGGTGGCCGACGGGGCGTCCGACTGGCCCACCTTCGCGAGGCAGGCCGAGCGGCTGGTCCGTGACGAGGGCGCCTGCGTGGTGTTCGGCTGCTGGACGAGCGCCAGCCGCAAGAACGTGCTGCCGGTGTTCGAGAAGCTCGACCACCTCCTGGTCTACCCCATGGCCTACGAGGGGATGGAGCAGTCGCCGAACGTGGTCTACGTGGGTGCCTCGGCCAACCAGCAGGTGGTGCCGGCCGTCCAGTGGTGCCACGAGCAGCTGAAGGCGCGCCGCTTCTTCCTGGTCGGATCGAACTACATCTGGCCGCGCTGCGTGAACGCGATCGCCCGCGACCAGGTCCTGGGTCTCGGGGGCGAGGTGCTCGAGGAGGCCTACCTCGCCTTCGGCAGCACCGACGTCGACGAGATCGTGCGCCTGATCGCCGACAAGAAGCCGGACGTGGTGCTGTCGAGCGTGGTCGGCGACTCCGCGATCGCCTTCGCCCGCGGGATGCGCGCGGCCGGGCTCGATCCGTCGACGGTGCCGACGGTGACCTTCGCGGTCGGCGAGAACGAGCTGCAGGCCATGCAGCCCGGCGACATGGCCGGCGACTTCGCCGCATGGAGCTACTTCCAGTCGATCGGCGGGCCGCGCAACCGGGACTTCGTGGACGCCTTCCGCGCCCGCTTCGGGGCCAACCGGTCCGTCGCCGACGTCAACGCCTCCGCGTGGATGGGCGTCCAGATGTGGGCGCAGGCGGTACGCGAGGCAGGCACCACCGACGTGCGCCAGGTGCGCAGCGCGATGCGCCGGCAGAGCATGGACGCGCCCGAGGGGGTGGTGGCGATCGATCCCGAGTCCCAGCATGCATGGCGGACCGCCTGCATCGGCCGCATCCGCACCGACCGGCAGGTGGACGTGGTCTGGACCACGGGCATCCCGATCCGGCCGGTGCCGTTCCCGGCCACGCGCACGCGGGCGGCGTGGGAGTCGTTCGTCGACGAGCTGCAGCGCGGATGGGGCGGGCGGTGGACCGGACCGACCGCCGACGACGTGGCGGCGGCGCAGCGGAAGGCGGCCACGCCGTGAGCCTCGGGTCCGCGGCGACGGACGCCATCCGGCACGGCTTCCTGCGCTCGATCGCGGGGCGACTCCTCCTCTGGTTCCTCGCGCTCGCGCTGCTGCCGCTGGCGGCGCTCGGCCTCGTCACCACGCGGATGGCGACGTCGGCCGTCGAGCATTCCGTCCGGGACAACCTGGTGAAGGTGGCCGCGGCGAAGTCGGCGGAGCTCGAGCGCTACGCGGCGGAACGGCTGTCGGATGCAAGCGGCGTGGCGAACGTGCAGGGCCTGCGGCGGACGGTGGCGTACATGACGCGGCCCGCGGGCGCGGAGTGGGAAGGTCCCGTCCCGGGCCCGGTCAGCATGAAGGCCGTCACGCAGTCGCTCGGCTACCGGCACCTCTTCGCGGTCGACCTCGCCGGCAAGGTGCTCATGGCGAGCGACGATGCGGTCAAGCCGGGCGACTCGGCGGTCGACGGGGCCTTCGCGGGCACGGAACTCGCGGCCGCCATCGGCCGCGCGCGGATCCTCCTGCAGATGGAGATGACGCCGTTCGCGCAGTACGCGGTCTCGCCCGATCCGCTGGCCTTCATCGTCTGCCCGATCATGAACGACGGCGGCATCGTCGGCGTGCTCTGCGCGGCGCTCGGGCCGGAGCGGTTCTGGGCCATGCTCGGCGACGTCACCGGGCTTGGCGAGACGGGCGAGCTGCTCGCGTGCCGCCGCGCCGGCGACGAGCTGGTGGTGTCCGCGCCGCTGCGGCTCGTGGACGACGCGGCCTTCCGCATGCGAATCACGCCGGGCTCGCCCATGTGGCCGACCGCCTCGGCGGCGGCGAGCGGCGCGCGCGGCTGGGGCCCGGTGACCGACTACCGCGGCGAGGACACGACGGCCGCCTGGTGCTACCTGCCGACGTACCGCTGGGGCATCGTCGTCAAGCAGGACGCCGAGGAGGCATATGCGATGGTCGCGGCGCAGGAGCGCACGGTGCTCGCCCTGGCCGCCGCGATCGCGGTCGTCGTGGCGGTCGCGGCGATCGTCGTCGCACGGAGCATCTCGACGCCGCTGCGGACGGCGGTCGCGGTTGCCAACCGCGTGGCCGACGGCGACCTCCGCGCGGACGTCGGCAGCACCGCGAAGGACGAGACCGGTGCCCTGCTCGACGGCATCCGCGGCATGACCGAGGACCTGCGCGCCCTGATCGGCCGGATCAAGGAGTCGTCCGCGACCCTCGGCGCGGTCGCCTCGTCGATCGGGCAGTCGACCGAGGCGCAGCGCGAGATCGCGGGCGAGCACGGGGCGTCGACCACGCAGGCGGTGGCGGCCTCGCGCGAGATCTCGGCGACCGGCCAGGAGCTTGCGCGCACCATGGACCAGGTGGACGCGGTCGCCTCCGGGACGCGCACCAAGGCGGCCGAGGGCCGCCACGGCCTGGCAGAGATCGAGGGTGCGATGGCGCGCCTGGAGCGCGGGGCGGGCACCGTTTCGGCGACGCTCGGGACCATCAGCGAGCGCGCCGCCGGGGTGAACGCGGTCGTCGCGACCATGGTGAACGTCGCCAACCAGACCAACCTGCTGTCGATCAACGCTTCCATCGAGGCCGAGGCGGCCGGCGAGCACGGCCGGGGCTTCCGCGTGGTGGCGCAGGAGGTGGCGCGCCTCGCGGACCGCACCGCGCGCGCGGCGCTCGAGATCGAGCGCATGGTGCGCGACATGCAGTCGAGCGTCGGCGGCGGCGTGCGCGAGATGGGCGCCTTCTCCGACGAGGTGCGCCGCAGCACGGAGGCCGTGGCCCGGATCTCCGGCGGGCTCGCCGACGTGATCGCGGACGTCGAGTCGATCTCGCGCAGCTTCGGCGAGGTGGCCGAGGGGATGCGCGCCCAGTCGACCGGCGCCGAGCAGATCCGCGACGCGATGGTCCGGCTCGCCGACGGTGCGCAGCGGACGGCCATGGCGCTCGAGGTCACCGCGTCGGCCGCGTCAGAACTGCGCGCGGCGGTCGGCGGCCTCGACCGCGAGGTGTCCCGCTTCCGCACGTAGCGCGCCGCTCAGGGCGTGGCGCGGATCGACCGCAGGCGCATCCCCTGCGGCGTCTGCTCGAACTCGACCACCCGCAGGCCGAACTGGTCCCACAGGTGCGGCGTGAGCGTCGCGCGCGTGACCCCGCGGCCGATCGGACGCATCACCACGTCCGATCCCATGGCATCGAACCGCATCCGGTTGAGGAGCTCCATGGCGGGCCGGCGGTTCTTCACGCACCAGGCCTCGAACGCCTCGAAGCCGCCGCCGCCCGGCCGCTCGTACGCGGCGCGTGACTCGTCGGCGAGGAGCTGGTCCCACATCAGGCGCCACTCCTCGTTGCGGAAGCACGCCATCGCGTTGCCGACGACGTGCTGCGGCATCAGGCAGCGGAGCACCACGGTGCCGTCGTCGAGCTGCTCGCGCGGCTCGAAGGCGGGCGGGGCCTTCTTCCCGCCGCCTGCCGCCGCGGAGGCGGCAAGTCGCTCGCCATCGGCGCCGGATGCACCCGGATCCACGAACACCACGCGGGTGCCGTCGGGCGCGATGAACTCCTCGGGGGGCTGCTCGCCGAAGGAGAGGTCCGGCCGCGGGCGGTACTCGACGCGCTCCGGCGTGCGGCGGCCGGCGGCCATGGCCACGGCGAGCGCCGCGGTCGCGAGGCGCATGGCCGGCGACCCGCCCCGGCTCACCGCCCGGCCCCCGCGGACGACGCCGCCACGGCAGGATCCACCGCCCGCGGACCGTCGCGATCGATCGACCAGCCCATGCGCACGGCCTGGGCGGGATCGGACGCAGGCGCATCGGTCCGCACGTGCGTGCCGCGCGTCTCGCGCCGCGCGAGCGCCGCGCGGGTCATCAGGAACCCGACCGTGAGCAGGTTCTGCACCTCCCAGCCGGACGGGTCGTCGAAGACCTCGTCCATGCCGTAGCGGCCCCAGAAGCCGAACATGCCGAGGACGTCCTCGAGCCGTTCGCCGTCGCGGGCGATGCCGACGTTTCGCCACATCGCGCTGCGCAGGCTGGAGCGGATGTCGGCGAGGTCGAGCTCGCCGTGCCGGCCGGTCGCCACCTCGCTGGTCACGGCGCGCGGCCGCACGTCCGGATGTGCATCGCGCGCCACTGCCTCGGCGACGCGCCGGCCGAACACCAGGCCCTCGAGCAGGCTGTTGGAGGCGAGCCGGTTGGCGCCGTGCACGCCATTGGAGGCAACCTCGCCACAGGCGTAGAGGCCTGGGATGGACGACCGCCCGTCCAGGTCCGAGCGCACGCCGCCGATCGCGTAGTGCGCCGCCGGCACCACGGGCACGAGGTGCCGCGACGGGTCGATGTCGAAGCCCGCGAGCATGCGCGCGAGGCCCGGGAAGCGCCCGACGAACCGTCCCGCGGGGAAGTGCCGGCAGTCGAGGAAGACGTGGCTGCCGCCGATCCGTGCGAGGTGGTCGGTGATCGCCCGGCTCACCACGTCGCGCGGCGCCAGCTCGCACATCGGGTGCACGCCCTCCATGAAGCGGCGCCCGTCGCGGTCGACGAGGTGCGCGCCCTCGCCGCGCACCGCCTCGCTCACGAGCAGGCGCCCCGCGCCGGCCACGTAGAGGGCCGTCGGGTGGAACTGCATGAACTCGAGGTCGGCAAGCTCCGCGCCCGCGCGCCAGGCCATGGCGATGCCGTCGCCGGTGGCGACCTTCGGGTTGGTGGTCTCGCGGTAGGCCTGCCCCGCCCCGCCGGAGGCGAGCACCACCGCGCGCGCCCAGACGATCTGCAGGCCGTGGCGCGGGTGCCAGGTCAGCGCGCCGGCGATGCGCGGGTCGCCGTCGCCCGCACGCAGGAGGTCGATCGCGAAGCAGCGGTCGAAGAGGCGCAGGCCCGGGGTCGCGCGGGCGCGCTCCACCAGGACGCGCGCCAGCTCGTGGCCGGTCGCGTCGCCGTCGGCGTGCACGATGCGCGCGCGATGGTGCCCGCCCTCGAGCCCGAGCGCCGGCGTGCCGTCGGGGGCGCGGTCGATCCGCATGCCCCAGTCAAGGAGCCGCGACACCTCGGCCGGGCCCTCCTCGGCGAGGACCCGCACCGCCACGGGGTCGCACAGGCCGCCGCCCGCGTCCAGCGTGTCGCGCACGTGGCTCTCGGAGGAATCCTCGCGCGCGATGGCCGCCGCGATCCCGCCCTGCGCCCAGCTGGTGTTCGAGAGGTCGACCGACTCCTTCGCCAGGACGATGACGTCGCCGTGGCGCGCGGCCTCGATGGCGCAGCGCAGGCCGGCGACCCCGGTGCCGACGACCAGCGTGTCCGTGAAGATCTGCGGCAGCAGCGCGCTGCGGAACGGGATCAGCAGGCGCCGCTCGCGGTAGATGCTCATGGGGCCTTCGGCGCGGCAGGCGGCGCAGCGGCCGGCGCGGCGGTCCCTCGCGCGGCCGCCGCCTTGGCCTTCGCCGCCTCGAGGTCGAACGCGGCCACCCATACCTGGCTCGAGCGCTCGCCCTCGCCGCGCTGCGCGGTCCACATCATGGTGCGGCCGTCGCGGCTGAAGACCGGCAGCACGTCTGCGCCGCTCGCGTCGGTGATGCGGACCGAGTGCGCGGGGTCCTGGGCATCGCGCATGAACACCTCGTAGTTGGTGTGCCCGGCCTCGCTCGAGGCGTAGGCCACGTGGCGACCGTCCGGGTGGAAGTACGGGCACCAGTTGACGTGCTCGTTCTGCGTGATCGGGCGCTCGTTCGCGATGCCGGTGATCCGGCCTGCGTCATCGCGCACCAGGTCGGCCATGAACACCTGCAGCAGGTTGTCGCCCTTGCGGTCGCTGCGGTAGACGATGCTGCGCTCGCCCGGCACGAAGAACGGCCCGCCGTCGTAGCCGGGCGCATCGACGATGCGACGGCGCTCGCCGGAGGGCATGTCCATCACCCACAGGTCGCCCTGGGTCTTCGGATCCACCTGCGTGTAGAGCAGCGTCCGCCCGTCGGCGCTCAGGCTTCCCTCCGCGGCGTACCCCTTGCCGTCCCCGACCACGGGCTCGAGCGTCGCGGCGGTGCCGTCGGCCTTGCGGAGGTCCACCTTCACGACGCGCATCTCGGGCGGGAACTGCCACCGGTAGCGGCCCGTGCCGCGCTGGTAGCCGGGCGTCTCCTTGTCCGACGGCGGGGCGACCGTGCTGCCGAAGAGGACGATCTCCGGGTCGGTGGGGTGGAACCATCCGCAGGTGTTCGCGCTGCCGATCGGGCTGATGCGGCGGACGTTCGCGAGACCCGTGATCGAGCCCGACGCATCGCGCTCGAGGTCGGCCACGAACATCGCGTAGAAGTCGGGCGGCGCCGAGCCGTCGGCCGGGCGCTCGATGGCCTGGAACACGATGCGCCGGTCGTCGGGGCTGAAGTAGCTCTCGCCCGCCTTCACGAAGCGGTCGGGGAACGTCAGCTGGCGGTGGTTCGAGAGGACCGGCGCCTCGGCCTTCCTCCACTGGACCGCGGGCGGGACGGCGGGCGGCGCGGCGGATGCGGGCGGCACGGAGGCCTGAATGACGAGCACGATCGGGGCCAGGAGCATCGGGGAGATTCTAGGATCACCCCCTCTCGGCGCGACCGATGCCAGGCGACGGATACACCATCATCCACGAGGACCGCTGGCTGCTGGTGGCCGACAAGGGCTGTGGCCTGCTCACGGTGCCGGGCATCGGGCCGGAGAAGGCCGACTGCCTGGTCGCACGCATGCAGGCGCAGTGGCCCGGCGCGCGCGTGGTGCACCGGCTGGACCGCGACACGAGCGGCGTGATCGTGCTGGCGCGCGATGCGCAGACCCACCGGGCGCTCAGCATGCAGTTCGAGCGCCGCGAGACGGGCAAGCGCTACGCGGCACTGGTCGCCGGCCATCCGCCGAGGGACGCCGGCGAGATCGACCTGCCGATCCGAAAGGACCTCGTCAACACGCCGCTCCAGGTGGTGGACTTCGTGAACGGCCGCCCGAGCGTGACGCGCTGGCGCGTGGCCGCGCGCCTCGACGGGCCGCCGCGCGCGCGGCTCGAGCTCGAGCCCGTCACCGGGCGCAGCCACCAGCTGCGGGTGCACCTGCTGGCGATCGGCCACCCGATCCTGGGCGACGACCTCTACGCGCCGCCCGACGCGCGCGCCATGGCGGCGAGGCTCTGCCTCCACGCCGAGCGGCTGTCGTTCGTCCATCCGGCCTCGGGCGAGCGGGTCGAGTTCTCCGCGCCCGTCCCGTTCTGAACCGCGATGCCGTGCGCGGCCAGCGCGCGGCCGATCGCCATCAGCGGGAAGTACAGCCGGTACAGGTGGTAGCGCAGGTAGAAGACCTTCGGGAACCCGGTGCCGGTGAACTCGGTCTCGCACCAGCTGCCCGCGGGGTCGCCGTCGGGGTTGAGCGCCGGGTCGGCCGCGTCGGTCGGCGACAGCTGGTGCGCCGCCAGCCAGCGCAGCGCGCGCCACAGGTCCGGGTCGTCCTTGCCGAACACCTCGAGCAGCACCATCGCGCCCCATGCGGTCTGGCTCGCCGTGCTCGGGCCGGTGCCCATGAGCGAGCGGTCCTCGTAGGTGTTGGCGGTCTCGCCGAAGCTGCCGTCCGGCTTCTGGATGCGCTTCATCCAGGCGCCGGCGCGCTGGATCCAGGGCGCGGTGCGCGGCACGCCGCAGCGGATCGGCCCGATCACCGCCTGCCACGTGCCGTAGACGTAGTTGACTCCCCAGCGGCCCCAGAAGCAGCCCTCGGGCTCCTGGTGCGACTGGATGAACTCGACGGCGCGCGCGATGGCGGGCGTGTCGATGCCGTATCCCAGCCAGCTCATGCACTCGAGCGTGCGCCCGGTGATGTCGTGGCAGGAGGGGTCCTGCATCGCGTTGTGGTCGGCGAACGGGACGTACTCGTACACCTGGTGGTTGCGCGTGCGGTCGAAGGCGGCCCACCCGCCGTCGTCGCACTGCATCGCGAAGACCCACTCGGCGGCGCGGCGCGCGGCCGCCTCGTTCTCGGCGCCGCCCGCGCGCTTCAGGGCCATGGCCACCATCACGGTGTCGTCGACGTCGGGGTACCAGGCGTTCCGGTACTCGAAGAACCAGCCCGCGGGCTTCGTGCCCGGGCGGACGTTCGCGATCCAGTCGCCGGTCCAGCGCACTTCCTTGGAACGGAGCCACTCGGTGGCGCGGGCGAGCGAGGCATCGCGCGCGGCGTCGAGGCCGCAGTCGGTGAGGGCATAGCTGGCGATCCCCGTGTCCCACACCGGGCTGAAGCAGGGCTGCAGGTGGATCGAGGGCTGGCCCGCGCCGTCGCGCTCCTCGATCATGAAGGCGTCGAGGTCGAGTTCCGCGCGGCGCACCAGCGGGTCGTCGCGGCGCACGCCGAGCGCGTGGAACACCAACTGGACGTAGACCATTGGCGGGAAGATCGCGCCGAGGCCCTCGGTGGGGGCGGGGGCGTCCTGCGAGGCGCGTTCCAGGATCCACGCATAGGCGCGGCGGATCGCGGGCATGCGCGGCGCGGTGCCGAGGACGGCGCCCGCCGCCTTCAGTCCGGTGTCGACCGCCTTGAAGAATCCGCGCCAGAACGCCGGCACCTCCGCACGCATCTTCAGGCGGTGGCGGTCGCGCTCGCTCACGAACAGCTCGTCGATCCCCTGCGCGCCGACCAGGCGACGCGTGGGCCGCAGCGTGGCCACGATGGCCAGCGGCAGCACCATCGTGCGGCTCCACGCGCTCATCCGGTCCATGTGGAAGTAGAACCACCTCGGCAGCCAGACGATCTCCGGGGGGATCGCGGGCACCGCGTTCCAGGAAATCTGGCCCAGCGCCGCGAGGTAGAAGTTCGTGAAGCTGTTGCAGCGCTCGGCGCCGCCCATCGAGCGGATCACCTCGCGGGCGCGGCGCATGTGCGGCGCGTCGGGCGAGTCACCGTGAAGCTTGAGGCAGAAGTAGCCCTTGACCGTGGCGCTCAGGTCGATGCCCGACCCCGGGTACTGGCCCCACCCGCCGTCGGGGCGCTGCTGCGCGCGCAGGCAGCGCACGATGCGCGCGAGCGTCTCCGGGCCGCCGCGCCCGTCGGCCATCGGCGCGGCCTCCTGCCCGAGGATCCACTTCATGAGCAGGTACTCGCTCTGCAGGATCGAGTCGCCCTCGAGCTCCGCGCACCAGTGGCCGTCCCCGCGCTGCAGCGACTTCAGCGCCGCCAGCGCGTCGGCGGCGGTCACGGCAAGGGTCTCGAGCGTCTGGCGGTCGGGCATGAAAATGGTCCGGGAGGAACGGGACGAGTTTCCGAGGGGCGGAAAGTGTACGGCGACCGGTCAGCGGCGCACGCCGCCGAGGGCGTGTCCCAGCTTCCAGAGCTTGCTCTCCGCGCGCGAGCGCAGGTTGTGCCAGGTCTGCGCCAGCGGCGACGGGTAGCAGTGCTCTCGCAGCCGGCGCCGGCGGTTCACGCGCCGGCCGGGAACGATCCCCGATGTCAGCCATCCATGCAGCACGTCGTCGAGGCCCTCGAGCCGAAGGTCCGGGCCGACGGCGTTGCCGCGCAGCGGCGACGCGGCCAGGCAGGCGGCATACGCGGACTCGTCGCGGTCGAGGGCGAGCACGTGGTCGGCGAGCGCCTCCGGCGAGGGAAAGTCGTATGCCAGCACCATCGACCGCGGGTCGAAGTCGCGGGCCACGTCCGGGTTTCCCCAGTAGATGGGCACGGTGCGCGCGAGGAACGCGTCCGTCAGCTTCTCGGTCGTGTAGCCGCTCGCCTCGGTGTTCTCGAAGCAGATCGCGAATCGGCACTCGGCGAGGAACGCCTGCTTGTCGCGCACCGGGCCGCCCACGTTGTTGTAGTGGCGTCCACCTGAGCGAACGCCGCGCCGGGCCTCCAGCGCTCGGAACAGCGCGTTCCGCTGGTGCCCGCGCGGGTTGGACACCACGAAGGAGCAGAAGTGCCGCTTGGCGCGTGCCTCCGCCGCGGCATCGAAGCCCGAAGGGCGCACCAGCGCGTCGGGCGAGTCGATCGCATAGAGGAACTCCGGGATCCGGAAGTGGCGCGGGTCGCCGGGCCGGTGCAGCGAAGTCAGCGCGAAGTCGGACTGGTGCGGATCCGGCAGCATGTTCTCGCAGGAGAACCAGACCTTCAGGCCCTGGTGGCGGAAGTGCCCGGTGCCGAAGTCGGAGAAGAAGAGGACGTCCGCGGATGCCTCGATCGGCACCACCTCGACGCCGAAGCGCCGGCGCAGGGCGTGCATCCACGGCATCCGCATGGGGTCGGCGCCGGCCGAGACATCGGACACCGCCACGCGGAGCCGGGGAGCGGCCGCCCCGGCCTCCGCCGCGGTCACCACTCCGGCCCCCCGGAGTACCGCCCATACACGTCCGCCATCGCCTGCACCATCTCGCCGAGCGTGCACTTGGCGAGTGCGCCCTCGACGAGGGCGGGCATCACGTTCTTCCCCGCGCGCGCGGCGGCGCGGATGCCGTCGAGCGAGCGCCTGGCGCCGTCGGCGTCGCGCGTCGCGCGGAAGCGCGCGAGCCGGTCGCACTGCTCGGTCTCGACGGTGTGCGGGATCTGCAGGATCTCGACCTGCTGGTCCTCGTTGCCCTCGGTGTAGGCGTTCATGCCCACCACCAGCCGGTCGCCCGCCTCCATCTCCTGGCCGAAGCGGTAGCTGGCCTCGGCGATCTGGCGGCGGAAGTAGCCCTTGTGGATGCCCGCGACGACGCCGCCCATGTCGTCGATCTCCCGGATGAACCCGTTGGCGTCCTTCTCCATCTGGTCGGTGAGCGCCTCGACGTACCAGCTGCCGCCGAGCGGGTCCACCGTGCGGTGCACGCCGGTCTCGTGCGCCAGGATCTGCTGCGTGCGCAGCGCCACGCGCACCGCGGTCTCGGTGGGCAGCCCGAGCGTCTCGTCCATGCTGTCGGTGTGCAGGCTCTGGCAGCCGCCCAGGACGCCGGCCATCGCCTGGTAGGCCACGCGCACGATGTTGTTGAGGGGCTGCTGCTCGGTGAGGCTGCAGCCGGCCGTCTGCACGTGGGTGCGCATCAGCATGCTGCGCTCGTTCTTCGCGCCGAAGCGGTCGCGCATCGCGAGCGCCCAGATGCGGCGCGCCGCGCGCAGCTTGCAGATCTCCTCGAAGAACTCGTTGTGGCTGTTGAAGAAGAAGCTGAGGCGCGGCGCGAACGAGTCGACCGGCATCCCGCGCCGGATGCACGCCTCGGCGTACTCCATGCCGTCGCGCAGCGTGAAGGCCAGTTCCTGCGTGGCGGTCGAGCCGGCCTCGCGGATGTGGTAGCCGGAGATGCTCACCGAGTTCCACTTCGGCAGCTCCTGCGCGGCGAACTCGATGGTGTCGACCACCAGCTTCACGCTCGCCTCGGGCGGGTAGATGAACTCGTTCTGGGCGTGGAACTCCTTCAGGATGTCGTTCTGCAGCGTGCCGCCGAGCGAGGTCCACGCGATGCCGCGTTCCTTCGCCATGGCCAGGTACATGGCCCAGATCACCGCGGCGGGGCCGTTGATCGTCTGGCTCACCGTGACCTCGCCCACCGGGATGTCCGCGTACAGCCGGTGCATGTCCTCGATGGTGCTGATGGCCACGCCGCAGCGGCCCACCTCGCCGGCCGACAGCGGGTCGTCGGAATCGCGGCCCATCAGGGTGGGCAGGTCGAACGCGGTCGAGAGGCCGGTGTTGGCCTTCGTGCCCTTGGCGTTCTCGAGGAGGTACTTGAAGCGGCGGTTGGTGTCGTCCGCCGAGCCGAAGCCCGCGAACTGGCGCATGGTCCACAGGCGGCTTCGGTACATCGTCGAGTGCACGCCGCGGGTGAACGGGAACTTGCCGGGCTCGCCGATTCGCGCATGCGGGCGCGCCGGGTCGGCGGGGTCCTGCGTCTGGACGGTGGCGGGGCCGTAGCGCTCGTCGACCACGTAGCCGGAGATGGTCACGGTCTCGGGGTCGACCGGAGCGGCGGCGGACGAGGTCGCGGGGCGCGTGGAAGCAGGGGTCTTGGCGGCCATGCGGCGATTGTAGGGAGAGGGCACGCCGGGCCGGATTTTCCCCAAGGAAAGCGCCCGCTCCCTAGACTCCCCGCCCATGCCCCGCCCTGCCGCACGGATCGCACTCGCCTGCTCGCTCGCCCTGACTGCCCTCACCCTGGCCGCCTGTGCGCAGCGCCGGCCGGTGCAGGACGACCAGGCGCTGCTGCGCGAACGGGCCGAGCTGAAGGAGAGGCTTGCGTCCGAAGGCCTCGACATCATGACCGGCCTCATCGAGCGGATGCGCGCGCGCCGGGCGAAGGACCCGGGCGCCACGCTCGACGTGCTGGCGATCTCGGGCGGCGGCGACTGGGGGGCGTTCGGCACCGGGTTCCTCCGCGGATGGGACGAGGTGAAGGACCCCGCGATGAAGCGGCCGCAGTTCGACGTCGTGAGCGGCGTCAGCACCGGCGCGCTCATCGCGCCGTTCGCGTTCCTCGGCACCGAGCAGGACCTGGAGACCGTCGACCAGCTGTACCGCAACCCGAAGGCCGACTGGGTGCGGACGCGCGGCATCCTGTTCTTCCTCCCCGACAACGCGAGCTTCGCCGAGGTGCCGGGCCTCGAGCGCGAGATCGACGAGGTGATCTCGGACCGGTTCATCGAGCGCGTCGCCGAGCAGAGCGCCCAGGGCCGCGTCCTCCTCATCAACACCACCAACCTCGACGACGGCAGCCCGCAGCCGTTCCGCTGGGGCAAGGAGGCGCAGTCGGCGGTCGCGGCGCACGACCCGACCAAGCTGCGCAACATCCTGCTCGCCTCGAGCGGCATTCCCGGCGCGTTCCCCCCGCGCGAGATCGACGGCTCGATCTACGTGGACGGCGCGGTGACGAGCAACATCATCTACGGCGGCAACGCCCGGCGCGGCACGTCCTACGGCGCCGTCTGGAAGCGCATGTGCCCGGGCGAGCCCGTGCCGACCATCCGCTTCTGGGTGATCCTCAACAACTATGCGCAGGCGCAGCCGCGCACCGTGCAGCCCACGTGGCCGTCGGTGATCGAGCGCAGCCTGGAAATCGCCGTGCGTGCGTCGACCAGCATCGCGCTGCGGCACCTCTACGCCATGACCGAGGCCTCGGAACTGCGCGGCGAGGGGCACATCGAGGTGCGGTGGGTGGCGATCCCCAATTCCTGGAAGGCGCCGGAGGAGGGCATCTTCAAGGCGGCCACGATGCGCAGCCTGTCGGACCTGGGAATGCAGGTCGGACGCGACCCGGCATCGTGGCAGTCTGAATCTCCCTGAACGCCTGCGGCGAACCGGGCCGATCCACGCGGCCCATGCCCGCCCCCGCCGACACCACCCGCCCCGCCCCGCGCGCCGCGCTCGCCGCGGCGTTCGCGGCGCTCTACCTCTTCTGGGGCTCGACGTACCTCGGCAGCAAGTTCGCGATGGAGAGCCTGCCGCCGTACCTCCTCGGCGGCATCCGGTTCATCCTCGCCGGATTCGCGATGGCGGGCATCCTGCTCG
>VEQS01000041.1 GCA_018883105.1 Phycisphaerales bacterium
GGCGCCGGGCCGCGGTCGACTGCATCAGCTCGACCACCTCGCCGACCACCGCCTCGAGCGGGGTCTCCTCGATCTCGAGCGGGCGGTCCTTGGCGTAGGCGAGCATGTTCATCACGAGCCACGACACCCGGTCGAGGTTTCGCGCGACGATCGGCCATCCCTCTCGTGCCATCGCGAGGTCCTCGCGTCGAAGCGCGAGCTCGACCGCGTCCGCGCCGCTCCGGAGCCCCTGCAGGATGTTCTTGATGCCGTGGCTGATGGTGGCGACTGTCTCGCCGATCGCCTGCAGCCGGGCGGGGTCGGTTCCCTCCGGCGCGGGCGGCGCGGCGGAATCCGCCTCTGCCACGCGCAGCACGGTGTCGCCGCATCGGATCACGTCGCCCGCGCGCAGGGCCCGGCGCCCGGCGATGCGCTCGCCGTTCACCAGCGTGCCGTGCGTGCTCTGCAGGTCGCGAAGGAACCATCCGTCCGGCGACGGCGTCAGTTCCGCGTGGCGACGGCTCATGGTGGGGTCGGTGGAGCCGATCGCCTCGGTGCTTCGGCCGAGGAGCTGCGGTTCGGAGTCCGGCAGCGCGTGGCGCGCGCCCGCATCCGGCCCCGCGATGACTTCGAGCGCGATCACCCCGCGCCTTCGTTGATCGCCTTCGCGAGCTCCGCCGCGCGCTCGGGATCCTTGCCGTCGAGCGCCTTCCGCTGCGCCTCGGCCTCGGCGCGGTCCCCCAGGCGCAGCGAGGCCATCCCCAGCACGAAGCGTGCGTGCGTGTTCGTCGGGTCGGTCTCGATGGCGCGCCGTGCCATCGCCCGGGCCTGCTCCATGTCGCCGGCCTGGAAGCTCGAGACCGCGAGCTTGGTCTGCACCGCCGAGCGCGAGTGCACCGGCGCGGACGCCTCGGCCTTGCGGAAGGCCTCGAGCGCCTTTGCGACGTCTCCGGATGCCTCAAGCGATGCGCCGCGGTGCGCATGCGCGGTCGGGTGCGCGGGCTCGAGCGCGATGGCGCGGTCGAACTCGTCGACGGCATTGCTGCGGCGGCCGAGCTTGTCGTAGGCGTAGCCGAGCGCAGCGTGCAGGTTGGCATCGTCCGGCCGGCGCTTGAGCGCCGCCTCGAGGCCGGCGGCCGCCTCCTTCCACTGCTTCAGCCCCAGCTGCGCGTAGGAGAGGGCGATCGATGCTTCGAGGTTCCCCGGCTCCATCCGCAGTGCGGCGCCGGCATGCGCGGCCGCGTCGTCCATGCGACCCTGCTGCCAGCGCAGCATGGCGAGGAAGGTCTCGATGCCCGCGTCCTCCGCGCCGGCGGCGCGAGCGGCGGCGAGCGCATCGGCGGCACGGTCGGGCTGTCCCTCGGCGAGCCACGCGTTGGCCAGGGCGAGCGCCGCGGCCTCGTGCGCCGGGTCGGCGGCCAGGGCCTGCTCCAGCGACTCGATTGCCTCGGTGCGCCGGCCCGCGCCGAGCTGTGCGTGTCCCAGCACGTGCATCGCATGGGCGCGTCGCGCGGGCTCGGCGGTGGCCGGAAGCGCGACCGCCATCCGCGCGGCGTCGACCGCCTCGGCATGCTGGCCGACCTCGTCGAGGAGGATGGCAAGGTTCGTCCAGGCGCCGGCGATGCTCGCGTCGAATTCGATCGCCTGCCGGTACGACGCGATGGCGCCGGGCAGCTTGCCTTCGCGCTGCAGGGCCACGCCGCGCTCGAACGCGGTGACCCCACGGGCATGCGCCTCGCGCGCCGCCCTCGCGGCGAGCTCGAGCTCGATCGCACGGCGGCGCTCGGCCTCGGCGCGCTCGGCGGCGGCGCGGGCCTCTTCCTCGGCGCGGCGTGCGGCGTCGGCCGCCTCGGCGGCGAACTGCTCGCGGGTCTTCCCGCCGGGCAAGGGCGGCTCGGCCGCTGGCACCGGAGGTGGCGGCGGCGGCGGCGTGGATGGCGTGGGCACCGTGGTCGGCGTGGCACCGGGCACCGCCGGCGCGGGCGTCGGCACGGCGGACGTCGTCGATCCCGCCTTCGACCCGCTCGCGTATCCGAGCCGCCAGACGATCGCCGCGCCCGCGCCCAGGGCGAGCACCGCCGCGACGATTGCCGCCGTCTTGCGCATGGCGCGCAGGCTACTGGGGCGGCCTACCGCTGGAACTCGTAGATCGGCCCGGTGCCCAGGAGGCGCGTCAGTTCGTCGAGCGCCGTGCGCGACTCGTCGAGGAGCCTCGGGTCCGCCAGTTCCGCGGGCACCAGCGTCTCGCGGTAGTGCCGTCGCACCCATGCCTCGAGCGCCGCATGCCGGTCGGGCGACCACAGGCAGCCGGGCACGACGGCGGCCAGTTCATCGGTCGTCAGCGGCACGCGCAGCCGCAGGCAGGCGGGTCCGCCGCCGTTTCGCATGCTCTCGCGCACGTCGAGGTGCACCGCGCGCTTCACCGGGCACGCGGGGTCGTCGAGCATCGCCTGCACCGCGCGTGCCACGCCGGCGTGCGCGGCGCACTCGCCCGGCATGACGAGCGCCATGGTGCCGTCCGGCAGCGTCAGGAGCTGCGAGTTGAAGAGGTACGTCTCGACCGCGTCCCTGACCGTGACGTCGCGTGACGACACCGTCACCACGCGGAGCGCACCGCCGAGCGCCGCGTCGAGGTCGTCGAGCACCCGGTGCTGGTCGACGAACGCATGCTCGTGCGCGAGCAGCACGTGGCCGTTCCCGACCGAGATCACGTCGTTGTGGAAGACGCCCTGGTCGATCGCGGCCGGGTGCTGCTGCGCCCACACGCAGCGCGCGGGCGCGATGCCGTGCCGGGCGGCGATCGCGCGGCTCGCCTCGAGCGTCTGCCGCGCGGGGTAGCGCGCCGGCCGCGGCCCGGCGCCGCCTGCCTGCGCGCCGAAGGCGAAGAGGTGCACGCCCGGGACCTCGCCGCCGCTTCGGGCGTCGCGCGTGAGCCGCGTGTGGTTCGCCGCACCCTCGTCGCCGAACGGGCCCGGCGCGCCGGATGCGCCGGATGCGGGCAGCGCCTCGTGCACCGCGAAGCGCGACTCGTCGGGGAAGATCGCCCGCAGCGTGCGCAGCGTCTGCGGCGGCTCGATCGCGCGGTGCGGCATCGCCCGGAGGTTGGCAACGGTGAAGTGCACGCGCCCGTCGCCGGCGTCGGCCGACGGCGTCACGGTGGCGGCGTTCGCGGTCCACATCGCGCTGGCGCTCGAGGCCTGCGCAAGGAGGTGCGGGGCATCGCGTGCGGCGGCCGCCACCACGCCATGGTCGTCTCCGGAGAAGCCATGCGCCCGCAGCGTCGGCACGTGCGGGCGTTCCTGCGGCGGGATCCATCCCTGCGCGACCCCGAGCCTGGCCACGGCCGCGGCCTTCGCGAGCCCCTGCAGCGCGGCGTCGCGAGGCCTCGACGTCTCTCCGCGGTGGCGGGCGCTCGCGACGTTCCCGCGGGACAGCCCGGCGTAGTTGTGGGTCGGTCCGACGATGCCGTCGAAGTTCACCTCGGGCACGCGCCGGAGCCTACCGCGCATGCCTCGTACACTTGGGTTTCGTCATGGCACGAGCCACGAAGCCAGCCGCCGCGAGCCGGAGCGCGCCCGATGCGTCGATGCGCATCGTGGTGCTGACGGGCAAGGACTCGTTCCTGCGCGTCGAGCGCTCGCACCAGCTGCAGAAGGTGCTCGAGGAGAGGCACGGCTCGGTCGACCGCTTCGACTTCGACGGTGCCTCCGCGTCGCTCTCGGCGGTGCTCGACGAGCTGCGCTCGTACGGGCTTCTCTCGCAGCACAAGCTGGTCATCGTGGACAACGCCGAGGCGTTCCTCGGCGCCGAGGACCGCCGCCGCGCGATGGAGCGCTACGCCGAGTCGCCCCAGGAGGAGAGCACCCTCCTCATGCGCGCGGGCGCGCGCTGGAACCCGGGCAAGTTCGACAAGCTGGTCGAGGCGTGCGGCGGCGCGGTGATCAAGTGCGACGCGCCGTCGGACGCCGAGGCGATTCGATGGTGCGGCGTGCGTGCCGAGCGCCGGCACGGCACTGCCCTCGGACCCGGCGTGGCCGAGCTGCTGGTCGAGAAGGTGGGGCCGGACCTCGCGCGGCTCGACAGCGAGCTGGCGAAGCTCGCGTCCGCGGCGGGGCAGGGCGCCCCGATCACGCGGGCGCTGGTGGTCGAGTTCGTGGGCCTGTCCCGCGAGGAGCAGGCCTGGGAGCTGCAGGGCGTGCTGCTGCGCGAGGGCGCCAAGGGGGCCCTGGAGAAGCTCTCCGAGCTGGTGCGGGTGTCCGGGGTTCCAGCGACCATGGTGGGTTGGTCGATTGTTGACATCATGCGGAAGGTGCACGACGCCGCCCGGCTGCTCGAGCAGGGCCAGCAGGAGTTCGCCGCCGCCAAGCAGCTGCGGCTGTGGGGGGACTCGCAGGCCGTCGTCATGCGTGCCGCCCGCCAGGCAGGGTCCCGCCGTGCCGCCGCCGCGCTCGACGCGTGCATGCGCGCATGCGCCCGCACGCGCACCGGGCTGAGCAGCGACGAGATCCGCACCTACGAATCGCTGATCGTCACGCTGAACGGAGGCGCGCGGTGAGTTCGCCGGCGACCCACATCGCGCGCGCGATCGCATCGGCGGTCGCCATCGCAACGCTGGCATCGTGCGCCGCACCCGTTCGGTCCTCGCCGCCGCCGGTCTCGACGGTCAGTCGCCCGATCGGCGTGCGCACCACCGATCCCATCCCGCGCGATGCCGCGCGCGAGGCGTTCGAGTCGCAGCCGGCGGTGCAGGCCGCGGGCAAGCCGGTGCCGCGCATGTCGCGCCCGGCGGCGATGCCGGTGCAGACGATGACCCCGCCCCCGCCGGTCGTGGTCGTCGTTGCACCGCCACCGCCACCGCCGCCGGAGCCGGTGGCGGCACCTGCGCCGGCGCCCGAGCCCGTCCTGGCCCCGGAGCCTCCGCCGGCGCCGGAACCAGAACCCGTCCCCGCGCCTGAGCCGATGCCCGTGCCGGAACCTAAGCCTGCACCGGCACCCGAACCCGCACCGGCGCCCGAGCCCGCGCCGGCACCCGAGCCTGCGCCGGCGCCCGAGCCCGCGCCGGCGCCCGAGCCCGCGCCGGCGCCCGAGCCCGTTCCTGCCGCAGAGCCAGCGCCTGCGCCGTCGCCGGAGCCGCAGCCGGCACCGGAGCCCACTCCCGAGCCTGCGCCGGAACCCGAACCCGAACCTGAACCCGAGCCGCTGTGGATTCCGGTTCCGCTCCCAATGCCGGAACCGGAGCCCGTGCTTGACGAGCCTGCTCCGCTTACGCCGACACCAGCGCCTGAGCCGCTTCCAGAACCGGCGCCGGAACCTGCGCCGGCCTCCGAGCCAGCGGCTGCACCGATGCCCGAGCCGACTCCGGAGCCAATGGCTGCGCCTGAGCCCACGCCCGCGCCTCAGCCCGCGCCTCAGCCCGATCACGCGTCCGCACCGATGCCGGAACCCGCCGCGGAACCGGCACCGACGCCCATCCCCGAGCCGACGCCCGAACCAGCACCGGTGCCCGCTGCTGAGCCGACGCCTGAACCCGCGTCACCGCCACCTGCGGCGCCCGAACCCGCCACACCGGCTCCGGAACCAACCCCCGCGCCCGCACCGCTGCCGCCGCCGGCACCGGCCCCGCCCGCACCGTTACCGCCTCCCGCGCCGCTGCCGGCGACGCTGCCTGCTCCGACACCGGTCATTCCCGCAGAGCCGAAGGTCGTGCGCGTCGAACCCGCGCCGATCGTCTCGCCCGACTCGGCGCGAGCGCGGCCTGCCCGCGGCCGTGCCTCGCCTGCCGCACCCGATGACGGTGCGCCCCGCGGCGACACGCCGCCCGAGCCAAGCCCGCCGGAGCGCCCCGCGATGCGCGGCGCGGCGATCCCCGTTCCCGTGCCGATCGGCCCCGCGCCGGCGCCCCGCGAGCGTCCGGCACCCGCCTCGCAGCCGGCGGTCACCGCCACTGCCCGTCCTGCGCCGTCGCCCACCGCACCGGATGCCGCGCCGGCACGCCCACGTCGTGCGCCGGCGGAGCTGCGGCGGCTCACCGTTGCCTCGAAGGTGCGCGGGTTCGGCGACCTCGACCCGCTCGGCGGCTCGCGCGTGCGCACGGGAGGCCGCTTCATCGCCTACGTCGAGCTCGTCAACTGGCCATCGTCGCCTGCGGGCGAGCGGCGCTCGACCGCGAACGCCTCGTACGTGGTCCGCCTGCTCGACGCGAACGGACTGCCCGTTGCCACGCTCGGCCCGTATGCCTCGTCGCACACCGCCGAGGAGCCGCTCGTCGACCTCTACGTCGCGCGCGTGGTGACCGTGCCCGCGACCTTGCCGCCCGGCCCGTACTCGGTCGAGATCGAGGCGACCGATCCGGCGTCGGGCGTGAAGGCCCGCGCGTCGGTGCCGCTTGCGGTGACCGCGCCGGCCGAGTGAGTTCCCGGACGCTTCGGCAGGGGTAGCATGGCGTGCTTCCGCACTTCGCGGACCGCCGACGGTGCCCGACCAGTCGCCCAACGCCAGCAATTCGTCTGACGCGACCCCCGCTTCCGCAGCCCCCATTGCGGCACCGGGTGCGCCGGTGGCGCCCGCCCCGGCCATCGCCGAGGCGGGGCCGCGCCACGGCCCCGGCCACGGCGCCGGCACGCTGGCCCTGGCGGTGGGCGCCGTGGGCGTCGTCTTCGGCGACATCGGCACCAGCCCGCTCTACGCCATCCAGGAGACCGTGATCAAGCACGGTTCGGTCGACCGGCCGTTCATCCTGGGCGTGCTGTCGATGGTGTTCTGGGCGCTGTTCCTGGTGGTGGTGATGAAGTACCAGGTGCTCATCATGCGGGCCACCAACCGGGGCGAGGGCGGGCTGTTCTCGATGCTCTCGCTGCTGCCGCGCGGGCTGGCACGGCGGTCCGACTTCCGCCTCGCGTTCTTCGGGATGTTCGCGATCGTCGGCAGTGCGCTCCTCTTCGGCGACGGCGTCATCACGCCGTCGATCTCCGTGCTCTCCGCGATGGAGGGCCTGAGCGTCTTCGACCCGTCGCTCTCGTCCTGGGTGGCGCCGCTCACCACCGTCGTCCTGGTGTTCATATTCGGCGTGCAGCGCTTCGGCACCGGGAAGATCGGCCGGGTGTTCGGGCCCATCATGATCCTGTGGTTCTCGGTGCTCGGCTTCCTCGGGCTGCGTGCGCTGCTTGCGGACCCCGGCGTGCTGGAGGCCATCAACCCCGTGCACGCCGCACGGCTCGTGGCGAGCGATCCGGGCGGCACGTTCCTGCTCCTGGGGTCGATCGTGCTGGTGGTCACGGGCGCGGACGCGCTCTACGCCGACATCGGTCACTTCGGGATCGGCCCGATCCGCATCGGCTGGTTCTCGATCGTGTGGCCCTGCCTCCTCCTCAACTACTTCGGACAGGGCGCGTGGGCGCTCGCCAACCCGCCGACCCCCGAGACGATCGGCAAGTTCAAGCCCTTCTACGGGCTGGTGCCGCCGGACCTGGTGATCCCGATGGTGGTGCTTGCGACCATGGCCACCATCATCGCCAGCCAGGCGATGATCTCCGGCGTCTTCTCGATGGCGCGGCAGGCGATCCGCCTGAACTACATGCCGCGCCTCAAGGTGGTGCACACCTCCAGCTCCACCGAGGGCCAGATCTACGTCCCGTTCATCAACTGGGCGATGATGGTCGGGTGCCTGGCGACCGTGTTCCTGTTCCGCTCGGCCACTGCGCTCGCCGAGGCGTACGGCATGGCGGTGACCGCGGTGATGGTGATCACCTCGCTCCTCTTCGCCGAGGTGGCGCTCAAGACGTGGAAGTGGAAGCCGGCGGCCGTGTGGTCGGTGATGGGCGTGTTCCTTTCGATCGACCTGCTCTTCCTCGCCTCGAACTTCGCCAAGCTGCTGCACGGCGGCTGGTATGCGCTCGCGATCGCCGCGATCGGCGCCACCGTGATGCTCACCTGGCACCAGGGCACGCAGGCGATCGGCCGCCGGATCGCCGAGCAGGCGGAGTCGATCCACGAGTTCCTCGCGCGCCTCTGGGCCGAGGTCATTCCCCGCGTGCCCGGCACCGCGGTGTTCATGACGCCGTCCACGCAGGCGCCGTTCGCGCTCGTCAGCTTCGTGAAGCACGCGCACGTGCTGCATGAGCAGGTGATCCTGCTCTCGATCGTGCCCTCGGACGAGCCCTTCGTCGACGACCGCGAGCGCGTCGCCGTGCAGTGGATGCCCGACGGATTCTGGAGCGTGTCGGCCGGCGTCGGCTTCATGGAGCAGCCCGACACGGTGCGCATCCTGGCGCTGGCGCGCGAGCGCGGCCTGCCCTTCGACGACCGCGGCGTCACCTACTTCGCCCGGAAGATGCAGGTGATCCCCGACGGCCCGGCGCCCATGGCGCGCTGGCGCAAGTCGCTCTTCGTGCTGCTCCACTCGAACGCCGCCGACGTCACCAGCGCGTTCAACCTGCCCTCCGACCGCGTCGTCGAGTTCGGCACGCAGATGCGCCTCTGAGCGCCGGGACCCGCCATGCGCCTCATCGCCATCAAGATGCTCTTCGGCGACACGGCCAAGTTCTACGGCATCCTGCTGGGGCTCTCGTTCGCCACGCTGCTGATCGCGCAGCAGTCGAGCATCTTCGTGGGCCTGATGAGCCGCACGTACGCGCTCATCGAGGAGACGCCGCAGCCGGATCTCTGGGTGGTGGACCCGACGCTCCTCTTCGTCGACGACACCAAGCCCATGCAGGTGACCGCGCTGCAGCGGGTGCGCAGCGTCGAGGGCGTGCTCTGGGCGGTGCCCCTCTACAAGAGCCTGCTGGTGGCCAAGCTCCCCAACGGCTCGCGCCAGCTCTGCGACGTGGTGGGCGTCGACGACGCGAGCCTGATCGGCGCCCCGCCGCTGATGGTCGAGGGCTCGGCGGACGTGCTGCGCCAGCCCGACACGATCATCATCGAGACGCGCGGCAAGAAGAACCGCCTGGCGCAGCCCGTGAACCTGCTCGACCCGGACGGACCCAAGCGGCCGATCGAGGTGGGCGAGGTGATGGAGCTCAACGAGCGGCGCGCCGTGATCGGCGGCGTCGCGGAGACCAAGCCCACCTTCCAGGCGGCCCCGACCATCTACACGACCTACTCGCGGGCGCTCTCCTACGCGCCGGCCACGCGCCGCACGCTCAGCATGGTGCTGGTGAAGGCCGAGCCAGGCACCGACCTCCAGGCGCTGAAGCGGCGCATCGAACGGGAGACCGAGCTCTCCGTCTACACGCCCCGCGAGTTCGCGTGGATGACCATCGAGTTCTGGATGAAGCAGACGGGCATCCCGATCAACTTCGGGATCGCGATCGTGCTGGGCTTCCTGGTGGGCGTCGCGATCTCGGGGCAGATGTTCTACAACTTCACGCTCGACAACCTGAAGTACTTCGGCGCCATGAAGGCGATGGGCGCGACGACGGCGCGCCTCCTGGGGATGGTGGCGCTGCAGGGCATGGTGGCCGGCGCGCTGGGACTGGGGATCGGCCTCGGGGCGACGAGCCTGGTGGGCCTGACCATCCCGCCCGAGCGCCTGGCGTTCAAGATGACCTGGCACATCCCGGTGCTCTCGGCGGGTGCCGTGATCTTCATCGTGGTGGCGTCGAGCCTGCTCAGCATGCGGCGGGTGGCGCGGCTCGACCCGGCCGAGGTGTTCCAGGGATGAGCGAGCGGCCGGTGGCCATCCGGTGCCGCGCGATCACCAAGAGCTTCGGCTCGGGCGACGCGGTGGTGCACGCGCTGCGCGGGATCGACCTCGACGTGCGCGCGGGCGAGGTGATGGCGCTCGTCGGTCCCTCGGGCTGCGGCAAGACGTCGCTGATCTCGATCCTCGCCGGCCTGCTGTCGCGCGGCGGAGGCGACCTCGACGTCTTCGGCACCGATCCCGGCGCCCTCGCCGGAAACGACCGCACCCGCTGGCGCGGCGCGAACGTCGGCTTCATCTTCCAGCAGTTCAACCTGATCCCGCAGGTCTCCATCATGGAGAACGTGGCGGTGCCGCTCCTGCTGCGCAAGCACCCGCGCCGCGACGCGCTGGACCGGGCCGCGGAGCTCCTGGGGAAGGTCGGCCTGGCCGGGCGCGAGCAGTCGCGCCCGAACAAGCTCTCGGGCGGCCAGCAGCAGCGCGTGGCCATCGCGCGCGCCCTGATCAACGCCCCGCGCATCCTGGTCTGCGACGAGCCGACCAGCGCCCTCGACGGCGCCACCGGCCAGCGCGTGATGACCCTGATCCGGGAGATGACCGCGACGCCCGACCGCGTCGTGATCATCGTGACCCACGACGAGCGCATCTACCACTTCGCCGACCGGATCGCGCACCTCGACGACGGGCGCGTGACGCACGTCACCACGCCCTCGGAGGCGCTCGACGAGATGCGGCGCACCGTGGCGCTGTCGCTGGTCGTGCCGGCCGACGCCGCGTCCCGTAGCCTGCCACGAACGGACACCCCATGAACTGGAAGTACGTCGTCCTCCCGCTGCTTGCCGTCGGCGGCATCGTCGCCGCGGCGGTCACCGTGAGCAAGCAGTCGAAGCCGGTGCCCGTGCCGCCGCCGCTCGTGCCGCCGGCCGGCTCGCCGTTCGCGGGCCGCGTGAGCGGGTCCGGCATCGTCGAGCCATCGAGCGAGCTCATCCTCCTGGGCGCGCCGGTGAGCGGCCTGGTGGAGGAGGTTCCGGTGGTGGAAGGCCAGCGCGTGAGGCGCGGCGACCCGCTGTTCGTGATCGACCGGCGCACGCTGCGCTCGCAGCTCATCGGGGCCGAGGCGCGGCTGCAGGCCGCCGAGGCGAAGTACGCGCAGGCGAAGAGCCTGCCGAAGCCCGAGACCCTCGCCCAGGCCGAGGCGCGTGCCGAGCAGTTCCGCACGGCCGTGAACGACGCGCAGGGCCGGCTCGACCGGCTGCTCGCCGTCGGCGAGGCCGGCGCGCTCTCGCGCAACGAGAGGCCGACCCGCGAGTTCGAGCTCGCCAACGCGAAGGCGCGCCTGGCCGAGGCCGAGGCGAACCTCGCCTTCGTGCGCCGCGGCACGTATCCCGAGGACCTGAAGGTCGTCGAGGGCGAGGTGGCGATCGCGCGCGCCGAGGCCGAGTCGCTGCGCACCGAGCTCGACCGCTGCATCGCGCGCGCGCCGATCGACGGCACGGTGCTCCGCATCGAGGCGCGACCCGGCGAGTACGCGGCCGCCGGGCCGGGCGCCGAGGTGCAGATGCAGCTCGGCGCGCTCGACCCGCTGCACATCCGCGTCGACATCGACGAACTGGACGCCTGGCGCTTCGACCCGAAGGGCAAGGCCGTCGCGTCGCTGCGCGGCGGGAGGCAGCAGTCGTTCCCGCTGCGCTTCGTGCGCCGCGTGCCCCTCATGCAGCCCAAGCGTGCGCTCACCGGCGAGAACGCCGAGCGCATCGACACGCGCGTGATGCAGCTGATCTACGCGTTCGAGGACCCGAATGCCGCGGTGTCGCCGGGGCAGCTCCTCGACGTCTACGTCGAGGGCGCGGACTCCGCGCCGAACTCCGCCGATGGCGGCTGACGTCTCGCCAGCCCCGCACTCCTCGCCGGAGCGGCGCGCGGCGCTGGTGGCACTCCTCGTCGGCATCGTGCTGATGGGCGCGAAGTTCGTGGCCTGGCGCATCACCGGGTCGTCCGCGGTCTACAGCGACGCGGTGGAGTCGATCGTCAACGTGGCCGCGAGCGGCTTTGCGCTCTGGGCGATCGCGCAGGCGCACCGGCCCGCCGACCGCACGCACCCATACGGCCACGGCCGCTTCGAGTTCCTGAGCGCGTCGTTCGAGGGCATCCTGATCGGCGCCGCGGGCGCGAGCATCGTGTGGGAATCCGGGCACCGCCTGCTCTCGGGCGGCGTCGAGCTGCGCTCGATCGACACGGGCCTGTGGATCGTCGGCCTCGCGGGCGCGGCGAACGCCGGCGTCGGGACGTGGCTCGTCTCGCTCGGCCGTCGCGGCGGGTCGGCCGCGCTGGTCGCCGACGGACGCCACCTGCAGTCGGACGCGCTCACGAGCCTGGCGGCGATCGGCGCGCTGGTGGCGGTGCGCCTGACCGGGATCGGGTGGATCGACCCGGTCGTGGCGATCCTGATGGCGTGCGTGCTGGTGGCGCTCGCGGTGCGCACCGTGCGCCGCGCGCTCGGCGAACTGGTCGACGAGCAGGACGCGACCGACTACGAGACGGTGCGCGGCATCCTCGACGCGCACCTCGAGGGCGCCGCGGGGGCGCGCGCGCCGCTCATCCGCGGCTGGCACAAGCTGCGCACGCGCCACGTCGGCCGCCACCACTGGGTGGACTTCCACGTGCAGGT
The DNA here is from genome assembly GCA_018883105.1 of Phycisphaerales bacterium. Taxonomy (GTDB): domain Bacteria; phylum Planctomycetota; class Phycisphaerae; order Phycisphaerales; family SM1A02; genus UBA966. The sequence goes on from VEQS01000041.1 coordinate 12,288, forward strand.
CGATCCGTCCATGGACGTCCGCACCGCCCACGAGGTGGCGTCTGCCATCGAACTGGAGATTGAGACTGCCCTGGGCAGCGGATCCGAGGGCGGCAACGCCACGGCGCATGTCGAGCCCGCGGGATGAGCGGCGGGTGCGTGCCGACGCCGGACGTCACCGGCCGAGCGTGAGCTGACCGCAGAGCGCGGCGCTCGCGGCCGTCACCAGGATCGGCGCGTGCGCCGGGACCAGCGGGAATCGCTTCTTCCAGTCGACCAGCCGTTCCTGCCAGAGCAGGGCCACGAACCAGATCACCGACCACGCCAGGCCGCCGTCGACGGCCGCCGCGGCAGGCACCACGTCCTGCGCGAGCGCCGCGGCGAGGAGGCCGATCACGGCGCAGTTCGCGCCCGCGAGCGCACCGCGCAGTCGCGGCACCGTGCGCAGCCGGGTCCATGCGGGCACCGCCGCGACGACGAGCAGGATCCCCGGCAGGAAGATCGAGAGGGTCAGGAGCAGCGCGCCGGCGAAGGCCGCGGGCGCGCCGTGCGGGGCCGCCATCTCCGCGCCGAGGTACGACGCGAGCGTGAAGAGCGGGCCCGGCATCGCTTGCACGAGGGCGTAGCCCGACATCACGGCCTCCCGGTCCATCCACCCGGCCGACGTGAAGGGTTGCTCGAGCAGGGGAAGGACGACGTGTCCGCCGCCGAAGACGAGTGCGCCCAGTGCGATTGCCCCCGGCTGGAGGAGCGCTGCCGCGCCGCCGGCACCCATCCATCGTCCCGCGGCGAGGAGTGCCCCGGCCACCGCCGCCGCAAGCGCCAGTCGCCCAACCGTCGGCGCCAGCGTCCGCACCATGCCGAGGACGGCATGCGCGACGACGGCGGCGCCGAAGGAACGCAGCCCCGCGAGCCATCCCTGGTCCTGCACCTCGGGCGCGGCAGCCAGCATCCATCCCGCCGTCGCCATGATCACGGCGCTCGGCAGCGTGAACGCCGTCCACGCAGCGAGTCCGCCTGCGATCCCCGCGCGCCTCAGCCCGATCGCGAACCCCACCTGCGAACTCGTCGGGCCGGGCAGGAACTGGCAGAGCGCAACGGTGTCGGCGAACTCGGCCGCGTCCATCCACCGCCGGCGTGCCACGAACTCGCGGTGGAAGTACGCCAGGTGCGCGATGGGTCCGCCGAAGCTCGTCAGCCCGAGGCGGAGGAACGCGGCGAAGGTCTCGTGCACGGCACCCACGCCGGCAAGGGTAGCCTTCGGTCCCGATGCGAACCGCGATCCTCGCCGCTCCGCTCGACCTCGCGACGCTCCGCAGGATGTGGAAGCCGCGGCGCGATTCCTACGCGAACGCGCACCTCTACGAGGACAACCGGATCCGCATCCACCGCGCGTTCACGTGGCTCGAGCGCGCCGAGGCGTGCCGCGACGCGGAGCTCGACGACCGCTACCTGGCGCAGTGGGCCGGGTTCTCCGCGCTCTTCGCGCGCTGGGACGCCGCGCGTGGGCAGCCGGTGGCCGAGCGCACCGCGCTTGCCGCATTCCTGCGCCAGCTGCTGGCAACCGACCATGACGGCATCGTCGCCGCGACGATCGAGAGCGAGCGCACGCTGGTGGCCAGCATGTTCGCCGACCGTTACCTGGCGCGGTTCTTCGATGCCGTCGAGCTCGGGCCGCTCCTGGAACGCCGGCGCTTCGACCGCATTGCGTCGATGCTGGTGGAGCGGTGTGCGCTGGTGCATGCGCAGCTCGTTTCCGGCGGCGCGACCTACGGCAGCCGCGAGAACCGAACCGTGCTCAAGCGCGCGTCGATGGCGATGGACCGGCTGTCGCTGGCGGCGATCCAGGTGTTCGTGAACCACGGCTACGCCGACGACTGGGGCGACCTCTGCTGGCCGCCCGCGCGTCGCTGACTCTCAGCTGCCGCCGCGCGCGATGCCGCCGTGGCCGCGGCCGATCGCGCCGCTGCCGAATTTCCGTGACACCGCGTCGGCCACGCGATCGAGCGCACGGTCACGCGCGTCCTGCGGGTCCTCGAAGAGGCCCGGCGTGCCCGCCTCGCGCGCATCGAGCCGCTCAAGCCGTATCCCGACCAGCCGTACCGGGACGAACCCCGCGCGCGCCCAGCGGGAGAACGTCGCCTTCGCCGCCACCAGGATCGCGCGCGTCGAGTCGGTGGGGGCGTCGAGCGTGGTGCTGCGCGTGATCGTCTCGAAGTCGCCGAAGCGGATCTTCACCGCGAGCCGCCGCGTCATGCCGCCCGAGGCGCGCAGGCGAAGGCATGCCGACTCGACGAGCCCATGGAGCGCCTCGAGCACCGCCTCCGGGTCCTCGAGGTCGTCGCCGAAGGTGGTCTCGTGGCCGACCCCCTTGCGCTCGTGGTCGGTCTCGACGGCGCGGTCATCAAGCCCGAGTGCGCGGGCGCGCATGTCGACGGCGTGCGCGCCCAGCCGGCGTGCCACCTCGGCCTCGTCCAGGCGCTGCAGGTCGCCGAAGGTGCGGATGCCTGCCTCATGGAAGCGGCCGATCGACTTCGGCCCGACGCCCCACATGCGTTCGATGGCCACCGATGCCAGCCATGCAGCCAGCCCGCCGGGCTCGTCTGGCCCGCCTTCCACCCCGGGCGCAACGGTCATGTCGTTCGGCTTCCGCATGTCGGTGGCCAGCTTGGCGACGAACTTGTTCGGGCCGATGCCGACGCTCACCGTGAGGCCGAGCTCGGCGCGCGTCGCGGCGCGGATCGACTCGCCGATCTCGGGGCCCGTGCCCAGGAGCCGGCGGCTTCCCGTGCAGTCGACGAAGGCCTCGTCGATGCTCAGTGCCTCGACGAGGGGCGAGAATCGCCCGAGGATCCCCATGAAGCGCCCGCTCAGTTCCGCGTAGCGCGCAAACCGCGCCGAGACCACCTCCGCCGCCGGGCACAGGGCGAGTGCCCGCGCCATCGGCATGGCGCTGCGGCAGCCGAAGGCGCGCGCCTCGTAGCTGGCGGCCGCGACCACGCTGCGGCGCGAGCGGCCGCCGACGAGGACGGGTCGTCCGCGCAGCTCGGGCCGGTCGAGCTGTTCCACCGACGCGAAGAACGCGTCGAGGTCGGCATGCAGCACGGTGCGTCCGGCAACCATCGCGCGACCACCCTACCGCGGCGCGGTAGGCTTGTCGCATGCTCGCGCCGGAGCCGATCGCGCAGGACATCCCGCCGCTTCTCGAGGCCTTCGGCCGGCTCCATCCGGCTGCCGTGCACGTGCCGGTCGGGCTCGTGGTCGGGGCCTTCGTGGCCGAGGCGTTCCGCGCCGTGCAGCGCCGGCCCGAGGCCTCGCCCTTCACGCCGACGGCGCTCCTGCTGGCGGCCCTCGGCGGGCTGCTCGCGGGCGCCACCGGCTGGGTCTTCGCGCTCGACCACGGCAGCGGCAACGACCTCTTCTGGCACCGCTGGCTCGGTGTGGCCGCGACGGCCGGGTGCTTCGGCACCGCCTGGCTCGCCGCACGCGCGGCGCGGCCGGGCGGCGAGGACCTGGTCGGTGCGATGCGCGGGGCGCTGGTGGCGCTCACCATCCTGGTCGCCTGGAGCGGACACCTCGGTGCGAACATGGTCTGGGGACCGGGATTCGTGTGGGAGCCGATCGTCGACTCGGCGGGCGGCGGCGGTGCGCCCGATGCGGGCGAGGCAGATGACGATGATGATGACGACGGAAAGACGCCCGGGAGTTCCACGGGCTTGGGCTCCGGCGCGGCGAACGGCGGCGGCGACCCGGCGATGCTCGCGAAGCTCGCCTTCTACCGCGAGCAGGTGCTGCCGATCTTCGAATCTCGCTGCTACGAGTGCCACGGCAACGGCAAGCGCAAGGGCGGCCTGCGCATGGACGTGCGCGACTCGGTGGTCTCGCGCGACGACGATGGGATGTGGATCGTCCAGCCCGGCAAGCCCGCCGAGAGCGTGATGATCACCCGCGTGATGCTGCCCGAGGCCGATGACCTCGCGATGCCTCCCGAGGGCGACCGTCTCGCGGCCGCGCAGATCGAGGCGATCCGGACGTGGATCGAGGACGGCGCGGTGATGCCGGAGTCGCTCGCGGCCGGCGCCGATGCAGGTGCCCGCGCCGGGGCCGGCTCGGACGGCGGTGGCGATGCATCCGCGTCCGGTGCGCGTGCGCGCGCGGGCCGCGCCGGTGCCGCAGCCGACGAGTCGCGCGACCCCGCACGCGCGCGTCGCCCGCTCACCGAGCAGCTTCCGCCCCTGAGCGACGCAGAGATCGCGGCCGCCGCGCTGCTTCGCGCCAAGGGCATCCACGTCGCGCCCGTGGCGCAGGGCGCATCGACATTCACGGTGAGCGTTCCGGGCGGATCGGCGGTCGGCGACCTCGACCTCGCGCAGGTCTATCCGATGGCCGCGCGCGTCGAGGAACTGTCGCTTGCGCGATCGGCCATCACCGATGCCGGCGCCATGGCCATGCCGTCGATGCCCAACGCGCGCATCGTGCGTCTCGACGGCACCGCGCTCACCGACGCCGGGATCATCGCGGTGCTCTCGCGCACGCTCGACGCCGAGACCGTCAACCTCGTCAACACGCCCGCCACCGACACCGTCTTCGCGATGCTCGCGAAGCTGCCGCACCTGCAGCGCGCCTACCTCTTCGGCTCGAAGGTCTCGGAGCAGGGCGTCGCCGCGTTCCGGAAGTCCCGTCCCGGCGTCGAGATCATCCTCGGAGAGTCCAATGCCCCTTGACCGCCGATCGTTCATCGCCTCCGCCGCCGGCCTCGGGACCGCGGCGATGCTCGCGCGCCGCGCCGGTGCGCAGGCCGCGCCGGGCGGCGCGCCCGCCGCCGCCCCGGGCGCATCCGCCGCGCCGATCGTGGTCGGCGAAGGCAGTGCCCGCTTCGAGGTGTTCCACGACTGGCTCGTGCCGCCGCCCGGGTGCGCCTTCGGCGACACGCACGGCGTCGCGCAGGACCGCGCGGGCAACATCTACCTCGCGCACACCGTGCACCCGTCGAGCACGCTGAAGGACGCGGTGCTGGTGTACGACCGCGGCGGCCGCTTCCTTCGCAGCTTCGGGCCGCAGTTCGCGGGCGGGGCGCACGGCCTCGACCTTGCCGACGAGGGCGGCGAGCAGTTCCTCTACCACTGCGACACCGGCCGGCGCCTGGTGGTGAAGACGCGGCTCGACGGCACCGTGGTCTGGGAGGCCGGCTGCCCGATGGAGAGCAAGGCCTACGAGAAGCCCGAGCAGTGGTGCCC
>VEQS01000196.1 GCA_018883105.1 Phycisphaerales bacterium
GGGTCGGGTGGTGGCGGGCGCGCTGGCGGTGGCCGCCATGTGGGCGGGGGGCGGGGCATCGGGCGACGATGCCCCGCCGCCGCCGAGCCGGGGCGATGCCGAGGACGACGGGTCGATGATCGCGCTGCGGCGCGAGCTGGAACGGCAGGCGGCGGCCTTCCGCAACGCGCTCGAGTCGGACGAGCGTGGCCGAGACTGGTCCGAGCTGCTGGAGCGGCGACGGTCCGTCGACGGCCTGCTGCTTCCGCTGCACCTGGCACGCGATGCGGTGCGCGCGTCCACGGAGGCGGGCGTGCCGGTCGACCTGCTTGTCGTGCTGCGCGTCGAATGGCAGGATGGGACGGTGGTCGAGCGCTGGTCGCATCCCGAGGCACGGGCGCGGGCGCGCGCATCGATTGCGGCATGGGCACCGCCGGGCGGCGGCACGTGGATCGAGGCCACGTCCGGGTCGGATGCGTGGGTTGGGTGCGATGCGCCCGCCACGCTTCGCTGGACCGCCGAGGCGCGGCCGGGACCGGACGGTGCGGCGGTCGACGCCCGGTGCTGGTGGGCATTCCCGGCCGTGGCCCAGGCGCGCCTCGACTTCCCGCTGCCGACCGACGGCATCTCCCTGCGGTGGGACGATGCCGGCGCCTCCTACCGGGACGAGTGGGGCGGCGCGCACGACGAGCGCTGGCACCCGCAGCCGATCTTCAACAACCCGCCCGACCTCTACGCGGTGTTCGATTCGCTGCGCACCGTCCGGGCGCCGGACGCGCCGGTCCGTGCCGAGGCACGGGACGCGGATGCAGCCGGCGCGATGGACACCGGCGACGTCGTGACCCGGACCGTGATGCGCCCCGACGGACGCGTGCTGGCGGTGGAACGCTGGCAGTGGCATGGCGGACGACTGCGCGAGATCTCGATCGACCTCCGGCCACGGATGCTCCGCCACCACGCCGAGCGGGGCGTGGAGATCGCCACCGAGGTCGAGGGCGCGGTGCTTGACCGCGCGCCGTACCGGGCGACAAGCGACATCGAGGACCTTTCCCGGGGCGCGAGGCTGGTGCTGTCGTTTCGCGAACCGCTGGCCGACGCCGACCGCGTCGCGGTGGGCGCCGCGGCCGAGGCCACGGTGCCGGATCGGCTCGAATGGATCGTCGGCGGCGTGCGCCGCACATGGGCCCGCTTCGAATCGGTGCGTGCGCTCGACGCCCATGGGGATGCGCAACGGGAGGCACGGCTCGCGCGGCTCAGGGGTGAACGTGACGCGCAGCGGCGCGCGATGGCGGCCTTCGACGAGGCACTCCGGACCGGCACCGACAAGGCATTCGCCGACGCCACGCATGCCCTGGCCGCTCGCCACGAGGCGGCCGGGCTCCCGGCAGCACGGCGTGCCGACGATTGGTGGATCGCCGCGGCACGCCTCGCCGACGGAGGGCGCCCGGACCGTGCGGCCGCGGTGCTCGCCGGGCGCTGGCGTGACCTCATGCAGACGCCGGGCCACGCCCCCGGTGCAGGCGGATGCGAGTCCGCGGCGATGGAGTCGATCGCCGCATCAGTGGCCAACGTGGCGTTCGAGCCCGCCGGTGCTGCCGCCGGGGATCCGATGGATGGGCTGCGATGCGGCTCGGCGGCGCGCCATCCCGCCGTGCAGACGGCGCTTGACGCCATCGCGCGCGGGATCGCACGTGCGCGCTTCGAGGCCGAGGCCGCGCGGTGCCTCATGCGCGCCATCTGCCGTGCGAGCGACGATCACGGGGTGGCGGCGGCGCTGGCCGGGCTGGACGCCGCCTCCGCATCCGGCATCGAGCAGGAACTCGGCGAGGCGCTGCATGCGGGTGACCTGCCGCTCCCCGAATCGGTGACCGGGATGGCGGGCATGCCGACGGGTGCGGACGAGTGCCGGGCCTTCGGTGCGCAGGTGTTCGAACGCCTCAGCATGGTGCCGGCCGACGCGGACGCCGTGGCGGACGCCCGGGCTGCCCACGAGCGGGCGAGCGCCGATGCCGTGCGCATCCTGCGGCGCACGCTCGAGCGCGCGGGGCTGGCGCATGACGAGGCGGCGCGCATCGCACGCGAGGCCGCGGGACGGCTGTCGACCCGTCGCCGCCTCATCGGCAACCGCTTCGCGCCGAGCATGCATCCGTCGCGGCTGCGACCCACGTCGGATCCAGCCGACATGGACGCCGTGCTCGAGCGTGCCGGACTTCCCGCGGCAATCGACCGGGAGTTCTCGCGCGCCGAGTCGCTTCGGGCGATCGCGCGTGGGCTGGCGGCCGACGATGATGCCCGAGCCGCCGGGCAGGCGGCCCTTGCCGACAGCCGGGCGCGGTCCGCGGAGCGCCGCGTGTCGGCGATCGTCGAGCAGGCCGTCGATCGTGCCACGGTGCGCACGCGCGAGTAGGGAGGGACGGAAAAGGGCACCGGCGATTTCCCGTCGCCGGTGCCCCTGTGCTGTTTCGTCGGCAGTCGCCGACGTCCCTTCATCTCCCGCTCCGCCGTCCGCGGAGCACTCAACCTTGATCCCGGCCCGAAGGCCGCCCGATCGACCACACCGTCGAATGCGCGGCGGCGGCACGCAAGCGAAACGCGCGCAGGTTTGCACCGGCGCCGTCCGGGAATCGTCCCGCCGATATCGTGCGCCGGCGCGCCCGGAGCGCACGCACCATGCCCGTCCGACTGCCGCACGCCCGAAGCCGCCTGCCCCTCGTCGTCCTGGCGGCGGGCATTGCCTCGGCGGCCGGACGGATCCCGCCGGGACCGGCGGCGGCGTTCGTTCCGCCCGCGCCGGCGGTGCAGGCGGCGACGCGCGCCACCCTCGTGCCCGGCGGCACGGTCGACCTCCCGGCGCCGACGCCCTCGGCACACGCCTCGAGCATCGCCGTGCGGCCGGATGGCTCGGCACTGGTCGCCTGGTTTGCCGGCACGCGCGAGGGCGCACGCGACGTGCACATCCACATGGCGGAGCTGCGTGGCGGCGCGGTCGTCGCCGACTGGCCGGCCCTCGACCGCGCGCAGCTCCAGGCACTCACCCACCGCGTGGTGCGCAAGCTCGGGAATCCCGTGGTGTGGTGCGCGCCCGACGGGCAGCTCCACCTCTTCGTCGTGAGCGTCGGGATCGGCGGCTGGTCCGGGAGCGCCGTGACGCACCTACGCTCGCCGGACGGCGGACGCACGTGGGGTGACGCGCGCCGGCTGGTGCTGTCGCCGCTCCTGAACCTCGGCACGCTGGTCCGCGCGCAGCCGGTGGCGATGGCCGACGGGTCGATCGGGCTGCCGGCCTACCACGAGTTCATCCACAAGCGCGGGCTCTGGGTGCAGCTCTCGCCGGACGGCCACGTCCTGCGCACGGCCGCGATGCAGGGCGGGCCACGCTCGCTGCAGCCTGCCGTCGCGCCCCTCGACGGCACGCGCGCGGTCGCGATGCTGCGCCGCGGAAGCGATGGCCGCGCGGCCGGCCCCGGCGCGACGCCACCCGCCGTGCTGCGCACCGTCTCCGCGGACGGGGGCGCGCACTGGACTGCGCCGGAGGCGACCGACGTCCCCAATCCCGACGCAGGGGTTGCGCTGCTGCGCCTGCCCGACGGATCGCTCCTCCTGGCATGCAATCCGCTCGCACGCGGCCGCCACGTCCTGTCGCTCATGCGCTCGACCGACGACGGCCTCACGTGGGTGAACGAGTCGGTCGTCGAGGAGGGGTCACCGGGGGACGAGTTCTCCTACCCGTGCCTCGCGCTGGCGCCGGACGGATCGGCGATCCTCTCGTACACGCTCCGGCGCGAGCGGATCCGCGTGCGGACCTTTCGGATCGCGGAGGCCACTCCTTGAGCGCGGCCGACGCCATGCCCGCCGCCGACGCATTCGGCCTGATGTGCCAGGGACTCGTCGCCGCGGCGCTCGCGCGGACGGCGCTGGACTGGCTGCGACCGGGAACGGGCCGGCTGGCGGGCGCCGTCGTCGCCGCCGTCGTTGTTGCGACGATGCTTGCCGTGCCGATCGGCGGCGCGAGCCTCGCGATGCAGCTGCGGGCGGTCATCGGCGATCCCGCCGCCGTCACGGCAACGCTCCTGGCCCTTGCC
>VEQS01000042.1 GCA_018883105.1 Phycisphaerales bacterium
CTCCTCCTTCCTCTCCTGGCGGAGGCAGCCGCCGCCTTCGAGGACATGACGCGCAGCGGCGACGACGACACCCTGTCCTGGCAGGCCGACGAGGCGTGGCCGAACACCTTCCGTCGCTCGTGGTTCATCCCGGCGGTCGAGCTGGTGCAGGCATCGCGCCTCCGGCGCCGCGCGATGCAGGCGATGCACGCGTGGTTCGGCCAGGTCGACGCGGTGGTGAGCCCGCCGTACGCCGGCGACATCCTGCTCCTCACGAACGCCTGCGGTCAGCCGTGCGCGGTCGCGCGCTGCGGCTTCGCGGACCCGAAGACGCCGCGCGCGGTGACCGTGATGTCGCGGCTCTTCGACGAGGGGACGGCGCTGCGCGTGGCGGCGGCGATCGAGGCGCGGCTCGGAGAGCGGCGACGACCCGCGCTGTAGGATTCGTCGGGTGAGCGCCATCAATCCGCCGCAGTCCCTGTGGGATCGTGCGATGGCCATGCAGGCGGCCGGCCAGCGTTCACAGGCGATCGACCTCGTACGCGTGCACCTGCGCCTGCGTCCGAAGGACGCCGATGCCATCAGCCTGATGGGCGTGCTGCTGCAGGGCGCGGGTGAGCTCGGGGAGTCCGAGCGATGGCTGCGGCGGGCCATCGCCATGAGCCCGAACAACGCAGCGGCGTACAACAACCTCGGCGTGACCCTCTCGTACGCGAACCGTCGAAGCGAAGCGATCGCCGCCTGGGAGCATGCCGCGCGCCTCTACCCGAAGTACCCGCTTCCCTGGATCTCGCTGACGACGTCCTATGCGCAGGTGAATCGTGCTTCGGACGGGATCAAGGCCGGCCGCCTTGCCATCACGCTCGCTCCGGACGTGCCGGCGGCATACTCAAACCTTGCGTTCGCGCTGGGACAGGCCGGCGAGGTCGACGAGGCCCTCGAGGTGTCCCGGCGGGCCGTCGAGCTGATGCCCAACGAGCCACGCCTGTATTCGTCGTTCCTGGGCATGATCAACTACGTGTCGCGGTCGCGCGACGAGGTGTTTGCCCACCACCGGAGCTTCGGAGCGGCGTGTGCAGTTCGGAAGGCTGCGGCTGCGACGGCCCCGGATCCGGCGCGTCCGATCCGGATGGGGATCCTGTCCGGCGACCTCCGCGACCATTCGGTCGGGTTCTTCGCCGAGTCGCTTCTTGAGCACCGGCCTCCGGGCGTCGAGGCGGTGGCGTTCGTGTCGTCGATGCATCCGGCGTCCGACGCCGCATGGGCCCGCATCCGGTCGCGGTTCGACCGCGTCGTGGACGCGTGGGCGCTCAGCGATGCCGCGCTCGACGAGGCGATCCGCGACGAGCGCATCGACGTCCTGATCGAGCTTTCCGGCCACACCGGCGGCAACCGCCTCACCGCGCTGGCCTCGAAGCCGGCCCCGGTGATCGTCTCCGCGATCGGCTACCCGAACACCACCGGCCTGCCCGCGGTCGACTGGCGCGTCGTCGACTCGATCACCGACCCGCCGGGCGCCGAGGCGTTCTGCACCGAGCGCCTGCTCCGCCTCGACCCGTGCTTCCTCTGCTACCGGCCGCCGGACCTCGACGTCGAGCCATCGGTGCCGGCGGCAAGTCCCGTCACCTTCGGTTCCTTCAACAACAGCGCGAAGATCGGTGCGGAGTGCACCGCGCTCTGGGCGCGCGTCCTGCAGGCGGTGCCCGGGTCGCGCCTCCTGGTGAAGACGCAGACGCTGGCCGACCCCGCGGTGCAGCAGGCGATCCGCCGCCGGCTTGCGGAGGGCGGCATTTCCGAGGACCGCGTCGAGCTCATCGCACAGGCCTCCACGCGGGCCGAGCACCTGGCGCTCTACGGGCGCGTGCACGTGGCGCTCGACTCCATTCCCTACAACGGCACCACCACCACGTGCGAGGCGCTGTGGATGGGCGTTCCCGTGGTCGCGCTCCTTGGCGACCGCCACGCCTCGCGCGTCTCGGCGAGCCTGCTGTCCGCCGCGGGACACCCGGAGTGGGTGGCCGAGGATGCCGACGGCTTCGTGCGCATCGCGGCATCCCTCGCCGGCGACCTGCCGCGCCTGGCGTCGATCCGCGGCTCGCTGCGCGGCGAACTGCGCGCGTCTCCGCTCCTGGATTCCAAGGCCTACGCCCAGCGCTTCCACGCGGCCATCCGCGAGTGCTGGCGCACGTGGTGCGCGTCGCAGCGGCCTGCGAGCACCTGACCCAGTGAGTCAGCGGACCAGCCGCGCGCGGCCCGGCACGGGATCGGTCTCGAGCGCCTCGATCTCGCCGATGAGCGCCACGGTCGCCGCGTCCGTGCCGAGCACCGTCCGGACGATCGCGCTCGCCGCGCGGAGCGTCGCCGCGCCCTGGATGGCGACGTCCGCGCCCGGGGCGTACAGCATGCCGTCCACCTCGATGACCGAGCTCCCGTCGAACGACCACGACGAGAGGTCCCCGCGCGAGAGCAGGAAGACGCCCTTCCATCCGGGTACGTCCGCGGCGGGCGAGCCGGTGATGGTCGCGTTCCCGCCGAGGGCCAGCGCGACGCCGGCATCGAGCTGCATGGTGGCGTCGCGCAGCCGCAGCACGGCGGTTCCCTGGAGGCTGATCGGCCCAGTGAACTGGTGAAGGCCGGGCTGCAGCCGGACCACGCCGCTGCTGGCGAACAGCCCAGCGTGCACTCCTGGCGCCACGCTCGTCTCGCCGGACGGGTCGACCTCGATGGGCGTGGCCGCCGATCCTTCGATCGCCGGCATGGACACCGCATCGAATGGGTCGTCGGGGACGGTGGCGCCTGGTTCGATCGCGCCGTCGACCCGCTCCTCGGACTGCTCGTCGATCGAGCCGGCCGTCCGCAGCACCGCCACCGACAGCCGCGCCCCCGAGCCGACGTTCGCCGCGTCGGACGCGTTCGTCGCCAGCGACACACCGCCTCGCGAGGAGAGCACCGACGTCCCCTGGAGCGTGAGCGTGGTTCCGAGCGGCGACGTCACCAGCATCGACGTCTCGTGCCGCGGCGGCACGTAGACCGCGGTGCTTCGCCGCGTCATCGAGATGCCTCCCGGCGTGAACAGCCCGCCGAGGATCATCGATGGTGCGCCATTTGGGTGCCCCGGCACGAAGCGCACGGTCACGCGCACGGCCTCACCACCATCGTCGGGATCGACCGTGAACGTGCGCGTGTCCTCGTCCCAGGTGCCGAACTCGAGGTCCTCTCCGCCTGAGGTGCCGTCGCCGACGTCGATGGTGATCGGGCCGGCGGGTCCGTGCGACGCGCCGACGGCGGCGAGGGCATCGTCGCTCGCCGCCGCGCGGCCATCGCGGTAGCGCGCGGCCGCTGCCAGTGCGCCGGCATCGGCCGCGGCCTGTGCGCGGTACGCCCATCGGTAGAGCAGGGCGACCTCGAGGGCCAGCCACGCCATCATGATGATCACCGGCAGCCAGACGACCGTGTTCGCGGAACTGAACCCTCGGCGTGCGCTGCGATGGGGTGGACGGGGGGGTGGCATCGTTGGGCCCATCGGCGGCAGCCGCGGTCCGGGCGGGGACCAAGGTATCGTTCCGCCCGTTCCGGGAGAAACTCGCTCCAGAGGTTCCCCCCCATGCTCGCCCAAGGCCTTGCCAACGAATCCTCGCCCGCCCTCATCCCGTGGTGGGTCTGGGCGGTGCTGGTCGTTGCCGGCCTGGTGGCGTCGGTCACCGACCTGCGCCGGATGGTCATCCCGAACTGGCTCACCTTCCCGCTGATCCTGGGTGGTCTGGCCTACGGTGCGGTGTCGGGCGGGTGGTCCGGCCTGGGTGCCGCGGCGATCGGCGTGGCGGTCGGCGGCGCCGTGTTCCTCTTCAACTACGTGACCTCGGGCGGCGGCGCCGGCGACGCCAAGCTCATGATGGGGATGGGGGCATGGCTCGGATGGGAAGCGGCCCTGACGCTCATCCTGTGCGTGACCGTGGTCGGGCTGTTCGCGGCGATCTTCGCCACGGCGCGCCGCGGCGGCCTCAAGGACGTTCCCTACGTCCTCTTTATCGGCGGGTTTACCGCCATGCGCGGATACCGAAAGGTGCTGACCGGACGGCTGCTCTCGGACCTGCCCGAAGGTGCGAAGACGGTCCCGGAACAGCAAGGGGGCGAGCGGCCGGTGCATTGGTATCCGTATGCGCCGTCGATCTTCGTCGGTACGCTCTTGGCATGGTGGATCTGCGCCGCCCGCGGTGGATTGCTGCGCTGGTGAGGAGTCGTTTCCTCTCCTCGGCGCGCGGTGCCGAGTCCGCCGAGTCGGTCGTTGCGCTGCCGCTCATCGTCATCGTCATCTTCACCGGGCTGGAGTACGGGTGGCTTGCGCTGCGCTCGATCCAGGTGGATGCGGCCGCGCGCGCCGGGGCGCGCCAGGCGGCGATGGCCGGGATGTCCTCGGCGTCGGTCGAGGAAGCCGTGAGCGACTCGCTCCGACGCGCGGGCATCAGCAGCGGCAGCGTCTCGACGGTCCCCGCGGACCCGGGCCAGGCCCAGGCGGGCGAGGTGGTGTCGGTGGAAGTGTCCGTCTCGTATGCCGAGGTCGGCCTCATCGGGCTCGGTGGCCTGATGCCGCTGCCCGACACGGTCACCGGCCGTGCCGCGATGGTCCGCGAGCCCGGGCCATAACCCGGTCGGCCGTTCGGACTGTTCCGCCTGTTCGGCCCCGGGAATTCTCAGATTCCTCACGGTGCTTGCGAAGCCCCACGGCGTGGCGGACGATTGTTCCGTCATGCGGAGTTCCATCCGTCTCGTCCTCGTCGGTCTGAGCGTCGCGTTCATCGCGTCGGCGCTCGCCCGAATGCTGCAGCCGGAGTCCGCGACGCGGCCGCGTGCTGCGGTGCTGGACGTGGTCGTGGCCGCTCGCGACATCGACGTGGGCAAGGCTTTGGCGGCCGAGGACCTCTCGACCGAGCGCGTGGCGGACAGCCCCAAGGCGCGCACCGGCATCGCGCTGGCGGCCGCGGCGGTGGGCCGCACCGCATCGACTGCCATCCGCAAGGGGCAGCTCATCCGCGAGGATGACCTGGCGGCACCGGGCGCCGGCGCGTCGCTCGCCAGCCTGGTGCCTCCCGGCCAGCGTGCCGTCACCGTGGCGCTGCGCGACTCGGGCCCGGGTCCTGCCCTCTACCCGGGCGCATTCGTCGATGTGCTGGTCACCGCCGACATCCCGAGCAAGGCGAGCGGCTTCCGCGAGGCGATGACCCGCACCGTGATCGAGCGCAGCCGCGTGCTCGCGGTGAACGACCTGGGGATCGGCGGCAAGGCACCGGCCTCGACCGATTCGCGCGAGCGCCGCGCGGCACCGCGCAACCCGACCATCACGCTCTTGGTGACCCCCGACCAGGCGGCGCAGCTCGAGCTGGCGAGCGTCCGTGGCACCGTCGGCATCGCACTGTGCGCCGGCACCGATGCCGCATCGGGCCCCGTCGCGGCACCGGGCATCACCACCTCGGGCATGCTCGGCATCACCATCGAGCCCGAACCCACGCCGTCCGTCACGCCGCCGCCCGCGCCGCCGCCAGTCACGCCGGAACCCGCCGAGGCCGAGAAGCCCACGGCCGAGGTACCGGCCGAGCCGCCCAAGCCGCAGGTCTGGGAAGTGGTGGTCGTCCGCGGCGAGAACACCGTCAAGCACGGCTTCCCGATCAAGGCGCCGCCGACCTCCGAGCCCCCGGCCGCCGCACCCGCCGATCCGAAGCGCTGAGAACCCCACCGATCACGGAGCCTGCAGATGTCGTTCCTCGTGCCCATCATCACGCTCGCGTCGATCGCGGCGGCGCCCCTCGCGGCGCGGACGCAGGACGCGCCGGCCGAGGCCGAGATCACGCTGCTTGCCGGCGGATCCACGCTCGTGTCGACGAGCAGCCGCGTGGAAATGGTGGTCGTCTCCGACCCGACGGTCGCCGACGCCACCCCGGTATCGGCGAACGAGGTCATGGTGCTCGCGCGTGCGCCCGGGCTCACCGACGTCCTGTTCAAGCTCGAGTCCGGCGACCTCATGTGGCGCAAGCTGCGCGTCGGGCTCGATGACCGGGAACTCGAGGCCCGCCTGCGCGACGTGTCGGGTGCGGACATCGACGTCGAGGAGATCGGCGGCACGGTGGCCGTGCGCGGGACGCTCGCCAACACCGAAACGCACGCGCTCGTGAAGCGGTTCATGGACGCCACCGGCATGAAGTGGGTGGACATGACCGCCACCACCGGCATGGAGGCCGACCTGGCCGACCAGCTGCGGCGTCTCTTCGGCGTCGAGCTGCAGATCGAGGACGTCTCCGGCACCATCGCCGTGCGCGGCACGCTGCCCGACGTCGCCACCGCCGGGCTCGTCAGCCGCTTCATGGCCTCCACCGGCCTCAAGTGGGTCGATGCCACGCGGGTGGCGGGCGTCCAGCAGGTGCAGCTGCGGGTGCGCATCGCCGAGGCGAGCCGCACGGCCCTGCGCCAGCTGGCATTCGGCGCCGTGGTCGGCGGCAACGTGTTCGGCGGCATCCAGGAGCCGGGCGGCTCGCCGTTCCAGCCCGTCTCGATCGGTCCGAGTCCGAACTCGTCGATCAACTCCGGCGACTTCATCTGGGGCGGCAACCAGGGCGGATCGAACCTCTCCGTGAGCAGCGCCACCACGCTGTTCGGCGGCGTCGCGAGCGCCAACCTCGAGGTCTACCTCCAGGCCCTCACGGAGAACCGCTATGTCCGCCTGCTCGCCGAGCCGAACCTCGTGGCGATCAGCGGCCAGCAGGCGACATTCCTCGTGGGTGGCGAGTTTCCGATCCCCATCGTCCAGGGCTCGGTGGTCGGCGGCGGCAGCACGATCACCATCGAGTACAAGGAGTATGGCGTCCGCCTGAACTTCCGTCCGGAGGTGATCGGCGACGGTCGGATCCGGCTCGAGGTGGCTCCCGAGGTGAGCGAGCTGAGCCAGATCGGCGCGCTGCGCCAGAATGGCTTCACCATCCCCTCGCTGACCACGCGCCGCTCGAGCACCACCGTCGAGCTCGGCAGCGGCCAGTCGTTCGCGATGGCCGGCCTGCTCAGGTCCACCGACCAGGGCAGCGTGGCCAAGGTGCCGGTGCTGGGGGACATTCCGGGACTCGGCGTCCTGTTCCGCAGCGTGCGGTTCGAGCAGCAGCAGACGGAGCTCGTGGTGATGGTGACCGCCGAAGTCGTGGAACCGCTCGACGACGGCCGCGCGCGACCGATGCCCGGCGATCTCACCGAGTCCCCGAACGACTGGGAGCTCTTCGTCGAGGGATCGCTCTTCGGCGCCTCGAAGGTGGGCAACCCGCTGTCGCGGCTCAAGTCGCTGGGGCTCGACGGGATCAAGGGTCCCGGCGCCTGGCGCCGCCCAGACGAGGCGCGTCCGTTCGCGTCCGACCCGATGCCGCCCGCCGCTCCCGCCGCGGAGTCGTCCACCGCCGATCCGACGGAGGTCCCGCCGCCCGACGGCGCGGGCGTGCCCCGATGAGCGATCCCGGACCGGTGCCCGCGCCGTCCGCCGACCTCGACGCGATCCGCCGCGAGCTGCACGAACGCCTGCTCGCGACGTTCGACTTCGAGGCCGTCGGTCGCATGAGCGCCGACGAGCTCGCTGCCCGCTGCCGTGCGCAGGTCGAGTCGATGCTCGACCGCAGCGGTCGCACGCTCGAACCCGCCGACCGTGCGTCGGTGGTGCAGGGCGTCCTGGACGACGCATTCCGCCTGGGCCCGCTCGAGCCGCTCGTTGCCGACGAGCGCGTGACCGACATCATGGTCGTGGCCCCGGACCGCGTGTTCGTCGAGCGCCTCGGGCGCATCGAGCGCACGCCGGTCCGGTTCCGTGACCGCGCGCACCTGATGCACGTCATCCACCGCATCGTGCGCAACGCGGGGCGCCGGATCGACGAGCGCAGCCCGATGGTGGATGCGCGCCTGCCGGACGGTTCGCGCGTCAACGCCATCATCCCGCCGATCGCCCTCGACGGCCCGCAGCTGAGCATCCGCCGGTTCCCGAGCGAGGCGCTGGGGCTCGACCGGCTCGTCGAGACCGGCACGCTCCCCGCGCCGACGGCGGAATTGCTGCGCGCCGCGGTCGCCGGACGGCTCAACATCATCTTCTCCGGCGGTGCCGGCGTCGGCAAGACCACGATGCTGAACGCGGCGTCCGCCTCGATCGGCAGGGGCGAGCGCGTGATCACCATCGAGGACGCCGCCGAGCTGCGCATGGCAAGCCCTCACGTGGTGCGCCTGGAGACGCGGGCCGCCAACGTCGAGGGGGTGGGCGAAGTCACCTCGCGCGACCTGGTGCGCAACGCCCTGCGCATGCGGCCGGACCGCATCGTGGTCGGCGAGTGCCGC
The DNA here is from genome assembly GCA_018883105.1 of Phycisphaerales bacterium. GTDB lineage: Bacteria > Planctomycetota > Phycisphaerae > Phycisphaerales > SM1A02 > UBA966. Next base: position 8,329 of record VEQS01000042.1, read on the forward strand.
GGCGCCGAGGCCATGGACATGCTCCAGGCCATGAACAGCGGCCACGCCGGCTCGATGACCACGCTCCACGCCAACAGCGCGCGCGACGCGCTGCACCGCCTGGAGTCCATGCTCGCCATGGGCGGGCTCGACGTGCCGATCCGGGTCCTCCGCGACTACGTGGCCTCGGCGATCGACGTGATCGTGCAGCTGGCCAGGCTCCCGGACGGTCGCCGCATCGTGAGCGAGCTGGTCGAGGTGACTGCCTCGCCCGAGGACGGCATCCGCACCGAGAGCATCCATCGATTCCGCCTCGTCGGCGTCCGCGACGGCGAGGTGATCGGCGGCTTCGAGGCGACGGGCGTTCGGCCGCGCTTCATGGCGCTCCTGGAGTCCCGCGGGATCCGCGTCGATCCCGCGACCTTCGAGGCCGGCCTGCTCGGCCGGGAGGCCCCCGGGTGAGCATCCTCCGCAACCCATGGGCCGTGCCGGTCGTCTCCGGCCTGATCGCGGCCGCGATCTGGTTCTGGGCGTTCGTCATGCCCGCGCTGCGCGCCGAGCGCGCGCGCGGCTCCGTGGGGGACGGCGGCGATGCAGTGCCGTCGCCGGCTGCGGAACGTCACTGGATCGAGGGCCGAGCATTCAACTTCGCGGGCATCGCCGCGTGGCTCGCGGTCACGGTGCTCGGGGGGTCGGAGGGCCTGGCCTTCGCGTCGTTCGCCGTCGCGTTCGGCACCGTCTCCGTGGTTCGTTCGCGCATCCGCGCCCGGCGCGCCGAGCGCGAGGAGCGGGAGGTGCTCGAGGCCGTCGGCACCGCCGCGGTCGGGCTGCGCGCCGGCATCCCGTTGTCGGGGGTCCTGCAGATCCTGGCCTCCGAGTCGCGCGGCGAGCCCGGACGGGCCTTCCGCGAAGTCGCCCGGCGCGAGTCGATGGGGCAGGACTTCGCCGGTGCCGTCGAGCGCGTGCTGGTGGGCTCGCGCCTGGTGGCGCTGCGGATGTTCGGCCTGGCGCTGCTCGTGCACGCGTCGGCAGGCGGAAACCTGTCGGCGGCGTCGGACCGCATCGCACGGTCGCTGATCGACCGCGCGCGCATGCGCCGCCGCACGCGGACCATCCTGGCCTACGGCCTCTTCGCCGCGAACTTCCTGGCGGTCGCGCCGGTGCTGGCGTTCCTGGTGATCAGCATTCAGCTCGAGGAGTATGCCGACCTCATGCTGAACCAGCCGGTGGGCCACCTGCTGATCGGCATGGCTGCGACGCTCGTGGTGGTCGGCCTGGTGGCGGTCCGCCGCATGAGCTCCTTCGACCGGCTCGGCGAGGGAGGGGTGCGATGACCTTGGAGCAGGTGATCGTCGCGATTGCCGCCTTCCTCGCCGTCATCGCGGCAGGGCTGATCCCGTCGCGGCGTCCGTCCACCGACGATGCCGGTCCGGCCCGGCGGCCCGCAGGCATTCCGTTCGTTCCCCCGTCCATCGCGCGGTCGCTGGCGTTCGCCGGCATCGAGGATCCGTCCCGGCAGCGGCTCTTCGCCGCGGTGGTCGCGGCGTCGGTCGCCGTCGGCGCGGCCTGCGGCTACGCGGCGGCGTGGTACCTCGACCTCGACGACTCGCCGGGCGTGCTGCTCGTGGCGGCCGCGTCCGGCATCTTCGTCTTCGTGCAGATGCCCTTCAGCTGGCTGGCATCGCGCGTGGCGGCGCAGCGCGTCGAGATCCTGACCAACTTCGCCGTCATGCTCGACCTGCTGCAGATCGCGGTCGAGGGCGGCATGGGCCTCGCCGCCGCCTGGGCCACCGTCACGGACGCCGTCGGCCGACGGGGCGGGGCGCTTGCGGCCGAGATGCGCCGCGTCGACGTGCAGGTCGGCCTCGGCGCCTCTTGGCCGAAGGCGCTCCACGACTCCTCGGAGCGCACCGGCGTCGCCGAGTTCGGCGCCCTCGGGTCGCTGCTCGGCCAGGCCGAGCGCTTCGGCACCGAGGTGGGCCGCGCCATCCGCGTGCAGTGCGACGCCATGCGCCACGAGGAGGTCGAGTCGATCGAGGAGCGCGCGCACCGCGCCTCCGTCAAGGTCGTCATTCCGCTCGTCGGCTTGCTGCTGCCTGCCACGATCCTGGTCACGTTCGTTCCCCTGCTCATCATGGTCATCGGCGCCCTTGCCGACGTGTCCCCCGACTGAACGCCCCGAAGGAGCCGTCATGCATCGTCCCCTCCGCATCGCCGCCGCGCTCTCCCTGCCGTTGCTGCTCGCCGCGGCCACGGCCTGCACGCCGAAGCCGCCCGCCGAGGTGGACCGCGTGCGCATCGACAACCACCTCCTCGAGCCTGCCGACCGGGAGTTTGCGACGCAGCCCTTCGAGGACCAGATCCGAGCGGGCGTCCTGCGCCAGCGCACGATCTTCGACTACCAGTTCGCCCCCGGCTCCGCATCGCTCACGACCCTTGGCTCGCGCGACCTCGGGTACCTCGCCGAGGCGATGCGCCTCGAGGGCGGCACCATCTCGGTCCGCCGCGGCCAGGCCGACGACCGGCTGTACGCGGCGCGCCTCGACTCGGTGCGTCGGTCGCTGGCGCTGCGCGGAATCGGCCAGGACCGCGTGGCCCTCACCGACGGCCTCGCCGGCGGCCGCGGGGTCGAATCCGGCGAGGCGCTCATCATCCGCGAGCAGGTGCGCAGGATCCCGTTCGAGATCCCCACCGGATCGGTGCTGTCGCCGACCGGCGGGCAGTCGACCGTCGCCAGCGAGATCGGAGGAAACTGACATGCGTGCATCCAAATCCCATCGCTCCCTCCGTGCCCTTGCGTGCCTGATGCTCGCGTCCGGCGCCTCGCTCCTCGGCTGCCAGTCCGCCCAGGACACCGACAAGGACTGGTTCGACGGCGGGCCCATGAAGCCCGCCACCGCCGAGACGATGCAGCTCACCGTGCGGGTGCTGGCCGCGAAGGGCCAGACGGCGCAGGCGGGCTTCCTGCTCAACCGAATGCTCGTCGAGCACCCGGATCATCTCGGCACCTACACCGAGGGAGCGGAGGTGCTCCTGATCGAGGGTCGCGTGGATGACGCGATCGGATGGCTGTCGCGCGGGCTCGAGCGCATGCCGGGGCAGCCGCTCCTTCTCAATGACCGTGGCGTCTGCCACCTGCTCGCGGCAAACCTCGACCGGGCCTCGCGCGACTTCGACGCCGCCTACGCCGCCGACCCACGGGACGCCGACTTCGTCTCCAACGTGGCATTGGCCCGCGCCCTGCAGGGCCGCGACGAGGAGGCCCTTCAACTGTGGAACTTGGTCGTGAGTCCTCAAGAAGCCGCATCCAACCTCAGGATTGCGACCGCGGCGCGCCAGAAGTTCGCTTCGACGGCTGGTCCAGAGAATGTTGTTATCAGACGATAAATCCGGAGAAAACGGCCCCATTGTGGGGTATTGACAATGTCGGTGCGCTTGTTCGCTTTACATTGAGATGGTCGAGCCGCGCGGCTCCTCGTGGTTGAACCCAACGCATCCAGATAAGAGACAGAGGCAAGAACATGCTGAAGAACCTCGTGATGAATTTCGTTCGCGATGAGCGCGGCGCCGAGAGCGCCGAGGTCGGCGTCACCAACGTGCTGCTCGCCGGCGGCGCGATCTCGGGCGGCAAGGCCTTCCGCGACTCCATCAAGGAGAAGCAGGACCAGATCATCAACGAGCTGGGCTCGGTCGACGTCGGTAGCTGACGTCGCGGTTCAGTCCGAACCTTCGCCGATCCGGCCCGCAAGGGCCGGATCGGTCGTTTTTCGGGGAACATGCATCCATGGTCGTCGCCTTTGCCGCCGCCTGCATGTTCGCGAGCTGCGCGGGCGGAACGACGCTCGAGGTGTCCGATCCCGGCCAGGCCTCCGTCCCCCTTGCCGCGCGCGGCTCCGGCGCCGAGGAGCTGAGCGGCATCGCGTGGGTGGAGTCCGGGCGCTTCCTGTTCGTGGGCGACGGAGGCCAGCAGTCCGTGTGGGACGCGTGGATCGACATCGATCCGTCGTCCGGTCGCATCCGTGCGCAGTCGATCACGGCCCGCATCCCGGTCCCCGGGCTCGGAGCCGACGTCGAGGGCATCGCGATTGACCGCACCGCCGGCACCGTCCTCGTCGCCGACGAGGCCTCCGCCGCCGTCCGGCGCTTCGACCTGGCCACCTTCGCCGCCTGCGGTTCGCTGCGCGTCCCACCCACCTTTGCCTCGCCGAACATGCGCCCGAACTTCGGGTTCGAGGCCCTCGGCTGCCTGCGCGGAGAGGCATGGACGGCCAACGAGGAGGCATTGGTGTCGGACGGGCCCGTGTCGAGCACGCAGGCCGGCGCGTGGGTGCGGCTGCAGCGCTTCGACGCGCAGGGCTTCCCCGCCGGGCAATGGGCCTACCGCTGCGACCCGATCTCCGGCATGACCGACCTGGTCGACGCCGAGCGCAGCGGGGTCGTGGACCTGGTGCCCTGGGACCGGCACACGGTGCTCGTGCTCGAGCGCGAGTTCGGCGGCACGGTGATCCCCGACTTCCGTTCGCGCCTCTACGCCGTTGACATCTCGGCGGCGACGGACGTCTCGGACGTGCGCATGCTCGCCGCGGGCGGATTCGTGCCCGCCGCGAAGACGCTGCTTTGGCAGCGCGGCTTCCCCTTCAGCAACTTCGAGGGGATGGCGCTCGGCCCGCCGCTGGCGGGCAGCCGGCGCAGCCTCATCCTCGTCTCCGACGACGGAGGCGGCGTCGGCGGCCAGAACCAGCGCCTCCTGGCGCTTGCGGTCCGTGCCGTGCGCGCGGCGCCCTGCGACCTCGACGGCAGCGGCACGGTAGACGGCATCGACCTTGGCATCCTTCTCTCGGGATGGGGACCCGCGCTCGATCCGCACCCCGCCGACGTCAACCAGGACTGCGCGGTCGATGGGCTGGACCTTGGCGCGCTGCTCGCGTCGTGGGGCCCGAACGTCTGACGGACGCCCACGCCGGGCCAGGCCACGGGAGGACCCGACGATCGCCGTGGCGCGTGTCACTAGACTCGTTCCATGCCCTCCGAGCCGACGCCGCGGCCCGAAGGCCCGCCGCCCAGCCGGGCCTTCGTCGTCACCGCGTGCGTCCTCGCCGCGATCCCAACCGCGCTGCACGCGGGGTCGCAGACCCTCTTCGGGGGGCTGTCGACCGACATCCGGCAGGCGCTCGAGGCAAGCAGCCCGTCGATGGGCCTCATGGCGGCGGCGTTCGGCCTTCCGGTGCTGCTGCTGTCGCCGGCCGCAGGGATGCTCGTGGACCGGCTCGGTGCTCGCCGGACGCTGCCGCCTGCCATCATGGGCTACGGCATGTGCTGCGCGTGGTTTGGGCTCAGCGCGTCGATCGCCAACTCGACCGCCTCCCGCGTGGCGATGGGTGCCTTCTCGGCGTTCCTCTACCCGGCGTTCATCGCGGTGTCGATGCGCCTGGTCCCGGCCGACCGGCGGCAGCAGGTGGTGGGCCGCATGCAGCTGGCGCTCGGCGCGACCGCGATCCTGGCGAGCCTGGCGGCGACCCCGATCCTCGCGACCGACTCATGGCGCGCGGCCTTCTGGACGACGGCGGCGCTGATGGTTGCGCTGGGAGCCGTGCTCGGGCGCACGCTCCGGAGCCCGTACCTCACGGGACACCGCGGCGCTGGCAGCCCATTGCCGCCGCTCTCCGTCCGGCAGGCGCTCGAGGTCCCGGACATCCGCCGCGCCTGCGCGGTGGCGTTCGTCACCGGCGGGCTGATGATCGCGTTCAGCGGCCTGCTCAACGTCGCGGTGGCGAGGATCGTCTGGAAGCTGCCCGAGTCCGACTGGGGGCTCGTGAACGCATCCTTCAACCTGGCGTATGCGCTCGGCGGGGTCGGCCTCGTGCACGTCACCCGCCGCCTGGGCCTCGCGCGGACCATCCGGGCGATGCTGCTGGTGCTGGCGGGATCCACCGCGGCCTGGGCCTACCTTCCGCTCGCGATCGGGACACCGGCGGCGTGCGTGGTGACCTTCGCCGTCGGGCTCGGCACGTCCGCCATGTCCCTGGCGACGACGGTGGCCGTGCGCGCCGTCCCCGTGGCCTCTTCGGGCGTGGCCGCAGCCCTGTCGATCGCGGCGATGTCATGCGGCGGCATGGCGTTCCAGGCGGGCACCATGGCGAGTGCGGCGATCCCGGGCACGACGCCGATCGAGCGCGCCCACGGATGCGCGGCCGTGGTCATCGCCGCCGTGCTCCTCGCCTACGTCACTGCCCGGCGAATCGAGGACTTCTCGCCCCGCCGGACACCCTCGGGTGCCGCGCGTTCCGGGTGGGACTAGATCATCTCGGAGTGGGCCCTCCCAGGACGCCGGAGCGTGCCCGAGGTGCCGCTGACCCATCCCGCCAACCGCATCATCACCTGGGGCTCGGCGGCTACGCTGACGCCGTGAAGTTGCCTGCGATCCTCCCCCGCGCCCGCCGCACCTGGAGCTTCTCGACACGGCTCGAGGCCAAGCGGGTGCAGTTCGCGTGGACGCGCATGCGTGGCCGCTTGCCCGTGGTCACGTACGCCACCTGGCGGACCGCAAGCACGTCCGTGCACCACGCCATCCGGGCCTCGTCGCGAGCGGCGACCGTGAAGGCGCATTCGCTGCACCGCGCGAACACCGGCGTCGAATGGATGTCCGCGCTGACGGCGGCCTCGCGCCCGGGCACCCACGTGGGGGACTGGGCGGTGCACCGGTACGTCGTTTCCGCCAACCGCCGCGCCGACTGGGTGGTGCTCGTCCGAGATCCGCTGGCGATGGCCATGAGCATGGCTGCTCACGGTGTCCAGCACTCGCCCAGCGCCGAAGTTGCCGCGCATCGGGTGGATGAGGCGATCCTGCGCGCCCCCGTCGGCTGCCTCGACTGGTGGCTGGAGGAGGACATGCGGCCCGCGCTCGGATGGTGCGCCCTCGACGAGCCGTTCGACCGCGAGCGCGGCTGGACGTCGACCGAGTGCTCCCACGGCCGGGTGCTCGTCCTGCGTGCGGACGTTCCCGACGAGCGCAAGGGCGAGGCGCTGTCGCGTTTCCTCGGCACGCGGGTCCTGGTCACTCCGAAGAACGATGCGCGGTCGGGTGGCCGGGGCGGGGCGCTCGCGGCGATCGCCGCGCGGCTGGCGGCACACCCTCAGGTCATCGCCGCGTCGCTCGCCCAGGGCTCCGCGCGGCATTTCTGGCGCGAGGACCAGTTGCTGGCGCTTCGCTCGCGCTGGCTCCCGGCGGCCTGAGGCCTGCCACTCACCGAGGGCCGGCGGTTCCCGGCTCGGGCTCGACCTCCGGCCTGTCGGCCGGGCAGTAGGCGTCCGGATCCGACGCCGGTTCGGGCAGCGGGTGCGCCTCGGCGCCGCTGATCACGACTTCGGCCTCCTTCACGGTCCGCTGGTTGGTTACCCAGAGGAGCGTGGTCCGCGACCGTCCGTCCACCAGGTCGCCGATCATCGCGGCGGCCGCCTCGGCCATCACCGAGTGAAGCGGCACTGGCGCGGCCGCGACGGCCTCGACGTACTCCGTGCAGTCCCCGACGCTCTGCCAGACCATTCGTCCCGAGGGCGCGTGATAGAGCTGGATGGTCAGGTTGGACACCGTCCAGTGCGAGCGCACCATCGTCAGCCCCAGCTGGCTCAGGCGCGTGGCATCGCGCATGTCGTTGGACGCAACCATCCCCAGGAAGAAGTAGTCGAGCTTGAGCGCCCGACCGAGCGCCGCCAGGTCGGGCGCCGGGAGGATGCCCGTGTCGTTCGCCTCGCGGAGGACTCGCGCGAGGTCCTGCGACTTGCCCGCCGCCGCGGCCATGCCGACGACCGTCGGCCCGCTGAGCACCGTGGAGCCTGGGCAGCGCCGCCGAAGCGCAACGCGCACGGCGTCCGATGCGAAGGGGCCGAAGCCGCGCACGGGCGCACCCGGCGAGACGCCCTGCAGGATGCCCACGCGCGGGGGCGAGGACGTCAGGATCGCACGGACTCCCGTCTCTTCCTCAAGCAGCGAGTTTGCATAGATCGCCGAGCGGGTCTGCAGCCCGACCTTGACGGATGTCTCCGCACATCCTGCCAAGATGGGCAAGGCCACGCATGCGGCGCACAGCACCGCGAACACGGGTCGTCGCATCGCGGTCAGTTCGGCGAGAAGGGGAGGGCGGACTTGTGGACGCAGAGGCGGAGGTTGCCGTCCTTGCACCGTCGGAAGACGAAGGTCTTGTCGACCATCACCTCCCTTCCGTCGGGGCCGGTCAGGTACACGTTGCCCATGGTGATGGCGATGTCCCCGTGGACCTGGATGCCGTTCTCGGCGGCGTTGTTGTCGTAGCGGGCCTTCGTCCAGCCCTTGAGCGCGAAGCCCGAGTCCTCCGGAAACGCCGGATCGCCGCCCACGAAGTAGGCCAGGGCTCCCTCGCGCGTGGGTCGGAAGGTGCGCGGCCCGAAGGCAAGCGTCGGCTTGAAGAACACCTTGCCGTCGGCGTAGTCGTACAGCGCGTCGATCATCGCGGCGGCCTCGGCCCTCGCGTCGCCGCCCCTCGCGTGCGCCTGGGCGACTCGCACCAGCCCGTCGCACCACGCCTGCTGCGCGGCATTCACCTGCTGCTCGGTGATCGGCGCGGCGGCCGGCCGCGAGGCGGCGGGGGACCTGGCCGTCTCGGTCTTGTTGACGGTGACGCACCCGCCGGCCGGCAGCAAGGCGGCGAGCGTGACCATGACGAGCGGGGTGCGGACGGATCGGAGCGTGTCGGCCATGGCGGGACTGTACCGGGCCGACCGAGGCCGAGCGTCAGCCCGCCACCGGCTGCGTCGGCACCCCTTCGTACGCCGTGCCTGGCTCCAGACGCTCGCGCTTCATGACCACCGAGTGCGGGGCGACGGTGGCGCGCTCGCCCACGTCCGCGCCGTAGAGCAGCACGGCGTTCGCGCCGACGGTGGCGCCGTCGCGCACGTGGACGTGGTCGATCTTCAGCACCCGGTCCTCGAAGGTGTGCGCCTGCATGAGGGCCTGCACCGTGACGCCGTCGCCGAATCGCAGCATGTCGGGGT
>VEQS01000043.1 GCA_018883105.1 Phycisphaerales bacterium
CGCCGCCCACGTAGACCAGGCGAAGGTCCGGCAGCGCGCGCGCCGGATCGTCGAGCCCGAGCGTCCGAAGCAGGGTCGGCGGCGGGCAGAGCACCGTGATGCGCTCGTTCCGCAGCCAATCGACGAGATCCGGCCCCAGGCGTGCCGTGGCATCGTCCATCACCACCACGCATGCGCCCACTGCCCATGCGAGCCACATTTCCTCGACGCTCGAGTCGTAGCTGGCGCTCGACCCCTGCGCGACGCGGTCGCGTGCCCCCAGCCGGAAGGCCGCGATGTCGCCCGCGACGAGGTTCAGGAGCGAGCGGTGCTCGATCTCCACGCCCTTCGGCTTTCCAGTCGTGCCCGAGGTGTAGATGACGTATGCGAGCGAGTCGGGGGAAATCGGAGTCGCGTCGGCATCGGCTTGGGCATCCGCGCCCACGTCGCCGGGCACCATCGTCCGGCCGTCGATGGTGCACACGCCATCGGGATCGATCCACGTGGCCACGCCGCCGGCGTCGGCGATCGCGCGCACCCGTCCCGCGGCACCGACGATCGCGCAGGCCCGGGCATCGCGCACGACGTCCGCCGCCTGCCGGTCGGGAAAGGACGGGTCGATCGCGCAGTAGGCGCAGCCCGCGCGCATCGCCCCCAGCATCGCGGCATGGAGCCGCGGGTCGGTGCGCGCGAGCGCCAGCACAACCACGGCATCGCGCGCCGCGTGCGGAGCGAGTGCCGCTCGAAAGCGATCGGCCTGCTCGGCAAGCTGGCGGTAGGTCCACGTCACGCGTTGCCGGCCGTCGCCGGGCGGAACGTCAAGCGCCGCGCCATCCCGATGCCGCGCGCACGCGGCATCGAAGAGGTCGAGCGCCGTTCGTGGGCCCTGCGGCTCAGGCATGGGGCCGGAGGCTACGTCTCCCGTCACCCGCCCCGGTCCGCGCACTGCTCGAGGCCCATCGCTCGCATCGAAGGGAAACGATGTCACGCCATGGAGTGGCTGCCATCGGCGTCGGCAGGTACGCTCCGGAAGCCCGAGCCGTGCCGAAGCACGCGACCCAATCAAAGGATTCATCCATGAAGCGCTTGATCCCCATCGTCGGAGCCTCGCTCGTCCTCGCACTCGTGGCGGCTCCGGCCGTCGCATCCTTCGTGCCCCCGCCGGGCAGCAGCGGTGGCAGCGGCGGCAGCGGCGGCAAGGGCGGCGCGGGCGGAAAGGACGCCCCCAAGAAGGAAGAGCCCAAGAAGGACGCCCCCAAGAAGGAAGAGCCGAAGAAGCCCTCCTGAGCTTCAGGCAGCCTCTCGCCGAACATCGCCGCCGCCGCGCCGTCATCGGTGCGGCGGCGGTGCGTTTGCGCATCGCCGATCGAGGCGTGAAGAGGTAGGGTGGTCCGCCTCCAGGCATGCATCTCGTTTCCGCCCCACCATCGATCGTCTGGCACCGGACCGACCTTCGGCTCGCCGACAACGCAGCGGCGACGGCGGCGGCGCAGGATGCGCCCGGCGGCGTGGTCGGGGTGGTCGTGCTGCCGGGCGAACCGTGTGCGCCGTTCACGCTCGCTCGCGCCAGCGGTTCGTCCGCGGCTGCCCGCGCAGCCGCCCGTACCGACCCGCCGGGCGTGACCCGGTGGAGTCCCCGGCGACTTGGTCACCTGCTTCAGGCCATCGACGGGCTCCGCACCGAGTGGCGTTCAGCCGGGTCGGAGCTCTTCGTCATGCGCGGCGACCCCGCGGAGTGCATTCCCGCGCTGGCCGCCGACCTGCACGCCCGCACGGTGCATACGGCGCCATGTCCGGCCTTCGACGAGCTTCGTGAGAGCCAGGCGGTGTCGCGCGCGCTGGCCGCGGACGGCGCCGAACTGCATGTGCACGACGAGACGACCATGATCGCGGCAGGCGACCTGCCATTTTCGATCGGCGAGCTGCCTGACGTCTTCTCGAACTTCAGGCGCCGCGTCGAGCGCGAATGCCGCGTGCGGGCGCCGCTGCCGGTGCCGGCGATCCGCGGAGCAAGCGATGGAACGCGGGCGCTCGCCGCGGCACGCTCGGACGCGACGCTCGCGGCGCCGGACCTCGCCGAGGCACGGGCTGCGGCCGCCGCGCACGACTCCCGATCATCGTTTGGATCCCATGGCGCACGCGCACGCGGCCTGGCGCGGATCGAGCAGTGGTTCTGGGCGGACGACTGCGTGGCCCGCTACAAGGAGACGCGTGACGGCCTGGTGGGCGCCGACTTCTCGTCGCGGCTCTCGCCGTGGCTTTCCCTCGGGACCGTCTCGCCCCGCGAGGTTGCCGCCGAGATCCGGCGCTACGAGTCCGAGCGGACCGCCAACGAAAGCACCTACTGGCTCTTCTTCGAGCTGCTCTGGCGCGACTACTTCCACTTCTGGGTGCGCCGCTGGCAGGGCAGGGCGTTCAATGCCAGGGGCGTGCTCGGCCGCACCCCGTGCGGAGCGCCGGATCGTGACGCGTTCGCCGCATGGTGCGACGGTGCCACCGGCGAGCGGTTCGTCGACGCCGGCATGCGCGAACTCCGCGCGACGGGCCAGCTCTCCAACCGTGCGCGCCAGAACGTGGCAAGCTGGCTTGCCCGCACCGCCGGCATCGACTGGCGCTGGGGCGCCGCGTGGTTCGAGAGCCAGCTCATCGATTTCGACGTCGGCCCCAACTGGGGCAACTGGCAGTACGTGGCGGGGGTGGGCAACGACCCGCGTAACCGGGTGTTCGACGTGCGCGGGCAGGCCGAGCGGTACGACCGGGACGGTGCGTACCGCGAGCGCTGGGCGGGGGGCTGAGCCCAGCGGCGCAGGATCCGCGGCGCCGGGACTTGAACCCGCCGGAGGCGGGTCCAAACGATGCGGGCGGTGCAGCCGCCCGCGGACCGGGCGCAGCCCGGGACGCATCAACCGCTCTCAAAAGCGCAGAAGCCGAAGGCATTGCCTTCGGCTTCAAGCTTGAGAGCGGGTGAAGGGACTTGAACCCTCGACATCCACCTTGGCAAGGTGGCACTCTACCACTGAGTTACACCCGCAAACGTCCGGTCGGGCGCGCGACCTGCTACTTCGAACTTCGCGCGCGCCCGAACTCGGAACGTGGAAGTGTAGTGCGGGCCCCGTTGCGCTGCAACCGCTTCGCGCACCTGATAACTGAGGGTGGGCGCCGGCTGTCCGCCATGCCTGCGCGCGGGCGCGGTTCGCGTTGCCGTCACCGTGGCCCGACGCCGCCCCATGCGCGCGAGACTCGCTGCGCCACCTGCGCCCGCAGGAACGCCCCGGTGGTGACCGCCTCCGGCCGCGCGCCGGTGAGGAGCGCCAGGATGCGGAAGGTGATCCGCAGCACCGCGGCCACCACCAGCCAGACGATGATCGGGATCACCGTCACGGCGATGACGGCAAGCACCGCGGGCACCGCGAGCAGGATGGTGGCGAGGCCAAGCAGGAAGCCGTGCAGCGAGCGCAGGAACGGCTCGGTGCCGCGTGGGGGGTGCGCGCGCGGATCGGCCGCGCCGGCCGGTGCGTCATCGATCACCTCGCCGATGACAGGCTCGGCGCGGCGCACGGGGCGTGATGGATCGGCGTCGGTCATCGGGCGGGTCCTGCGAGGGGTGCGGTTTAGCATGAAGCGATGCACCTCGCCGCGCGCGTCGCCGTCCTGCTGCTTGCCGCACCGCTCGCCGTCTCCGGCTGCGCCAATCACCGGCCGATCGCGGCGGCCGCGGGCGCGGAGCGGAGGCCGGCCCCGCACCCGGCGCACGGCGCCACGGGGCCGGCCGTGGCGATCGTCACGTCGCAGTCCGGGAGCGTCGCGGCGATCGACGTGCCGTCGGAGCGCGGCGCGCGACTGGCCTTCGAGCAGCACGCCACGCGGACCGGCGCTGCCGCGCCCGCGCCCGAAACCCGCGTCTTCGACACGGCAAGCACCGCCGACGGCGCGGCGCGCGCATCGACGGCGGCGCGTGCCGCATGGGGCGTCGGGGCCGCAGCACCCACGGCCGCGCTGGGACTCTGCGACACCGACCTGGCGCTGGCATCGGTGCCGGCCTTCTCGAAGGCGGGCGTGCCGTTCGTGGTGGTCGGCGCGACGGCGCCGGACCTGCCCGTGCGCTGCGGCGAGGGCACGTTCCTCGCATGCTTCGGCGACGACGCGCAGGGCCGCGCCGCTGCCGACTTCGCGCACGCGCGGTTCGGCACCCGACTGGCGATCGTGTTCGACTCGCGCAGCGTGTACGCGCGCACCGTGGCGGGCTTCTGCCGCGACCGCTTCCGCGAGCAGGGCGGCACGGTGGCGATGGAGTTCGACCTCGCCGCGACGCCTGCCGTGCAGGTGGGAGCGTTCATGGCGGGGCTCCAGGACAGGGCAGACGCGATCTACGTGGCGTGCGAGCCGGGCGACGTGGGGCCGATCCTGGCGAGCATCCGCCCGGTGCTGCCTGCGATCCCGGTCATCGGGGGCGACGCCTTCGACTGCGACGCGGTGGCGACGAGCGGCCGGCATCCGTCGAGCCGCGTGTACTTCACGACGCATGCCTGGTTCGGGGTCGGCGCGTTGCCCGAGGCCGTGGCCTTCGCCGACGCCTACCGCACGCGCTGGGGAGAGGCACCGAGCGGATTTGCCGCGCTCGGATTCGATGCGGCGAACGTGGTGCTGGCCGCGCTCGACCGCGCGCACGCTGCTGGGAAGGGCGTCAACCCGGCCGCGGTGCGCGCCCAGATCGCCGCGACGCGCGGATTTCCCGGCGCGAGCGGAACGATCGACTACGCGCGCGGGCCGGTGCCCGCGAAGGACGTCTGGGTGGTCGAGGTCACTGCGGGAGGGCGCGCACTGGCGCTCCGCGCGCAGCCTGCGCGCTGACGCCCGGGCCTACGGGCACTCGCCCCACGCCCCGAGCAGTTCGCCGAGGTCGTCGCCGTTGACCACGCCGTCGCCGGTGAGGTCCATGTCGGGCGACGGGCCCCAGGCACCCAGCAGCTGGCCCAGGTCGGTGCCGTCCACCCAGCCGTCGCCGTTGAGGTCGGCGAGGCACTGGGTCGGCGTGCTGGTGGGGTCGGCGGGATCCGTGCCGGCATCGAGCTCGTCGCGGTCGAGCGCGCCGTCCAGGTCGCGGTCGATGCCCAGGCGCCGAGCCATGGATGCGGGGACCAGCATGTAGGTGAGTTCGCTTCCGGCTGATGCGCCGGCAAGCAACGCCGACGGCACGATGGTCTCGGTGCGGCGGTCGGAGCGGAACTGCCCGCCGACGAGCTGCCAGCCGCGGGCATCGCCGTCTCGGACGCCCTTCACCACCACTGCGACCGCCGTCGGCTGCGCGGTGGCGATGGCGATGAGCTGCTGCACGCGCGCCGCGTCGTCGCCGGCGCCGCCGCCGTTGGCGACGGTCACCTGCTGGCCCACGCCGGCATGGGTGTCGGTGCCGAAGCTCAGGCAGAAGGCCTCGACGTCGCGCCGCTGCTGCACGCCGCCGCCTGGCAGCGTGTTGAAGCGGAAGCCGATGCTCAGGAGGTCCTGGAGCGTGAACTCGTCGCCGCCGTGGTCGAAGCCGAAGCCGCGATTGGCCTGCTGCGACTGCTTGCTGGCGCCGACCTTTCGGTAGACGTCGCGCAGGGGCGAGTTCTTGCGGTTCTGCGGCTCGGCACCGCCGGGTGCGGGGATGTCGACGCGGTTGTTGGTGCCCGCGGGGCCGCCATGGCAGTTGATGCACGCGAGCCCGGGGGGTGCGCCGAAGATGAGCGCATTGTTGAAGATGTTCTGCCCCGCCGCGGCGTTGCCGGTGCCGCCGGCGCCCGTGACCACCCCGCCCGCGACCGGCACGGACGTCTTCAGCGTGTTGTCGATGTTCCGGTTTGGGTTCGGTCCGAAGGTGAGCGAGGCGACGTACTGCTCGAGCTTCGCCATCTCGGCGGCGGTGAGCTGCGCATCGCGGCCCTGGAGCGCCACGTACGCCTCGTTGAACTCGCTGAGGTCGTTCTTCTCGCCGCGCCAGTGGAACGGTTCGTTGCCGATGATGCCGACCAGGGTCTGCGTGGTGAGCGGGCCCTTCATCGGGTGCCACGGGATGCACCCGTTGGGTGCCTGGCAGATCTCGTCGAAGGCCTGCACGGCGCCCTGCGGGTTGCCGAGGTCCCAGGCGATGCGGTCGCTGCGGCCGTCGACGTGGCAGCTGGCGCAGCTGGCCTGGCCGAGGCCCGAGGTCAGGTGCGTGTCGAAGAGGAACCGGCGCCCGTCGCGCACGGTGGCCGGCGTGGGGTCGTGGAACGCGACGCGCGCGGTCTCCAGGTTGCTCGTCGTGCTGACCTGCGACACCGAGCCCACGAATCGGTTGAGGACGAAGAGGCGCTGGCCGTCCGGGGAGAGGACGAGGCCGCTCGGGCCCTCGCCGACGGTGACGGTCGCGAGGCGCGTCCCGCCCGGGCCGAAGGCGATCACGCTCGATGAGCCGAGGCCGGCAGTCCACGTGCGGCCGTCGGCGCCGACCGCGATGCCACGCGGGTCGCCGATCGACTGCAGGCGGCTGACGACGTCGGTGGTCGGGGACGCATAGGTGAGGTGCGGGTTCAGGTCGGAGGCCGTGCCCGCGGCGGTGCCGCCCGCAAGCCGCGCGGTCACGCACCTCACGAACACGCCGTTGACGTTCTGCTCGAAGCGGAGGTCGTTGCGGCTGTCGAGGCCGACCACGACGACGTCGCCGTTCGGCGCCGTGCCGATTCCCGACACGATGTTCATCAGGCCGTTCACGTAGGTGACGGCGCTGGTGGCGGTGTCGACCACGGCCACGTCGTGGTCGTGCAGGTCCCACGTGACGAAGTTCGACCAGTTGCGGCCGTTGCCGTCGAGCCACTGGCCAGCGGCAGACTTGCGGACGATCTGCCCGACGCGTGGCGCAGGGCCGTTCGAGGCCGACTTCGGCGGGCTGAAGGCGGCCCCGGCGTTGGGCGGAGGGTTCTGGCCGGCATAGGGGCCGTTCGCCAGGCTGACCGTGGCGTGGGGGAGGGCGGTCGAGTGGTTCCCCGACTCGAAGATGGCCAGGTACACGCGGCTGCCGTCCGGGCTCACCGCCATCGCGCGCGGCTGGCTGCCGGCGATCGCGATCGAGGTGACCGTGCCGGGGTTCACGGCGTCGACCACCGCGATGCGCTCGGGGATGCCGAGCGACACGAACGCGCGCTGCGGCGATCCGGCGAACACCACGTCGGCGGGTTCGTCGCCGACGAGCACCGTGCGGCGCACGCGCAGCGAGGCCAGGTCGACGATGCTCACGGAGTCGGAGATCTGGTTGACGACCCAGGCCTCGCCGTTGCCGCGGGCGCGCACGCTGACGGGGTCGAGTCCCACCGGCACCGATCCGAGGCGCACGGGGGCCTTGCCCGAGACGTCGAACACCTCGAGCCGTGCATCGGCGGTGTTGGCCACCAGCAGCAGATGGCCGTCGGGGGTCACGTCGATCGGATGCGCCTGCGGCGATTCCCAGTTGATGAAGGCGCTGGATTGCGCGGCGGCGGTCGCTGTCAGGAGGAGCGCGATGGCCGCGGATCGCAGGATCGATGCGTGCATGTCCAAGCGGATTGTCGCAGCGGGGCGGTTGGGGACAGCACTCAAAGTAGTCCTATAATTTCAATCCCCAGTGCATGGCAGCGCTCGTTTTGCCGCCGAATTGAGGTTCCTTCCACGACTCCGGCCGGAATCGCGCGTGAATCTGTTGCGCACCGTGATTCACGCGGCATCGTTTCTACGCCTGCGTGTTTGGAGGGACATCTGGAAAAGGGACCTGCCTGCGGGATCTTCCCAATCCCGCGTTTCGCGTTCCCCGTTTCCCGATTCGAGTTCCCTCCCATGAAGAACACCTGCCTCATTTCTACCATTGCCTTCGCGGCCATCGCCGCCGGCGCCAGCGCGGACGTGACCTACACGTTTGATTCGCTGACCCTCGACGCGCTTGAGTTCAACCAGATCTTCGGTGCCGGCACCCTCGTCGGCAGCCTGACCGGCGTGCGCGTCAACGCGACGCTGCTGGACTCGGTGCGCACCTACGCCAACGACCTCACGATCTACATCGACCTGCCGCCGATCGGAAACGGCGCGCTCCAGGTGGGCGGCTACTCGACCCTCGGGTCGACGCAGCGCTACTGGTGGTCCAACGGCAACGACAGCGCTGCCGGCACCGTGGTCAACAGCACCGTCAACCTGGCCACCGCCATCGGCTTCACCGGCACCGCCGCCGACCTGCCCGTGCTGCTTGGCAACGGCTTCTCCGGTGGCGGCGCGATGGGCACCTGGACCGGCTCGATCACGCTGATCGGCGTGAATGCCGTCCCGGCGCCCGGCGCGATCGCGCTGCTCGGCCTCGCCGGTCTGGCCGCCGGCCGCCGTCGGCGCGCCTGACCGCTGGCCACGGGGCGCTCGCCGGTGTCTTGAATCATGGGAACTGCGTCGCAGGACGGCCCCACGGCTGTCCTGCGGCCATTTTTGGCCAGCGATAGACTCGGTTTCGCAAGCCCGATTCCGGGCCACTCCCACCATGATCCAGCTGATCTCCTGCCTCGCCGCCGCCTGCTCGCTCTCGATCGCCATCGCGCCCGCCCACGCCCAGGCGCCCGCGGCACCGAAGCCGGCTGCCGATCCGGGGGCGACCGGCGACGCCTGGCCCCAGCACGTCTCGGCGGGCGGCAGCAGCTACCAGGTCTTCCGCCCCCGGCTGACCGGGCTCGACGGCTCGCGCGCCTACTTCGTGGCCGATGTGACGATCCAGGGAGCCGGGGGCGCGTCCAAGACCGGCGAGGCAACCCTCTCGTCCGACGTGCTGGCGTCCGACGTGCCCGGCGAGGTGGAGGTGAACCGCTTCCGCGTCAATTCGTTCACGGTGGACGGGGCAGCCGCGGCGGCCGACGAGGTGACCGCGCTCTCGCAGGCGCTCTACCTGGTTGCGATGACGAGCGACCGCGCGACGCTCGTGCGCTCGCTGAAGCTCGTGAACCCGCGCGCCAGCTCCACGCCCGGGCTGCGCAACGACGCACCGGCCATCATGGTGGTCCAGTCGCCCACGGTGCTCGTGAGCGTCGACGGCGAGCCGCGCCTGTCGCCGCTTGGCTCGACCGGATGGTCGATGGTGCGCAACACGCCCGCGATTCTCCTGAAGTCGCCCGAGGGCGAGTGGTGCACGCGCATCTCGGGATCGTGGCGGCGCTCGAAGCAGATGGCGGGCGGGTACGCCCCCGGCGCCGCGCCGCCGGCCGAGGTGATCGCGGCGATGGGCACCGCGCCGAAGATGCCGGCGGCGATCTCGGACACCAAGCCCGCCGCGGCACCGCCTGCGCCGAAGCCGGCCGACGTCATGGTGGCGACGGTGCCGACGGTGCTGGTGGCGATCGACGGCGCCCCGCGCCTGGAGCGCGTCGCCGACGGCGTGCAGCGCGTGGCCAACACCCCGAGCACGCTGCTCACCACCGACGGCAGCGCGTTCTTCCTGCTGTCCGGCGGCCGCTGGTTCTCGACGGCGTCGCTCGGCAGCGGCGCATGGACCGCGGTGTCGCCGGGCGACCTGCCTCCGGCCTTCGCGCAGATTCCCTCTTCTCGGCGGATGGATGCCGTGCGTGCCGCGGTGTCGGGCACGCCCGAGGCCAACGAGGCCGTCGTGGCCGCACGCGAGATCCGCACGGTCACGCTGCGGCGCGACGGCGCGGCGCCCTCGGTCACGATCGACGGCGCCGCGGAGTGGACGCCGATCGCTTCCGGCGGGGCCGGCTCGGACGTGTCATGGCTCGTCAATGCCTCGAAGCCGACGGTGCGCGCGGGCGGGCTGGTCTACTGCTGCGACGACGGCGCGTGGTTCGAGGCCCCCAACGAGAAGGGCCCATGGACGCTCTGCGACCGCGTGCCCGATGCCGTCTACGCCATCCCGCCGAGCTCGCCGGTCTACGCGTGCACCTACGTGTGGGTGATGGGTTCGACCACGGACAGCGTGACATTCGGGTTCTCGCCGGGGTACCTCGGCACGTACCTGCTCGACGGCACGCCCGTCTACGGCACCGGGTTCGCGTATGCGCAGCCCTCCGTCGACGGATACGACGCATACCCGCAGACCTACGGATGCGATCCGTCGTATGACGCGCAGAGCGGCACGTTCGCTCCGCCGTCGGCGGCCGGCGGGGACGTCCCGTACTGGGGCACGCCGGACGTCTTTCCCGCCTACCTCGGCGGCGATGGCTGGGGCGGCTGGGGCTGGTGCGGCGGATGGAACCAGGCATGGGGCTGGGGCTGGGGCGGATGGTGGGGATGGAACCACTGGCCGTGGTGGACCAACCACTGGCATCCCTACTACGACCGATGGAACGGCCTGCACCACGACTGGCAGCGCGCCAATGCACGCGACGCTCAGCAGCGGCTCGCGCAGCATGGCAAGGCGGTCGATGCACGAACGTGGGCCGCACCGCGCGGCGACATGGCGAATGCCGGCCGTGCCGAGATGCGCAAGGCCACCGGCGTCACGGCGCCGCGGCGCGATGCGTCCGAGGCCGCCGCGCGCGAGAACGAGCAGGCAATGCAGCGGCGCTTCGAGGGCGCCGCACAGGACGCGCCTGCGGCCTTCCGCGGACCGGGCAATGAATACGGCGGCTACGACGCGTCGGCGTACCGGCCATGGACCGGCATGGGCTCGATGTACGGCGGCAACTGGGGCTATGAGCCGCTCGCGCGGCCGAACGGGTTCCACCCGCCGCAGCAGTTCGCTGCGCCCGGCGCGTACTGGGGCACGAGCCGCGGCGTGAACGCGGGGCCCTACGCGACGCCCGCGGGCACCGGTTCGCACGGTGGCTGGGGCACCTACGACCACTGGGCCGGCGAGGGCATCAACGGCACGCAGTGGGGCCGGTCACGCGACGGACGGTCCGACGACCGCCGCGGCGACGGCACCGGCGGTGCCCGGAAATAGGTGCCAGGAACGCCTGTCCCTGATTTCGCGCGGGGCGCAGGACATCACGTCCCGCCTGCCGATGCGGCGGGCGGGAAAATGGGGACAGGGGTTCCTGGCACCTATTTGTCTTCCGGCGCGATGCCGAAGCCTTCGCGGTTGGGGTAGGCCGGCCGCGCCGGGTGCTTCACCGGGTTGCGCTCGAGCTCGGCGAGCAGCAGCTCCACCGCCTTGTCGAGCTGCGGGTCGATGCCGCCTTGGTGCGGCCCGCCCTTCATGACGCCGGGGTCGTCGAGCACCTCGAAGTCGGGGTCGACGCCGTGGCCCTCGATGCCCCACGTGCCGTCCTTCTCGTAGAAGGCGAACACCGGGACACGCACGCCCGAGCCGTCGATCATTCCGGGGTTCCCGCTGATGCCCACCAGCCCGCCCCAGGTGCGCGTGCCGACGAGCGGCCCGAGCTTGTTGTGGCGGAAGAGCCACGGGAACATGTCGCCGCCGGAGCCGGCGAGCCCGTTGATGAGCATCGCCTTCGGCCCGACGTGGCTGTCGGGCGGCCAGATCCAGTCCGCCTGGTCTCGGCGCGCCCAGTAGTTGGTCACCGGGCGGTTCAGCATCTCGATGAATCGCGTGGGGATCTGTCCGCCGCCGTTCCAGCGGTCGTCCACGATCAGCGCCTGCTTGAAGCGCTCTCCCTGGAACTGGCGCACCAGGTCCGACTGGCCGTCGACGCCGGTGTTGGGCACGTAGATGTAGCCCACCTTGCCGCCCGACTTCTCCGCCACGTAGCGGCGGTTGGCCTCGATCCAGTCGCGGTAGCGGAGGCTGTCCTCGCCGGCCATCGGCTTGACCACCACGTCGCGCACCTTGTCGTCGATGGCGGGGTTCGGCCCCACGGTGAGCGACACGGTGCGGCCGGCCAGCCCCTGGAACGACGCCCACGGGTCCTTGGACGCGTCGACGGGCATGCCGTTCACGGCGAGCAGGTGCTCGCCTTCCTTCACGTTGATGCCGAGCTCCTGCAGCGGGTTGCGCGCGTCGGCGTCCCACGGCGCGCCGCCCACCACGTGGCGGAAGCGGAAGACCTTCCGTCCGTCGGGGCCGATTGCGGTGTCCCAGTCGACGCCGAGCATGCCCACGTTCACCGACGGGCCGCCGGCCGCGTCGCGCCCGTTGTAGTAGGCGTGCCCGACGTTCAGCTCGCTGATCATCTCGCTGATGACGTAGCCCACGTCCTCGCGGCTGTTGGCGTCGTCCACCATCGCCAGGTAGCGGTCGCCGACGGCCTTCCAGTCGACGCCGTGCATGTTCGGGTCGTAGAAGTAGTCGCGGAAGATGCGCCACGCGTCGCGCACCACCTGCTTCCACTCGCGCTTGGGGTCGATCTGCGCCAGCATCGGCTGCGTCACGATCTGCTTGCCCGACGCGCCCGCGGACGCGTCCAGGATCTGCAGGCCCGACAGCATCTTCTTGCCGTCGGCCGTGAGCTGGAAGCCCATGCCGTCGGTGACCTTCTTCACCTCGCGCTTCTTGTCCTTGATGTCGAAGACCTTGACCTGCCCCCCCTGGTTGAAGATCAGCTGGTTCTTGTCATTGACCGCCATGCCGCCGATCCGCTGGGTACCGAGCGGCAGCTCGATCGCGCGCGCCTCGAAGCCCTCGTAGTCGATGCGGAAGCCCTTCTTCTCCTCGGGCTTCTTGTCCTCCGGCTTCGCCTCATCCGTCTTCTTGTCGCCCTCGGCCTTGGGGGCGTCCGCCGCGGGCGCGGCGTCCCCGTCGGGCTTCTTCTCGCCATCGGGCTTCTTCTCGCCCTCCGGCTTCGGCGCGTCCGGCTTCGCCTCGTCCGGCTTCTTCTCCTCGGGCTTCTTGTCCTCCGGCTTCTTCTCGTCCTTCTTCGGCTTCTCGTCCTTGGCCTTCTCCTCGTCGATCTCGACGGCCCACGGGTTCTTCACGTCCGTGCGCAGCGGCACGGCGTACCCGCGCGAGGTGTCCTGGTAGGCCCACGTGGTGTCGAGCTCGCTGTACTCGGCGTTGCCGAAGCCGCGCTGGCTGGTGAAGTAGAGCCAGTCGCCGGCGCGGTCGAACACGGGGGTGCCGTCGGCGAACATGCCGCTCGTGACCTCGCGTGCCTCCTTCTTGGCGACGTCGTAGATCCAGATGCTGCCGTTGCGCCGCTCCGGCCGCGACTTGGAGTAGGCGATGTACGCGCCATCATGGCTGATCGACAGGTCGAAGCCGCCGTCCCAGGGCTCCTTGTCGACCAGGGTGCGCTCGCCGGTCTCGAAGTCGACCAGGTACGCCGAGCCGGTCTTGTCCTGGTAGACGAGCTTCTTCGAGTCGGGGAACCACTCGATGCCGGTCTTGAACGGGCCGCCGTCCTTGGTGAGCTGCCGGCGCTCGCCCTTGCCGTCGGCAGGCATGGCCCACAGCTCGTACTCGCCGGTCTCGTCCGTGAAGTAGGCGATCCACTTCCCGTCCGGGCTCCACGCCGGGCTGCGCTCGGCCACGCCGTCGGTGCGCGTCAGGTTGCGCGGCACGCCGTTCTCGGCGGGCGCGGTCCAGATGTCGCCGCGCGCGGCCACCGCCACGCGCTTGGCGCCGGGGCTGATGCTCGAGCCCTGCAGCTGGTCGCTCACGTCCTCCGTCCGCGGGCGCACCGTCGGGCGGTCGCCGGGGATGCGCACCGCCACCTCGCGCGAGCGGCCCGAGCCGAGGTCGAGCACCATGAGCTTGGTGCCCTTCTGGAAGACGATCTCGCCGTCGCCGATTGACGGCCACTTGATGTCCTCGTCGGTGAATCGCGTCACCTGCGTGCGCGCCCCCGACTTCGGGTCCCACGACCAGATGTTGAGCTTGTGCGGGGCCTTCGGGTCGCTGGTGGCGTCGCTCAGGTAGTAGAGCGTCGATCCGTGCCACATCGGGAGCGTGTCGATGCCCTCGTGGTCGGTGGCGCGGCGCGCCTCGCCGGTCTTCAGGTTGTAGGCCCAGATGTCCGTCTGCATTCCGCCGCGGTAGCGCTTCCACGTGCGGTTGTCGATCGAGTGCGGCGTGTACGCCAGCCACTCGCCGTCGGGGCTGATGGTGCCGTTGGTGCCGTAGGGCACGGGAAGTGCCTCGGGCAGGCCGCCGCCCTCGGGGACGCGGTAGAGCCGTGCGGCGCGGGAGATCCCCTCCATCCCGCTGGCGGTGAACACCAGCGCTCCGTCGTTCGTCCACTCGTTGAGCACCTCGCCCGTGGGGTGGTGCGTCACGCGCACGGGCGGGCCGCCGGCGGCGGGCATCACGTAGAGGTCTCGGTTGCCGTCGTAGTTCCCGACGAAGGCGATGCGCGTGCCGTCGGGCGCGAACTTGGGAAGCACCTCCGCACCGGCGACGGTGGTGACCGGCCGCGCGGTGCCGCCCTCCTTGGGGACGAGCCAGAGGTTGCCCGCGAACACGAAGACGATGTCCGACTTCCCGATGTCCGGGTAGCGAAGCATCGCCGCGTCCGGCGTGGTGTCGAGGTTCGCGGCGAGGGTGGCCGACAGCAGCGGGGCGACGAAGGCGGTGATCATGGGATTTGGGTGTGGGTTCAGTCGCGGGCTCGGGGCAGGCCCTGCTCCAGGGCACCCTCGGCCTCGAGGATCTGGCGCAGCTTGATGAGCCCGCGCCGGGCATGGGTCTTCACGGTCCCGAGGGGCAGTCCCGTCGCGCGGGAGATCTCCTCGTGGGACCGTCCATGGTAGATCGCCAGCTGCAGGACGCGCTGCTGCTCGGGGCGGAGCTGCTCGAAGGCGGCGGTGGCGCGGCCCAGCTCCTCGCGCCGCTCGGCCGGGTCGGGCAGGGCGGGGGCGGCCGGCTGCGCGGCGTCCGGGAGGGCGGCCGCGTCCGGCCGGCGCTGGCGCCGGCGGCCGCGGTCGATCAGCCGGCGGCGCGCGATCATGGCCACGAACGTGGTCTCGTTGGCGATCGAGGGGTCGAAGCGCGAGGCACTTCGCCACAGGTCGACGAAGATCTCCTGCACGGCATCGTCGGCCTCGGCGGTGCTGCGCGTGACGCGGCGCGCCAGCGACCACACCAGCCCCCCGAAGCGGTCCATGCATGCCTGCATCGCCCCCGACTCCCCGCGCGCCACCATGTGGAGGATCGATGGGTCGTGCACCACGATTTGCGGCAGTGTAGTGCCGCGTGCGCGGCGGCCGAGGCATCCCCCGGTCGCGTCAGCCGGCCGCCTCGCGCGCGGCGCGCCGCCTCTTCAGCTCGGAGTCGACGAAGCCGCCGAGGTCGCCGTTCAGCACCTTCTCGGGGTTCATCATCTCGAAGCCGGTGCGGTGGTCCTTCACGCGGTTGTCGTAGAAGACGTAGGAGCGGATCTGCGTGCCCCAGCCGCGGTCGACCTTGCCTCCGGTGGCGGCGTCGAGCTCGGCCTGGCGCCGCTCTTCCTCCAGGGCCTCGAGCTTCGACTGCAGCACGGCAAACGCCTGGCTCTTGTTCTGCAGCTGGTCGCGGTAGGTGCTGGCCACCACCTGGATGCCGGTGGGAAGGTGGGTGATGCGGATGGCGCTCGCCACCTTGTTCACGTTCTGGCCGCCGGGGCCGCTGGCACGCACGAAGGCCACGACCTCGACGTCCTTCTCGGGGATGGTGAGCGCGGTGGTCTCGAACTCGGGCGTCACCTCGACCGTGGCGAAGCTGGTCTGGCGCTTGCCCTCGGCATTGAAGGGGCTGACGCGCGCGAGGCGGTGCGTGCCGCGCTCGCAGTTCATGTAGCCGTAGGCGAAGGGGCCGCTCACGCGGTACATGGCCTCGGAGATCCCCACCTCGGTGCCGTGCAGGCGGTTCATCTCCTCGACCTTGAAGCCCATGCCGGTCCACCAGCGCAGGTACATGCGCTCGAGCATCTCGGCCCAGTCGTTGGCCTCGGTGCCGCCGACGCCGGCCTGGATGGTGACGAAGCAGCTGCGATGGTCGTGCTTGCCCGAGAGCAGGCTCTGGGCCTCGACCTTCTCCATGTCGGACTCGAGGCGGTGGATCGACTCGTCGACCTCGACGAGGAGGTCGTGGTCGTTGGCCTCGCGGGCCATCTCGTAGCCGACCTTGGCGTCCTCGAGGGCCTTCATGGCGGCCTCGAGGGGCTCGATCTGGGCCCGCACCACCTTCAGCTCGTCGATGACCCTCTGCGCCGAGCGGGGCTCGCTCCAGAAGTCCGCAGACTCCATGCGCGCGTTGAGGCGGTCGCGCTCGTGGACCTTGGCTGGGTAGTTAAAGAGAGTCGCGGATGGTCGTGATCCGCGCCTCGAGGTCGTTGAGCACCGGCTGGTGCGAGTCGTAGTGCATCCGGGCGAGTGTACGCTCTGCCCTCGCGATGCACGTCTCGTCCCGCGTCAGCCGGATGAAGGAGAGCGCCACGCTCGCCGTGGCCGCGCGCGCCGCCGCCATGAAGCGCGAGGGGATCGACGTCGTCGCCTTCGGCACCGGCGAGCCCGACTTCGACACGCCCGCCAACATCAAGGCCGCCGCCGTGCGCGCGCTGGAGGCGGGAATGACGAAGTACGTGCCGACGCCCGGCACGCCCGAGGCGCGCGCCGCGGTCGCCGCCAAGCTGCGCGCCGAGAACGGGATCGACTGCGCGCCCGAGCACGTCTCGATCACCGCGGGCGCCAAGCACGCGCTCTACCTCACGCTCCAGTGCCTGGTCGACCCAGGTGACGAGGTGGTGCTGCCGACTCCCGCGTGGGTGAGCTACCGCCCGCTCATCGAACTGGCCGGCGGTACCTGCGTCGAGGTGCCCGGCGACGTGGAGCGCGGCTTCCGCATCACGCCCGCGCAGCTCGATGCCGCGATCGGCCCGCGCACCCGCGCGGTGATCCTGAACAGCCCGTCGAACCCCTGCGGCATCGCCTACCCGCCCGAGGAGCTGCGCGCGCTCTGTGACGTGGTCGCGGCGCGCCCGGGGATCACGGTGATCAGCGACGAGATCTACGAGAAGCTCGTCTACCCGGAGGTCGAGCCGGGCCTGCGCGCCTTCTCGCCGGGGAGCATGCCCGCCCTCGCCGGGCGCACGGTGACCCTCAACGGGATGAGCAAGGCCTTCGCGATGACCGGCTGGCGGATCGGCTACGCCTGCGCCCCGGCAGGCGGCGGCGCGTTCATGCGCGAGTTCGTCAAGCTCCAGGGGCAGATGACCAACAACATCGCGTCGTTCTTCATGCCCGCGATCGTCGAGGCGCTGTCGCCCGCCAGCGCGCCGCAGGTGGAGCGCATGCGTGAGGCGTTCGCGGCGCGCGCGAAGCTGGTGCATGCGCTGCTCTCGGAGATCCCGCGCCTGCGCGGGGTGGCGCCGACCGGGGCGTTCTACGCCTTCCCGAGCGTCGCCGGCTGCCGGGG
>VEQS01000197.1 GCA_018883105.1 Phycisphaerales bacterium
GAGCATGCGCTTCTCGTTCATCGAGAGCAGCCCGCCCTCGCCGAGCGATCCGGGCGTGATGATCGCCGCGCACCCGTGGCCCGCCATCCACGCGGCGTGCGCGCCGAAGCGCTCGAGGTCGATCGCGTCGTCGGCGGTGAAAGGCGTGGTGATCGCGGGAAAGACGCCGGACCAGTCGGATCGCTTCATGGGTGCATTGGTCATGGGGTTGCCTGGGTGGCGGCACCGGCCGCCGCGCGGATGCCGTGCCGGAAGGGATCGGTCGGCTCGAGGCACAGCGTGCCCTCGGCGGTGATCCACGCGCGGCCGCGCACGAACGGCATCACGCCGCCCCCGGGCGCGGGCTCGTAGCGGGCCTCGAAGACGCTTCCGATCACGGACTCCTGGCGCCACGTGGCCCCGGGCGCCAGCGCCCCGCGGGCGGCAAGGCACGCCAGCGACGCGCTCGTCCCCGTGCCGCAGGGCGAACGGTCGTAGGCCCCGCCCGGGCACATCACGTAGTTGCGCGCGTGGTTCGCGGGATCGGCCGGCGGGCCGACGAGCTCGACGTGGTCCACGGGATGGCCGTCGATCGCGCCGAGGCCGGCCGCGCCGAGCGCGTCGCGGATCTCGCGGCAGCGCGCGTCGAGCGCGGCGAGGTTCGACAGGTCGATCCGCTCGCCATGGTCCTTCGAGATGAAGAACGAGTTCCCGCCCCAGGCGATGTCGCCGGTCACGCGGCGTCCGCACGAAAGCGACAGCGGCACGTCACGCCGCATCACGTACGAGCGGACGTTCGCCACCTCGATGGCGGGCACGCTGTCCGGCCCCGGCAGGACGGAGGCCGTCACCGCGCCGACCGGCGTGTCGAGCCGCACTTCATGCTTCAGCGCCGCATCGAGCCGACCCAGGTGCAACAGGGTCCGTACCACGCCGATGGCGCCATGGCCGCACATCCCCAGCACCCGGACGTCGTTGAAGAAGATCACGCCTACCTGGCACGTCGGGTCGTGCGGCGGCACGAGCATGGCGCCGACGAGGACGTCGTTGCCGCGCGGCTCGTGGATGCACGCCGTGCGGAACCAGTCGTGGCGCGACGCCAGGCACTCGGCCATCTCGGCCACGTTGCGGCCCTCGAGCTCCGGACCGCCGGAGACGATCGTCCGCGTGGGCTCGCCCTCGGTGTGGCTGTCGACGAAGAGGACGGGCGCCGCGGCCATGGGCGCCGCAGGATAGGCATCGCCGCGCCGATACCCTCCCGGCATGGATCGACGGACGTTCATGCACGCCGGACTTGCCGCCCCCGCACTCGCCGCGATCGCGGCGCCCGCAGCCGCCCGCGGCGCGGAACCCTCACCGCATGCGGCCGCGCGCCCGGACGACGCGCGCCCGCGACTCAAGCAGTCGGTCTGCGCCTGGTGCTTCGGCGGCATGACGCTCGACGAGCTCTGCGCGCTCGCCAAGCGGATCGGGATCGGCGCCATCGACCTCCTGAACGAGGACCAGTGGCGCGTGCCCGCGCAGCACGGCCTCGCCTGCGCAGTGGCCAACGGCCCCGGCGGCATCACGAAGGGCTGGAACCGCACCGAGCAGCACGATGCGCTCGTGAAGCGCTCGGAGGAACTGCTCCCCAAGGTGGCCGCGGCGCGGATCCCGCAGATGATCGTCTTCAGCGGCAACCGCGACGGCATGAAGGACGACGAGGGCCTGCGCCAGTGCGCGGCGGGCCTGAAGCGGATCATGCCGCTCGCCGAGAAGGCGGGCGTGACCGTGATCATGGAGCTCCTCAACTCCAAGGTCGACCATGGCGACTACATGTGCGACCGCACCGCGTGGGGCGTCGAGCTCTGCAAGCAGGTGGGAAGCGACCGCTTCCGGCTGCTCTACGACATCTACCACATGCAGATCATGGAGGGCGACGTGATCCGCACCATCGAGACCTCGCACCCGTGGATCGCCCACTACCACACGGCGGGCAACCCCGGGCGCAGCAACCTCGACGACACGCAGGAGCTGAACTACCGCGGCATCTGCCGCGCCATCCGCCAGACCGGCTTCGACGGCTGGCTGGCGCAGGAGTTCATGCCGCGCGGCGACGCGGCGGCCGCGCTCGAGGCGGCCTTCCGCGCCTGCGATGCCTGACGTCCCCGGCGGCGGCGCCCCGCAGATATCCTGTTCCTCCCCATGACCTCCTTCGAGAACATCGGCTACAACGAATCCGAGCGGCAGTTCCACGAGCGAGACCAGGAGCTCCTGAAGAAGCTCCGCGCGCAGCTCGACGAGCAGCGCGCCAAGGCCGCGGCCGACGGACAGAGGGCCGAGCACTGGATGAAGTGCCCCAAGTGCGGCGGGCAGATGAAGGAAGTGATGATGGGCGCCGACGGCGGCACGGTGGCCGTCGACCAGTGCACCGCCTGCGGCGGCGTCTACTTCGACGCGGGCGAGCTCGCGCTCCTCATGGGCAAGCAGCCCGGCAGCTCGCGCATGCTCGACGACCTGCTCGGCTGGGTGCCGGGCTGGGGCAAGGGCAGGAAGTACTTCACGGGGCGGTGAGTGCGGCTCGACGGTTGACCTGCGTGGCGGACGGAGAGTAGATTTTCCACGCGGCGATTGTCGACGCCGGGAACGCGCCAATGACGCAGCCTCAGACCATCCGGGCCGTATCGAATGTGGCCGATCACGCGCCCAATGCGGAGCGTGCTGGGGCATGGAGAAGGTCCATGATGCGGTTCGGCCGGCTTGGCCGGTCGGTAGCCCTGCTGCTGGCCATCTCTCCATGGGCGATTGCGCACGAGCATGCCATCGCCCAGGGCGCACCGAAGTCGCCGCCTGCCGGACAACCTGCCGCGTCGCCCAAGTCCACTGCCAAGGCCGAGCTTCCGGGCACCCGCGCGCCCGGCGTGGACTCCGCCGACGTCGTCATCATCCCAATGCGCGGCAGCTTCGGCTACGACGGGGGCGACGAGTGGATCGATGCTGAGGCCTTTGCCGCGATGCTGCGGCAGGCGAAGACGCTGAAGCCCCGGTTCATCGTGCTCGACATTGAGAGTCCCGGCGGCCGCGTCAGCGTGATGAACCTGGTGGCGGACTCGATCCTGCACGAGCTGCCGAAGGGCGCGGGCCCGACCATCGTGGCCTGGCCGGGGATGGCGGGTAGCGCCGCGTCGTTCATCACGCTCACGTGTCCCCGGATCGTGGTCAAGCCCACGGCCCGCATCGGGGCTGCGCTAATCGTGGTTCCCACGCCGAAGGGGATGGTCGCCGTCGAGGACCTGCCGCCGACGTCGGACTCGTACTCGGCCAAGATCCGGTCGTTCGACGAGGCCTTCGAGCGGCTGGCCATGCAGTACGGGGGCCATCCGCCGGAGGTCCGGCAGGCCATGGCCAAGCGCACCGCGTCGCTGTACTGGTCGCCCTCGACGGGGAAGTTCACGGGGAGCCCCCCGGACCCCAAGAAGCCGGGCGACTTCGAGAAGCTCGACGATCCCGACAACGTGCTGACGCTCACGGCCCCCGAGGCCCTCAGGTTCGGGATCGCTTCGAGCGAGGCGGCGGACGAGCGGTCGTTGCTGACATCCCTCGGCATCGACGCGAACGGCCGGATCGTCCGCCTGGGTGCTGAGCTGCCTGCATGGTTCCGGCAGGTGCACGAAGAGGTCGAGACCGTGGCGGAAGCCTGCGACCTCGACACCATCGCCAACCTCGTCAAGGTCTATGCCAACGGACTGGCGACTGCCATCAGCGCCGACGCGGACTTCAACTCGGCGACACAGGCGCTCAAGGGAACCCGCGGAGACCCGCGCGCGGGCGACAAGATCAGGGAACGCATCAGACAAGCGACGCGGCGGAAGTCGGAGGCGAGGGCGGCGGCGGGCCAGGCGAAGGTGAGCCTGGAGAACCTGGAGGAGCGCTCCGAGAAGTCGCTCGCACGGCTGCGTGAGCTCGGCGCCGCCGTCGACCTCGCGCCGGTCGCCGTCAGCCGAGTGCCGCAGCTGAAGCACTCATTCGAGCAGTATGAG
>VEQS01000002.1 GCA_018883105.1 Phycisphaerales bacterium
TCTCGACGACGCCGATCACCAGGAACCGTCGCCCGCCGAGCAGCACGTGCTCGCCGACGCCGCCGTTCCCGTCGCGGTCGAGCTTCAGCTCCTCGACCGCCGCCTCGTTCACCAGGGCCACCTGCCGCGCGGTCTCGGTGTCGATCTGGCTGAAGGGGCGCCCGCGCAGCACCTTGCGGCCGACGGCGTCGTGCCAGGCGGGCCAGATGCCGCTCACGGTCATCGCCTCGATGAGCGCAGTGTCGCTCTCGACGCTCATCGAGACGTCGACGATCGGCGACACGCCCTTGAGCGACGGGCACTGCTCCATGATCGCCCGCGCCTCCTCGATGCTGAGGCGGCACTTCTCCCACGGGATCTTCGAGCGCGGCACGTTGTCCGGGCGGTTCGGGAACACGTAGAGCCGCGCGGCGCCGACGCTCTCGAACTCCGCCAGCACCTTGGCCTTGAGGCCGGTGAGCGCGGCGATCACCGCGGTGACGCTCGCGACGCCGACGATGATGCCGAGCGCGGTGAGGAAGGACCGCGTCTTGTTGGCCCAGATCTGGCTGAGGGCCATGAGCACGGTCTTGAGGACGAAGAACACGCCGAACTTCATGCCGCGGCCCCCATCGCGCGCGCGGCCGGGACGTGGGGCGCGACCTCGTCGTCCTGCTCGGCGGGCAGGTCGCTCAGGATTCGGCCGTCGAAGAGACGCACCACGCGCTGGCAGTGTGCGGCCACGTCGTTCTCGTGCGTCACCAGGATCACGGTCTGCCCGGCGCGGTGAAGCGCGGAGAACAGGCCCAGGATCTCGGCAGTGGTCGCGCTGTCGAGGTTCCCCGTCGGCTCGTCGGCCATCAGGATCCGCGGGTTGTTGAGGATGGCGCGCGCGATCGCGACGCGCTGCTTCTGGCCGCCGGAGAGCTGGTTCGGGCGGTGGTCGACGCGGCCGCCGAGGCCGACGCGCTCCAGCGCCTCCAACGCGCGCTTGCGGCGCGCGGAGGCGCCGCCGCCGGTGGCGCTGTAGAGGAGCGGCAGCTCGACGTTTTCCAGGGCCGTCTGGCGCGCCAGCAGCTCGAAGGTCTGGAAGACGAAGCCGATCTCCTCGTTGCGCACCAGCGCCAGCTCGTCCGCCTTCATGGCGCTCACCAGCCGGCCGCCGAGCCAGTACTCGCCCGAGGTCGGGCGGTCGAGGCAGCCGAGCGTGTTCATCAGCGTGCTCTTGCCCGAGCCCGACTTGCCCATGATCGCGACCATCTCGTTGCGGCCGATCGACAGGTCGACGCCGCGCAGCGCATGGATGGTCTCCACGCCGACGCGGTAGACCTTCGCGATCGCTTGGAGCTGGATGATCGGCTCTTCCATGGTCGGGGCGCGCGTCAGAAGCGCATCCGCATGCCGCCGCCGCGGCCGCCACCACCACCGCTTCCTCCGCCGCCGCCCCACTCGCCGCCGCCGCCGCCGCGTCCCGTGTCCTTGGTGACGACTTCGCCGTCCTTCAGGCGCTCGAGGGACTTGTAGGGGCCGGTGACGACGACCTCGCCTTCCTTCAGGCCGTCGACGATGATGGTGTCGGTCAGGTTGGAGGCGCCGGTGACCACGGGCGTGGCGACGGCCTTGCCGTCGATCACGCGGAAGACCACGTTGGTGAGCTGCGCCTTCGGCGGGATGAGCGCGCTGGAGCGCACGGACTCCGGCAGTTCCTCGACCTTGCGCTCGACGATCGCCTGGCTGGGCAGCGCGAGGCCCGCGTGCTGCGCGATCTGGACGTCGACGTTGCCGCCGAGTCCGCTGAAGACCTGCTCGCCGTCGAGCTCGAGCACGATGGCCGCCTCGAAGTAGCCGGTGCCGTCGCGCGCCTCGACGGTCCTGCTCAGGGCGACCTCCTCGACGGCGCCCTTGAACACGCGGTTCTTGTAGCCGTTGATGCGGACGTCGGCGGGCTGGCCCTTCGCGACGCGCGGGATGTCGGCCTCGCTCACCTTGGCGGTGAGCTTCATGCGGCTCAGGTCGGCGACCGTGAGGATCCTGGTGCCGGCCATGTTCATGGTGCCGACCACCACGAGCTCGCCGACCTCGGCGTTGAGCTCGGTGATGATCCCGTCGATCGGCGCGATCACGACCGTCCGACGCAGCGCCTCGCGCTGCTGCTCGATCTGCGCCTCGGCGGCGGCGAGCGACTTCTCGAGCTGGACGATGACGTTCTTCTGCGCCTGGAACTGCGCCTCCAGGTCGAGGGCACGGGCCGTCGCGTCCTCGAACGCCTGGCGGCTGATGTCGCCGGTCAGCAGGAGGCCCTCCTGCCGCTGTGCCGTGATGCGCGCGAACTCCAGGTTGTTCTGGGTGCCGATGATGCGGGAACGCTCTGCCTCCAGGCGGTACCGCTCTCCGTCGCGGCGCGCCTCGGCGCTCTGCAGCGCGGCCTTCAGGTCGCGGTCGTCGAGCCGCATGATGAGCTCGCCCGCCCGTACGCGCTCGCCGGCGCGCTTGGGGAGTTCCATGATGCGGGCGGACACCTCGGCCGAGATGTCGACCTTCTGCACCGGCTCCACGATGCCGGGGGCCGACACCACCTCCACGAGGGTCGACCGCACCGCCGGCTCCATTCGGACCGGGACGCCGTCGTCGCCCATCTGGACCATCTTGTACAGGTCACGCCCGAAGAACAGCCCGACCAAGGCCAGCACGGCAAGGACGGCGGCGGAAATGGCCCAGGGCCGCTTCATGAGGAAGGGAAATGATACGCCCACCCCCTGGGGCGGGACCCCGCCCGGGATGCATGGCCGGAAATGCCGCGCCGGGCGATCAGCGCGCGGGTTCGATGGTGACGGTCAGCCCACGGGTCTGGAACTGGTCCTGGATCAGCTCGGCGCGCTCGCGATGCGTGACGAGCAGCATCGACACGCCGGACTGGTGGGCCTCGATCGTGCGCGCCACCGCGTCCGGATGCGGCAGGCGCGCGAACTCGATGACCGAGCGCGTGACGAACGCAAAGTCGTTGACGTCGTCATTGTGCAGGAGCACGGCCCAGCCGGGCATCGGCTTGCGCACGGGCGGCGCCGGCAACTCGACGGTCGCGGTGCTCCCCTCGGACTGGCTGGCTTGGACGGATGAACGAATGGGGGGAACGGCAGGAAACTGCATGAAGACCCCATTTCACCGAGGTCGGGCCCGGGAATCAATGGTCCACCCGCCGTTATCGCGTGCCTGCTACCACCGGAACACGATCTTGCCGAACTGCTCCCCGGCCTCGAGCCGGGCGTAGGCGGCGGCGGCGTCCTCGGGACGGAAGACCTCGTCCACCACGGGTTTGAGCGCGCCGGCGCGGAACAGCGCCATGACCGACCGGAACTCGTCCATCGACCCCATCGTGGACCCGACGATCGACAGCTGGTTCCAGAAGACGCGGGTGAGGTCCGTGGCGGGGTCCGGCCCGGTGGTGCAGCCGCAGGTCACCAGCACCGCGCCGCGGGCCATGCTCTTGACGCAGGCCATGTGCACGGCCTTGCCGACGCTCTCGGCGACGACGTCGACGCCCCGCCCGCCGGTGGCGGCGCGCACCTCGCGCGACCAGTCCTTGCCGGAATCCAGGACGGCATGGTCGGCGCCAAGCTGCCGTGCGCGCTCGAGCTTCGCCGCGTGGCGGCTGGTGACGATCGTGGTGCAGCCGAAGTGGCGTGCGATGCCGAGCGCGGCCAGCGCCACGCCGCCGCCGATGCCCGGGATGAGGACGGTCATGCCCGCCTGCAGGCGCGCGCGGGTGACCAGCATGCGCCACGCGGTCAGGTGCGTGAGGGCGAACGCCGCCGCCTGCACCGGGTCGGCGTCGCCGATCGCGACCACGTTCGCGGCGGGCGCGACGAAGTGCTCGGCGTGCGTGCCGGGGCCGTGCTCGCCGATCATGACGATGTCCTCGCCCGCGGGCGCGCGCCCGGGCCGCGCCGGTTCAGGGCGCATGACCGCGGCGTTGAGCGCCACGCGCTGGCCGACCCACGCAGGGTCCACGCCCTCGCCCACCGCGTCGACGGTGCCGGCACCGTCCGAACCGCCGACCGTCGGCCACGCGACCTCGATTCCCGGCAGGCCGCGGCCCACCCAGAGGTCGAGGTGGTTGAGCGCGCTCGCCTCGGTGCGCACGCGCAGCTCGCCCGCGCCCGGCGCGCACGCGGCGCGGCCGGCGGTGAAGCGGACGTTCGGGGCGACGGGGGTTCCCTGGCGGATGACCTCGATGGCGCGCATGGCGACGAGTGTAGGAGCGGGCGAGACCTACGATGGATGCATGGCCATGCTCCGACCGCTCGCGCTCGCCGCCGCCGCCCTCCTCGCCGCCGTCCCCGCCGCGTCCGCGCAGGTGAACGACGTGGCGACCCGCGAACGGGAGCTCGCCCGGCAGATGGCGCTCTGCCCGGTGAAGGCAGAGCCGGCATCGGTGGATGCGGGGTTCGTGCAGCCCCGCACCGAGGTGAGGTTCACCGCCACGCTCCGCAACACGACGAACCAGCCGGTGACCTGCGTGCGGAGCGCGCCCAGCTGCACCTGCACCACGCTCGACATGGTGGGCAAGACGATCCCCGCCGGCGGCACGATCGAGGTGCCGATCTCGATGAAGACGAGCGGCGCCACCGGCGAGAAGACCGCCGAGGTGGTGCTCACCTTCGGCGGCGTGCCCGGCGCGGTGCAGCTGAAGCTGAAGGCCACCGTGGCCTACCCGGTGCACGGGTGGCAGCTGAACCCCGCCCCGGGCGGCGGCACGAAGCGCGACCCGTTCGTGAACGCCTTCGACCTGCCGCAGAACGTGCGCGGCGAGGTCACGGTCGAGAGCCTCGACGGCAAGCCGTTCCGCGTGCTCACCGTGAACGGCGCGCCCGCGGTGCTCGTCGACCCCGCGCGGGCCGCGATGGGCCCGCAGGAGAGCTGGCAGCTCCGCTACGACCTGTCGGCGATCCCCTGCGAGCGCATGCCGCCCTACCTGGTCATCGAGACCGACCGGCCCGACGCGCGGCTCGTCGACATGCGCATCCGCCACCAATGCACGCGCATCAGCCCGAACTTCGCGTTCGACCAGTTCCGCGAGAACCTGGGCGTGATGGCACCGGGCGAGGCGAAGGTGTTCGAGCTGGTCATCAAGCGCGCCAACGGCGTGCGGATCGACCGCGTGGACAGCCTCGACCCTCGGCTCGAGGCCCGCTTCCTGGACCAGAAGGCCGGCACCGACGACGAGATCCTGGTGCGCACGGCCGTGACGGCAAAGCCCGACGCCTCGGGCATGGTGATCGGCGCGCTGCGCTTCACGGGCGTCGGGCCCGACCCGAAGCAGCCGGTGCCGCCCGGGCAGCCGGCAGCGTCGGCACCGCGGCAATCGGACTTCGTCGTGTACGGCAAGATCGAGCAGGCGGCGCCCGCGCCGGCCGCACCTGCCGCGGGGGCCGCTCCCGCCGCGCCGGCCGCCGCCATCCAGCCGCTGCCGGTCGTGCTACGGATCGCCGAGCGCGCCTCGGAGGTGCCGATGGATGCGGCGCGCTTCGAACGGGCGCGCGCGTCGGTCGAGCGTGGGCTGGCATATCTCCGCACCGCGCAGGGACCCGGGGGCGGCTGGCTCGAGGGCTCGGCCACCAAGGCCACCGACCAGAAGAAGGCGTCGTACGCGGTGCCGAGCGCCGTGACCGCGCTGGCCGTGAAGGCGTTCGCGCAGGCGGGGCACGTCGCCGGCGACGACCGCACCGCGGCACGCGCGATGGCGTTCCTGCGCACGCACACGGGGCTTGGCGGCGCGTTCGAGCCCGATCCGTCGTCGGGGCTGGGCACGTACGTCGCCAGCACGCTGCTGATGGCGCTTGCCGCGCAGCAGGACGACGCGCTCTCCGAGCAGGTCGCCCAGGTGCGCGGCTGGCTGCGCGAGGTGCAGTGGGACCAGGCCGAGGGGCACGCGCCCGACTCCGACTGGTTCGGCGGCTATGGCTACGGCAACCGCGGCCGGCCCGACCTGTCGAACACGCAGCTCGTCCTGGACGCGCTGCACGACGCGGGCGTGTCCACGGATGACCCGGCCGTGCAGCGGGCGCTCGCCTTCGTGGCGCGCACGCAGAACATCGCGACGAACCAGGAACCCTGGGCGCAGAGGGGCACGAAGGACGGCGGATTCGTCTACACGCCGGCGGGCGGCGGCGAGAGCTTCTCGAGCGAGGCCGCGGGCGAGGGCCGCAAGGGCGAGAACCTGCCCGAGGGGACGCGCAGCCTGCGCAGCTACGGCAGCATGACCTACGCGGGACTGAAGAGCATGCTCTATGCGGGCCTCGCGCCCACGGACCCGCGCGTGCGCGCCGCCTTCGAGTGGATCCGGACGCACTACGGGTTCGCGGAGAACCCGGGCCTGGGCGCGCAGGGCCACTACTACTACCTGCACACCGCGGCGCGCTCGCTGCTGGCGACCAACGAGGTGACGGTCACGCCCGCCTCGGGCGAGTCGCCGGCGCCCCGCAACTGGCGTGACGACCTGGCCGACGCGGTATGCGGCATGCAGCAGGCCGACGGCAGCTGGAAGAACCCCGTGGAGCGCTGGATGGAGGGAAACCCCGAGCTCGCGACCATCTACGCGGTGCTCGCGCTCGAGGAGGCCATCAAGCCGGTCACGCGCTCGCGCTGACGCGCGCGGCGGGCGCCGCGGAATCGAGGACCGGCCGGACCTGCCGGGAGAGCACCGCGAGCGTGGCGACGATCGCAAGCAGCAGCGCCCCGAGCGCCTGGTGCGCGGTGGTCGAGACCGCCTCCCACCAGGGCACGTCCGCGCCGCGGCGCAGCAGCACGGCCACCAAGGCCCCGATCCCGAGCAGGAGCTGGAGGGACACGGTGTGCATCGCGGCCTTGCCGGTCATGCGCAGGACCGGCACGTCGGTCGCCTTGGCGCAGCGGCTTCCGGCGAGGAACACCAGGATGAAGGCGATCAGGGCCATCGTCACGTGGCCGTGCAGCGCCCACGCGGGGATCTTCGCGCCCGCCTCGGCGGTCGGCGGCACCTGCAGGTGGCGCATCGAGGCGCCGAGGAAGAGCTGCGTGACGAGCGCGCCGAGCGCCGCGGCCGGCAGCATGTGGATCGAAGATGCGCCCGACACCGCGACCCGCGCGCGCTCGAGCGCGCCGCCGCAGGCGAAGGTGGCGATCATGGCGATGGCGAAGACGCACTGGCCCAGCATGCCGTGCACCACGGCCAGGCGCGTGTCGGGCGCGAGGTCGGCGGCCGACATGCTCGCGGTGACGTTGCCCGTCACGCGCAGTCCGCCCAGGATCCCCTGGACCACGACGAGCGCCACCAGCACCGCCGCCAGCACGCGCGCCGCGGTCGGCACGGCCGACCGGAACGCGAGCGTCGCGAACGAGAGCACCGTCGCGCCGACCAGCATCCCGAAGAGCCGGTGGGCATGCTCGTAGAAGATGCCGCCCTTCATCTCGCTCACGGGGTAGAGCAGCATGTTGTGGCCGAAGCTGTTCGGCCAGTCCGGGACGGCGAGGCCGGCCTCATAGCTCGTCACCAGGCCGCCGAGCACGATCATCACCAGGATGTTCGCGGTGGCAACGATGCCCATCAGGGTCACGGGCGACGGCAGCGTGCCGGACGGCGCCGAGCGCCGGCCGAGGCGGTCGCCGAGCGAGCCGAGCACGGCGCTCGCCGCGTAGAGGCCGGCGACGTACGCGACGGGGCGGACCAGCGACCCGCCCTGCTCGTCGCGGAGGAACGCGCCGATCACCATGAGGTTGATGGTTGCCGAAACGATGCCGACGGACATGCCGCTGGCCTCGCCCGGTGCGCGGCGGCCGGCGACCCACCCGGCGGCGAACACGCAGGCGAGCGCGCCGGCGAAGAGCGCCTCTCCGGCCACGATGCCCGGCTGCAGCATGGCCACGTAGCTCAGCGCCCACATCGCCACGGTGGCCGCGTAGCCGAGCGCCAGGTTCATCGGCCGCACCCAGCGCGACCAGAAGACGACGACGATCGAGCCCACGACGAAGAGCGCAAGCAGCGCCCCCAGCCCGAGCGGGGCGGGCGCGGGGGCGGCGGCAGCGGCATCCTGGAGCGCGGCGATGGGAAGCATGCGGATCCTTGGGGAGGAAGGGGGAGACCTATGCTATTCAGCCTGCCTTCACGGGAACCTGACCCGATGAGCACCGTTCCCGCCGCCGCCCCGACCGAAGGCGCCGCCCCGACGCCGGGCGCGGCCGTGGTGTGGTCGAGGCTGGCGAAGGCCCGCCTGAGCGCGCTGGTGCTGCTGACCGCGGCGGTCGGCTTCCTGGTGGCGCCGGCGCCGGCGGTCGACTGGGCCCGCCTGGGATGGGCGTGCCTCGGCACGGGCCTGGCCGCGACGAGCGCGGCGATGCTCAACCAGGTCGCCGAGGTCCGTCGCGACGCGCGCATGCGGCGCACCGCGGGACGGCCGCTGCCCGCGGGCCACGCGCATCCGCGCACGGTGTTCATCGTGGCGGTGCTTGCCGGCTACGCGGGGTGCGCGGCGCTCGCCTTCGGCACCACGATGCTCGCAAGCGCGCTGGCCGCGGCGAACATCCTGCTCTACGTCCTGCTCTACACGCCGCTCAAGCCGCGCACCACGTTCAACACGCTGGTGGGTGCGGTGACGGGCGCCATCCCGCCGGTGATCGGATGGACCGCGGTGACCGGGACGATGGCCCCCGGCGCATGGGCGCTCTTCGCCCTGCTCTTTGCGTGGCAGATCCCGCACTTCCTGGCGCTTGCCTGGCTCTACCGCGCCGACTACGCGGCGGGCGGCTTCGTGATGCTGCCGGTGCGCGACCCGTCGGGCACCGCCACCGCGCAGGCGGCGCTCCTGTCGAGCCTGGCGCTCGTGCCGGTCGGGCTGCTCGCCGTGCTCACGGGCGTGGCGGGCGTGCGCTGGTACGCGCCGGTGGCACTGGTGGCGGGGCTCTGGATGTCATGGCTGGCGCTTGGGTTCCTGCGCGAGCGATCCGACGCGCGGGCGCGGCGGCTGTTCCTCGCGAGCCTGGCGTACCTCCCCATCGTCCTCGGCGCGATGGTGGCCGACCGCACGCGTGCGGTCACCGTGGCGACACCCGCCGACGGCGCCGTCATCCTCGAGGTGCCGCCCTCGGCGTTCGAGGAGCCGCAGTGAACGCCCGCCCGGACGGCCACCCCACGCTCACCCTGCGCGGCGGCGGATGGGTGCTGGTGGCGATGGCAGTCGTGATCGGCGCGTTCCTCCTCTGGGCGACGAGCGGCGTCTTCATGGCCGAGCGCCCCGTGGGGCGCGGCAGCGACCCGTCGACCTACGGCTTCGTGCTCGAGCCGATGCTCGCCGACCGCGCGTACCTCGTGGGAAGCGGCAACCCGCGCGACTTCCTGGTCTCGCTTGACCGGCCGGACACCATCCGCGGCGCCGAGGTGCTGCGCTGGAACGCAGAGCACCGCCGCAAGCTGGTGGTCCCGACCGACCGCGTGGCCGGCATCGTCGTCAACGGCGAGGCGCGCGCGTACCCGCTCTCGATCCTCAACGCGCACGAGGTGGTGAACGACGTGGTCGGCGGCGTGCCCGTCGTGATCACCTTCTCGCCGCTCACCGACAGCCTGGTGGCCTTCGACCGGCGGATCGACGGCACCGAGCGCACGTTCCACGTGAGCGGGCTGCTCCTCAACAGCAACCTCGTGATGTACGACCGGCCCGCGGGCGCGTCCGGTGGCGTGCCGGGCGGCGCGGCCGAGGGTGCCGGCGCCGCCACCAGCCTCTGGAGCCAGCTCGGCATGCGCGCGATCGCGGGCGCAGAGGCAGCGCGCGGCACGCGCCTCGAGCCGCTGCCCGACGTCAACATCGCCTCGTGGCAGATGTGGCTTGCCGCATGGCCGGACACCACCGTCGCCCTGGGAACGCCCGCGATGGCCAGCCGCTACAAGGAGCTGAGCTACGCGCGCTACTGCCTGACGCCGCGCGTCGACTTCCCGGTCGATGGCCTGGTGGACACCGCGCCCGAGCCGCAGACCGCGGCCGCCGCGCTCGAGGCCGCGGCGGCGGGCGCGCCGCGCACGCGCAAGACGGCGGTGATCGAGATCCGCGAGGGCGGCGAGCGCGCGGCATTCTCGCTCGCGGAACTGGCGGCGCGGGCCGCCGGGACGGACCGGGTCACCGTCACGGTCGGCGGGCGCGACATCGAGCTGCGCGTGCAGGCCGTGCCGCTTGCCGCGATGGCACGCGGCGCCGATGGACGCCCGGTGGTGGCGGTGCCGATGCTCTGGTTCGCGAACGCCGCGCGCTGGTGACGGGCGGCGGCGCGCTCAGGACCCCAGGAGCAGCGTCGCGTAGAGAAGCAGCCAGATCGCGTCCAGCGCGTGCCAGTACATGGCGCAGAGGACGATCCCCGCGTGGTCCTCGGGCGTGTACCGCCCCGCGCGCGCGTGCCTCAGCGCGATCACCATGGGGGGCAGGCCGCCCAGGACGTGCACCGCGTGCAGTCCCGTGAGCACGTAGAAGGTCCACGCGTAGAGCCCGCTCCCGATCGTGGCCTGCGCGCGCCACAGCTCGGCCCACGCCAGCACCTGGATCCCCAGGAACAGGATGGCGAGCGCGAGCGTCGTGCCGATCGACGCCACCACCCGCGCCGGCCGTCCCGTGCGCGCGGCGCCGACGGCCGACTGCATCGTCCAGCTCGACACCAGCAGGATCGCCGTCGACAGGAGCAGCGCCGGCGGCAGCCCGGGCGTGCCCGGGGGCATCCACTCGCTGCCCGGCGGGCGGTCGACGCGCACCACCACGTAGCCCAGGATCGTGGCCAGGAAGACCATCGCCACCACGGCGATGAACACCCACATGCCGAACACCCCGGCGCCGCCGCGTTCGCGGGCGCTGTCGAAGGGATCCACGACCGTGGCGGTCTTGATGGCCATCGTGGGACGGCCCGCGGACCGCGCGGCCGACGCAGGTTCACATGTCCGGGGACTTCATCTGCGCCACGGGGGCACCCGGGGCATTCGCATCGAGCGTCGCCTGGGCCTCGGGGGCGTTGCCGCCGAAGATCGTCGCCTCGTACTGGTGCACGTCCATCGACGCGAAGGCGATCAGGAGCAGCACGAACACGATCGAGCCGACCAGCACCAGCAGGTTGAACGGACGGTCCCAGCGCAGGTGCATGAAGATCAGCGCGACGATCGTCGCCTTGACGAGCGCGATGCCGAGCGCCACGGGCATGTTCGCCTCGCCGAGGTCGACGTAGCGCACGGCCACGGTGACGACGGTCAGGACGAGCAGCGCGAGGCCGGCGGCGTACAGGTAGCGGACGGGGACGACGTGCCCCACCTCGGGGTGGGCCTCGTCTCCGTGGGCGTGGTCGGCGTGGTGGGCCATGGTCGTGGTCCTCGGGGGTCGCTCAGTGGATGAGGTAGAAGAGCGGGAAGAGGAAGATCCAGATGAGGTCGACGATGTGCCAGTAGAGGCCGCCGGTGTCGACCGCGGTGAAGTTCCTGCTCGAGAAGTCGCCGCGCACGGCGCGCCAGGTGAGCCACGCCAGGATGCCCATGCCGGCAACGACGTGGATGCCGTGCAGGCCGGTCATCGCGTAGTAGATGGCGAAGAAGAGGTGGGTGTTCGGCGGCATCGCCGGGTCCTCGAGGTGGAGGGCCGGGTGGGCCTGCTCGGCCGAGCCGGGCGCGGGCTCGGCGGCCGGCGCCGG
Source organism: Phycisphaerales bacterium (assembly GCA_018883105.1). GTDB lineage: Bacteria > Planctomycetota > Phycisphaerae > Phycisphaerales > SM1A02 > UBA966. The sequence continues at coordinate 11,665 of VEQS01000002.1, forward strand.
GGCGGGCTCGCCCGAGGCGCGCGCGATGCCGGTCGGGCCGCGCGAGGCCTGCTTGACCGCCGACGCGTCGACGGCAGGCTTCTTCGCCAGGTCCGGCACCACGAACGGCGCCGGGTCCTGCACCACGAGCGTGGTGGACACGGTGGGCGCGGTCTTCAGCGCCTCGCGCTCCGCGTCGCCTTCCTTGCCCTCGGGCGGCACGTAGAAGGTGCTGCCCCAGACGAGGTTGTCGTGGATCTTGTGCGAGTACTCGAAGTACTTGATCACCAGGAAGCCGACCGCGCCCAGGAACGTGAGCACCAGGCCGAGGATCAGTCCCTTGCGGTTGTTGGTCTGGGCGCAGCGCACCGCGAGCGCCATGGTGAGGCTCGAGGCGATCAGCACGCAGGTGTTGATCCCGCCCATGATCGTGTCGAGGTAGTGGCTCGCGTAGCTGAACACCTCGGGGTGGCGCATCCGCAGGATGGCGTAGGCCGCGAAGAGGCCGCCGAAGAACAGCACCTCGGTGGCGAGGAACAGCCAGATCCCCAGCTTGGCGCTGTCGAACTGCTGCGCCATGCTGTCGAAGTGGTGCGCCAGGTGCGGGTCGTGCCCGTGGCCATGGCCGTCGTGGCCGTGTCCGTGGCCGTCGTGGCCGTGGCTGTCCTGGGCGTGGGCGATGGTCTGGGTCACGTGTGGCTCCCTGGTCGTTCGGTCAGTGCGCGGCCTTCGGCGCCGCGGAGGGGTTCACCTCGGGGTCGGCGGACTCGTCGACCCAGTAGCCGCCGGTCTTCTCGTCCCAGTGGACGACGCTGAAGTCGTAGCAGTCGCCGACGCGCGGCGCCTTCGCGAAGTTGTCGAAGGGCGGCGGGCTGGCGCACTGCCACTCCAGGCTGCGGCCGCCCCACGGGTTCGCCGGCGCCTTGCGGCCGGAGAAGAAGCTGCCGAACAGGCTCACGGCCGTCAGCACGAAGCCGAACGCCATGATGTAGCTGCCGACCGTCGAGATGACGTGGTAGACCTGGAACTCGGGCTGGTAGTCGTAGTACCGGCGCGGCATGCCGTGCGAGCCCAGCATGAACTGGGTGAAGAACGTCACGTTGAAGCCGATGAAGATGATCCAGCAGGCGATCGTGCCCAGGCGCTCGTCGTACATGCGCCCGAACATCTTCGGCCACCAGTGGTGCACGCCGCCGATCATGGCGATCAGCGCGCTGCCCATCATCACGTAGTGGAAGTGGGCGACCACGAAGTACGTGTCGTGCAGGTGCACGTCGGTGCTGAGCGTGGCCAGGTGCAGGCCGGTGAGGCCGCCGATGGTGAAGAGGAACAGGAAGGCCAGCGCGTACCACATGGGAGTGGTCAGCGACACCGAGCCCTTGTACAGGGTGGCCACCCAGTTGAACACCTTCACGGCGCTGGGGATGGCGACGCTGAAGCTGATCGCCGAGAACAGCGTGTTCATCAGGGCCGACTGGCCCGAGGTGAACATGTGGTGTCCCCAGACGATGAAGCTGAACATCGCGATGGCGATCGAGCTGAACGCGATGAAGCGGTAGCCGAAGATCGACCGGTGGCTGTTGATCGCGATGATCTCGCTGATGATGCCCATCGCGGGCAGGATCATGATGTAGACGGCCGGGTGGCTGTAGAACCAGAAGAAGTGCTGGTAGAGCACCGGGTCGCCGCCCATCGCCGGGTTGAAGATGCCGACGTTCACCGTCTTCTCGACGATGAGCAGCAGCAGCGTGATGCCCAGCACCGGGGTCGCCAGCACCTGGATGATGGCGGTGGCGTAGAGCGCCCACATGAAGAGCGGCATCCGGAACCAGGTCATGCCCGGGGGACGCAGCTTGTGGACGGTGACCACGAAGTTCAGGCCGGTGAAGATCGAGCTGAAGCCCAGGATGAACACGGCCGTCAGCACCGGGATCACGCCGCCCGCGGCGGTGGTGGTGGAGTACGGCGTGTAGAAGGTCCAGCCGGTGTCGAAGCCGCCCATGGCCAGGGACAGGATGCAGAGCACCGCGCCGGTCACCCACAGGTAGTAGCTGAAGAGGTTCAGCCTCGGGAAGGCGACGTCCTTGGCGCCCAGCATGATCGGCAGGATGACGTTCCCCAGCGCCGCCGGGATGCTGGGGATGATCACCAGGAACACCATGATCGCCCCGTGCAGGGTGAACCACTGGTTGTAGGTGTCGGCGCTCTCGGTGATGGTCGGGCCGGGGGTGAGCAGCTCGGTGCGCACCAGCAGGGCGAAGATGCCGCCGAGCAGGAACGAGCCGAGCACCGACCACAGGTACATGACGCCGATGCGCTTGTGGTCGAGGGTGAAGACCCACGACAGCACGCCGCGCGTGTGCGTCAGGTAGTTGTCGCGCTCGGGGCGGGCCTCGATCGTGTCGCGGACGGGGCCGGCGGATGGAAGCGGGATGGTGGTCATGGCGTCGGGGTCCTGTGCGTGGTCGTCGGGTTCGGGTGCGTCACTTCGTCGCGCCCGCCGCGCGCGGCTGGGCCGTCTCGGGATCCAGGGTGGGGAGCAGCTTGCCCGTCTTCGGGTCGAGCTGGTCGAGGTGCTGCATGTAGCCGATCAGCGCGTCGATGGCGACGTCGTTGAGCTGGCCCTTGAAGGTCGGCATGGCGTTGGCGTAGGGCGGCACGACGTAGTCGCCGGGCACCAGGATCGAGGTGCGCACGTAGTCCTCCCACGTGCCGTACTTCTTGCCCTCGCCCACGAAGGGATAGGCCTTCGCGCGCTCGACGATGCCCTTCCAGCTCGGGCCGATGCCGTCGGTGCCGTCGAGGGAGTGGCACTGGCTGCAGCGGGCGAAGAGCTTCGGGCCGGCCTTGAACCAGAGCTGGTCCTCGGGGATGTCCTCGATCCAGCGGCTCTGCTTCTGCATCCACTCGCCGAAGGACGCCTCGTCCAGCACGTAGACGTAGCGGTTCATCTTGGAGTGGCCGGTGCCGCAGTACTCGGTGCAGAACAGCGCGTGCCGCTGTGCCTCGTCCAGGGCGCCCTCGACGCGCGCGGCGTTCGGGTTGCGCGGCTCCTTGCCCGGCTGGCCGGTGGGGAAGTCGCACTGGAACCACGCGTACGTGTAGCGGCCCGGCACGATGTCGCGCTTGACGCGGAAGTCCGGGATGTAGAGCGAGTGCAGCACGTCGCTCGAGCGCAGCACCAGGCGCACGGGCTGGCCGGCGGGGACGTAGAGGTCGTCCGACTGCGCGCCGTTGGGGTACTGGAAGGTCCATCCCCACTTCTGCGCGGTCACCTTGACGTCGAAGGCATTCTTCGGCGCGGTGTAGATGTCGAGGTAGCTGCGGAAGCCGACGACGAAGATCCCGATCACGATGATCGTGGGCAGGATCGACCAGCCGATCTCCAGCGGCGTGTTGTGGTGCGGGTAGTCGGTGCGGAACCGCTCGCCCTTGCGGTGGCGGTACTTCACGACGAAGTACACCATCAGCGCCAGGATGACCGCGAAGAAGAAGTAGCAGATCCAGTTGATGACGTCGAGGGTGTGGTCGACGCCGGGGGCGATGGTCGACGCGCCCGTGGGCATCCAGAAGGTGGGTGGCGTGGGGGTGTCCATGGGGATCGTCTCGTCGGGTCTATTCGGCGTGGGGCGCGGGGACGGCCTGCGGTGCGAGCCGGCGCGACTGGGCCTCGCGCCACCAGAACCAGCCCAGGCCTCCGGCGAGCACGGCGAGCGTCAGCGCGCCGCCGAGCTGCATCACGCGCATGGCGAGCACCACGTAGCCGCCGGCCTGCGCGTCGTAGATGTGGCACCAGAGGATGATGCGGTCGAGCGTGGTGCCGATGCGGCCCTCGGAGGCCTCGAGCAGCGCCATGCGAACGTTCGCGGGCTCGTACTTCACGCCGTAGAGCACGCGGCTGAGGCGGCCCTGCGGGGTCAGCACGAACACCGCCGCCGCGTGCGAGTACTCGCCGTTCTCCTGCAGGCGGTACTCGAAGCCGACGGCGTCGGTCACCCTGCGGATCTCGGCCTCCTGCCCGGTGAGGAAGTGCCAGCCCTTGGCGCTGCCGGCGCGGCCGTACTCGGCCACGTAGCCCGCCTTCTTCGCGTCGGCGAGCTCGGGTCCCTCGGCCGGGTTGACCGAGAGCGAGATCACGTCGTACTGGTCGCCGACCGTCCAGTCCACGCCCTGGATGCCGCGCACCAACGCGTTCATCACCAGGCTGCAGAGCATGGGGCAGCGCAGGTAGCCGATCTGCAGGATCGCCGGGCGGTCCTTCGGAAGCACGTCGCGGAACGCCACGCGGTTGCCGCGCTCGTCCAGGAACGTCGCGTCGAGGGGCAGCTGCGCGTCGAGGCGGTCGATGATGTCGACGCCGACGAGCTCGGGCGCGGCGTCGACGGTCGGCGCCGGCGCCTCGTAGCCGCCGCCGACCTTCACCTGCGCCGACGCCGCGGCCGACAGCCCGAGGGCGGCGGCGAGCGAGGCGAGGATGGTTCGGGCGGGGCCCATCGGGAAACGGTAGGCGCGGTCAGTTGGCGGGGGCGGGCGCCGCGGCCGCCGGGGCGGCAGGGGCGGGCGTCGATGCCGCCGGGGGCACGGCAAGGCCGGGATTCGCGGCCATCAGGCGCATCGCCTCCGTGACCGGGATGCGGCGGCGCTCGACGGCGGTGCCGCCGATCTCGACCGTGTAGGTGCCGGTCGAGGCAAGCAGCGACTCCTGCGCCGCGCGCAGGTCCTTGAGCGCGAGGTACTCCGGCTCGATGACCTTGGCGTTCACCTCGGCCTGCTCGGTGCGGAAGTAGATGACGCTGATGGCGATGATCAGCGCGGCGAGGATGGTGATGCCGATGAGCGAGACGGTCCACGTCTGCCCGGGCTCCGGGTCGTCCCAGAGGACCCCGGCGGGCGTCACGAACTCGTTGTCTGGCGTTGCGGTGCTCATGGGTGCTCCGTGCGGAGGGATCACATGTTCTCGAAGGCGAGGCTCTCGGCGAGCGACGGGTCGCGCGCCGGCACCAGCGCGTGCGAGCGGAGCGCGTTGAGCGCGCCGCCCGCCACCAGCGCCAGGACGCCGAGCGCCATGCACAGGAAGGACGGGTCGAGGAGGTGCGGCGCGGAGTCGGCGTGCTTGGCCGCGAACTCCGCGTAGGTGCCGAAGTTCCCCATGTCATGGGGGATGTGCGGCACGATCAGGTAGTACAGGTCGACGGTGCCGAAGACGAGCATCCAGCCGCAGCCGAAGGCGAGCGTCGCGTTCCAGCGCTTGGTCCAGCGCGAGATCAGGAACACGAACGGCACGATGAAGTGGCCGACCAGGAGCGCCCAGCTCAAGGGCAGCCAGCCGCCGACCTGGCGCGCCAGGTACCACGTGGTCTCCTCGGGCAGGTTGCCGTACCAGATCAGCATGAACTGGCTGAAGGCGATGTACGCCCAGAACACGATGCCGAAGGCGAAGAGCATCTTGCCCAGGTCCTGGTAGTGCTCGGCCGTCACGATGCCCTGCAGGCGGCCCCAGCCCTGGAGCCGCTTGGTGAGGAGCACGATGGCCGACAGCCCGCAGGTGGCGCAGGCGGCGAAGAAGTACACGCCGAACATGGTGCTGAACCACGCGGGCGAGAGGCTCATCATCCAGTCGACGGCGGCGAAGGTGATGGTCAGGCCGAAGACGATCATCGCCGGGCCCGACCACTTGCGGCACGAGGCGCTGATCGCCGGGTCGCCCGAGCGGTCCTGGCGCACGCTCGCGCCCCAGAAGAACGAGGCGATCGCGGCCCACGCGACGAAGTAGATGGCGGCGCGGACGAAGAAGAAGCGCTCGCCCAGGTAGCCGGCCTTCTTGCCGACGAGCTCCGCCTCGGCGGGCGCCACCTTCGCCAGCTCCTCCAGGTTCGCCCACGGGTAGAGGACGTCGAGCGAGCCGTTCCAGCCCATCCAGGCGATCGGCAGGAACAGCACCCACGCCCAGCGCAGGTTCTGCATCAGCGCCTCGGCGGGCCGGCGCACCGCGACGCTCCAGCCGGCGCGCGTCAGGTGCTGCACGACGACGAAGAACGTGGCGCCCAGGCAGATCGCCAGGCCCAGCATCATCGCCACCAGCCAGTGGCGCGCGAAGTGGGAGGGATCGCCGGAGCGGTAGCCGAGCCAGGCGCCGGCGGCGACGAGCGCGGCACCGATGCCGAGCATGGCGCGGGCGGGACCCGCGGCCACCGATCCGCCGAGGTTGGCGTCGGTGAGGTCGTGGGCGTGGTGGTCGTGGTGGGCCATTGGGAGGGAAGGTCCTTCGGGGTCAGTCGGCGGCGGCGGCGTCCTGGCTCAGCTGCAGGGCCTTCACGTAGGCGGCGATCGCCCAGCGGTCCTCGACCGGGATCTGCGAGGCGTAGCCGGCCATGTTGCGGATGCCGTGCGTGATGGTGTTGAAGAGCTGGCCCATCGGCTGGTTCCGCGTCGTCTCGTCATGCAGGCTCTTGGCGGCCACCCACTGGGTGCCGTTCACGGGGCCATTGGCGTTGGTGACCAGCTCCATCGCGCGCCGGTTGACGGCGCCGTCGCCGAAGCCCGCGTAGCCGTGGCAGGCCGAGCAGTAGATGTCGAAGCGCTGGCGGCCGCGCGCGAGCGTCGCGGCGTCGAGCTTCATCGGCGCCGGGAGCGTGGCCGCCCACTGGCCGCCGGAGACGCCCTCGTACATGTGCACGTCGACATAGGACTCGCCGCGGGCCACGGTGCCCGCGACGGGCGGGCGCATGGCGCGGCCGTCGGCGAAGAGCGGGTTGCCCACCTGGGTCTTGAACTTCGGCTGGAAGTCCATGTCGTAGAAGATGTGGATCGGGCGGTTCGGGCTCGGCACCGCGCGCATGCGCGCGAAGACGAGCGGCGGGATGAGCGCCAGGCAGCCGGCGATCATCAGCGAGTAGACGAGGATGCGCGGGAGCTTGGGCACGTCAGTCCTCCACCGCCTCGACGGCGGATGCGCCGAGCGACTTCAGGAAGTGCTCGGTCTTGGAGCGGTAGAAGCGCGGGTCGCGCGCGTCGATCGAGATGAAGAAGCGGTCGTCGGAGGCGCGGCGGAAGCGCTCGCTGCCGAACAGCGGGTTGTGCAGCCGCGGCAGGCCGTTCATCAGGAGCATCAGCCCGACGGTGCTGAGCGCCGAGAACAGGATGGTGAGCTCGAAGATGACCGGGATGAACGCCGGGATGCTGAGCGCCGGCTTGCCGCTGATCAGGAACGGGTAGCCGGTGACCCACACCAGCGCCCACAGCGTGAAGCCGAAGGAGTTGGTGAAGAGCTGCAGCAGCAGGCCCGTCGTGCAGCCGGCGGCACCGGCGCAGAAGACGAGGACCGGCAGGATGGTGCGCTGGATGCCCATGGCACGGTCAAGGCCGTGCACCGGGAACGGCGTGTGGCAGTCCCAGTACCGGTAGCCGGCGTCGCGGACCTTCTCGGCGGCCTCGAGCAGCTGCGCGGGGTTCTCGAACTCCGCGAGCATGCACGCGAGGCGGCGCGGCGCGGCGGCCGGTGCCTGGTGGGCGTGGGTGGTGGGCTGGAGCGTGGTCACGGGTCGTGTCTCCGGTTGGCGGGTCGCGTGGTCAGGCGGATCGGCCGCCCGGCTCGCCGGGCTCGTGCGCGGGCGCGGGGTGCGCGCCGGCGCCGTGGCGCTGCCAGCCTTCCCAGTGCGGGTCGGCCTGCGGCATGACCGCCTTGACCTCGGCGATGGCGATCATCGGGAGGAAGCGGCAGAAGAGGAGGAACAGCACGCCGAAGAGGCCGAAGGCCCCGAGCATGGTGCCGATGTCCACCCAGGTCGGGACGAAGCGGTCCCAGCTGGTCGGCAGGAAGTCGTTGGCCAGGCTCGTGACGATGATCACGAAGCGCTCGAACCACATGCCGACGTTCACCACCAGGCTCAGGAGGAACATCGCCGGGATGCTGGTGCGCAGGCGCTTGGACCAGAAGAGCTGCGGCGTGATCACGTTGCAGCTGACCATGATCCAGTAGGCCCAGGCGTACTGGCCGAAGGCGCGGTTCATGAACGCGAACTTCTCGTAGAGCGCGCCCGAGTACCACGCGATGAAGAACTCCATGCCGTACGCGTAGCCCACCATGCACCCGGTCACCAGGATGACCTTGTTCATGTTGTCGAGGTGGCGCAGGGTGATCAGGTTCTTCAGGCCGAACAGCTCGCGCGCCGGCACCGCCAGGGTGACCACCATGGCGAAGCCGCTGAAGATGGCGCCCGCCACGAAGTACGGCGGGAAGATCGTGGTGTGCCAGCCGGGCAGCTGGCTGGTGGCGAAGTCGAACGACACGACGCTGTGCACCGAGAGCACGAGCGGCGTGGAGAGGGCCGCGAGCAGCAGGTACGCCCGCTCGTAGCGGTGCCAGTGGCGGTTGGAGCCGCGCCAGCCCAGCGCGAACAGGCCGTAGGCGATCTGCTGGACCTTGCCGGTGGCGCGGTCGCGCATGGTGGCCAGGTCGGGGATGAGGCCCACGTACCAGAAGAGGAGCGACACGTTGAAGTACGTGCTCACCGCGAACACGTCCCAGAGCAGCGGGCTGCGGAACTGCGGCCACATCTCCATCTGGTTGGGGATCGGGAAGAGCCAGTAGGCCATCCACACGCGGCCGACGTGGATGCCCGGGAACAGGCCGGCGCAGATGACCGCGAAGATGGTCATCGCCTCGGCGAAGCGGTTGATGCCCGTGCGCCACTTCTGGCGGAACAGGAAGAGGATGGCGCTGATCAGCGTGCCGGCGTGGCCGATGCCGACCCAGAACACGAAGTTCGTGATGTCGAAGGCCCACATCACCGGGTTGTTCAGGCCCCAGACGCCGACCCCCGTGAAGATCAGGTAGGTGACGCAGAACCCGAGGTTCATCACCAGCAGCATGCTGAGGACGAACATGACGGTCCACGCCATCGGCGGCTTGCGCGTCTCGTTCGGCCGGCAGACCGTGTTGGTCACCTGGTGGAAGCGGTCGGTGCCCAGCACCAGCGGCGCGCGCCGTCCGGGCACGTCCGCGGTGTTGTCGGTCTCGGTGAAGCCACGCATCGGGTGGCCGGGGTCGGACGGGATGCTCGTCATGCCTTGGCTCCGTTGGCGGCGGCGGCGTTGCCGTGCCCGCCATGGCCGTGGTCATGGCCATGGTCGTGCCCGTGGTCGTGCGCGCCGTGGTCGATGGCGGGGTTGTCCACGCGCGCGAGGTACTTCAGGCGCGGCTTCGTGTTCAGCTCCTCGAGCAGGTCGTAGCTGCGCTTGGAGCGCTGCAGCGCCAGCACGTCGCTTCCCTCGACGTTCAGGTCGCCGAAGACGATCGCGCCGGTCGGGCAGGCCTGCATGCAGGCCGTCTGCACCGCCCAGTCGGGCATCGCCTGCTCGCCGCCGCCGGCGTTGCCGCCCTGGCGCACCCAGCGGTTCTTGGCGGAGATCTTCGCCTCCTGGATGCGCTGCGTGCAGAAGGAGCACTTCTCCATCACGCCGCGCATGCGCACCGTGACGTCCGGGTTGAACTGCATGCGCAGCCAGTCGTTCGGGCCGTCCTTGACGTAGTACTCGGGCTTCGTCATCAGGACGTCGCCCTCGCGCACCGGGTCGCGCCGGTTGTAGTCGAAGAAGTTGAAGCGCCGCACCTTGTACGGGCAGTTGTTGCTGCAGTAGCGGGTGCCGATGCAGCGGTTGTAGACCATGTTGTTCAGGCCGTCCTTGTCGTGGACGGTCGCGGCCACCGGGCACACCTGCTCGCACGGCGCGTTCTCGCAGTGCACGCAGGTCACCGGCTGCACGCGGTAGGCGTCCGGCCGCTGCGCGTCGCCGCCCTTGAAGTAGCGGTCGATGCGGATCCAGTGCATCTCGCGCCCGCGGGCCACCTGGTCCTTGCCCACGATCGGGATGTTGTTCTCCGCCTGGCATGCCACCACGCACGCGCTGCATCCGGTGCAGCTGGAGAGGTCGATGGTCATCGCCCAGCGGTGCTTGGCGCCCTCGAGGTTGGTCTCCTCCCACATCGAGAGGCGGTGCGCCACGTGGGTGGCGTGCTTGGCGAAGTCGGGGTGCTCGCGGTAGTGGGCGAGCGAGGCCTCGCGCACCAGGGTCGGCAGGCGCTCCTGGATCGAGTCGAGCGGGATGGACGGCACCGCCGCATCGGCCGTGCCGTGGTCCTGCGTGTGCGCGAAGGCATACGTGCCCTGCCCCTTCGCCGCCTTGGTGCCGGTGGCGATCCACGCGGCCTTCAGGGTGCGCAGCGGCGCGGCGGCGAAGCCGGCGCCCGCGCCGATCGAGCCCGCCGCCTCGCCGCGGCCGTAGCCGACGGCCAGGCCCAGCGTGTCGTCGGCCATGCCGGGAAGCACCCACGCGGCCGCGTCGACGGATGCGGCACCGCCGGGCACGGAGACGCCCACCAGGTCGCCGCTCTTGACGCCAAGCTTGCCGGCGGTCGCGGCGGACATCAGGAGCGCGTTGTCCCAGGTGATCTTGGTGACGGGGTCGGGCAGCTCCTGCAGCCAGCCGACGTTCGCGAAGCGGCCGTCGAACACCTTGCCGTCGGAGAAGAACTCAAGGTCCATCCCGTCGGCCTCGGTGCGCGAGGCCACCCAGTCCGACATCGCGCGCTCGGCACCCGAGGGGGCCGGCGTGCGCTGCGCGGCGGACGCGGTGCCCTCGCAGGCGCCGCGGTCGAGGCAGCCGCGGAAGTGCGCCTCGAAGTCGTTGCCCGAGCGGCCCGAGAGCTGCATGTGCCGGCGGCGCACCAGCTCGCGGCCGTCGCGCACCGCGTCGCCGGAAAGCGCCGCGACCAGCTCGATCGCGCTGCGCCCGCCCTCGGCGGGGTCAAGGAGCGGCGCCACCAGGGGCTGCGCGATCGCGATCGTGCCGTCGGCGGCGCGCGTGTCGCCCCAGCTCTCCAGGAAGTGGGTCATCGGCACGTGCCACGTGACGCCGGCGGCACGCGACGTCTCGTCGACGTGGTAGGACAGGTGCACGACGTGCTTGGCCTTGGCCATCGCGGAGGCGAAGCCGAGGTCGGCGGGCGCGTCGAAGGCCGGGTTGCAGCCCACGACCACCAGCGTGTCGACGTTGCCGGCGTTCAGCATGGCGACGGCCTTCTCGAGCGCCGGGCCGCACTGCTCGGAATCGGTCGACATCGTCTCGACCGTGGTGCCGTAGGCGCCGAGGTGCGCGTTGATCGCCGCGGCGATCGCGTGCACGACGGGCGGCTGGCGGTAGCCGGCGACGACGAGGCCCGCGCTGCCGGCGGACTTCAGGTCCTCCACCAGCGCATCGAGGATCTCCTGGTCATGGTCACCGAGCTTCGGCGCGAACGCGGCCATCTGGCGCGCGCCCCCGACGCCGAGCCGGTCGGCGACCGCGGCGGCGAGTGCCGCGACCTGCGAGGGCCGCACGGCGATTCGCTGGTCGGCGCTCATGCCGGTGACGGTGAGCAGTCCCTCCACCTGGTAGACGCGGCTCATCTCCGCCTTCGCGGCGTCCTTGGCGACGAGGCGTCCGTTCTCGCGGCGCATGAGCGTCCGTCCCGCGGCCCACGCGCGCGCGTTCTCGACCGAGGAGCGGCACTCATGCAGGAAGTCGCTGTCGAGGCTCAGGATGACCTTCGCGCGGTCGAATCGCGGGCGCACGGCGCGCGGCGCGCCGAAGGCGAGCTTCGTGCCGGCGAGCGCGTTGTCGTCGTTCACCGAGCACCACGACGCCCACGTGGCCTTGGGGAAGGCCGAGAGCAGGCGTGCACGCACGTCGGCCATGGTGGGCGACGCGGACGGATCGGCGACGACCACGAGGCCGGCGCCGCCCGTGCGCTTCCACTCGGCGCGGCGCGGCTCGAGCCACGCGTCGAACGCGGCGGCCGTGGAGGGCTTGCCCCCCTCGAGCGCGATGCGGCTGCGCTCGGGGTCGTAGAGCTCGAGCACGCGCGCCTGGGCGATGGCCGTCGACGGCCCGACCTGCGCGACGCCGCGCGCGGCGAGCGCCGCGGGGTCGACCGACGCCGCGCCGCCGGCGAGCGGGGCGCTCGGGTGCGCGGGGTTGCCGTCGAGCTTGATCGGGCGGCCGTCGAAGCTGGTGGCGAGCACGCCGAAGCCGGTGCCGGCGAGCTCGTAGGTGCTGGCGTAGGTGACGGGGATGCCGGGCGAGCGGTTCGCGGGACGCGACGCGTACTCGGCGAACTTGGCCTCGGGGTAGCGGCGGCAGCCGGCGGCGGCCAGGCCCGCGAGCGCGAAGGACGCGCCCATCACCTTGATGAACGAGCGGCGGTCGTCGTCGCTCGCCTCGGCCGCGCCGGGCTGGAACTCCCGGTGCATGAACGACTGGAACTCGGGGGTTGCGGCGAGCTGCTCGACCGAGCGCCAGTAGGCGCTGCGGCGCGCGGGGCCTCCGGCCTGCGTGGCGGGAGCCGGCGCGGGGGCGGGCTCGGCGTGTCCGTGGGTGCAACCGTCGTGCATGGTTCGGGTCCGTGTCTGGCGTGTCGGTGGTCGCGGTGCCGCGGGGGCGGCGCTCAGCGGTGGCAGGTCGTGCAGTACTCGTTCGGGTGGATGTCGTAGCGGTCGATCAGCGCGAGCCGCTCGTCCTTGGTCCACGTCTCGGTGGTGGGCTTCCAGAGGGCGAAGACCTCCTCCGGCGGGCGGACATGGTCGACGGGGTTGCGGTGGCAGCCGAGGCACCAGCCCATCGAGAGCGGCTGCGCGCGGTGCACCACTTCCATCTGGTCGACGCGGCCATGGCACTCCACGCAGCTGACGCCGCGCGTGACGTGCGCGGAGTGGTCGAAGTACGCGTAGTCACCCAGCTTGTGCACCTTGATCCACTCGATGGGCATGCCGGTCTCGTAGCTCGAGCGGACCTCCGCGAGCTTCGGGCTCTCCTTGTGGATCTGCGTGTGGCAGTTCATGCAGGTCTGCGTCGGCGGCACGGCGGCGTGCGCGGCGTTCTCGACCGTGTTGTGGCAGTAGCGGCAGTCCATGCCCAGCTTGCCCGCGTGCAGCGCGTGGCTGAAGGGCACGGGCTGGGCCGGCTGGTACTGGCCGTCGAGCGTCTTCGGGCTGAACCCGTAGGCGACGAGCAGCGTCACGTAGAGCGGGGCGACGGCGCCGACCACCAGCACGAAGGGCAGCAGCGCGTTCGACCAACGGGGGAACAGGAATCGGCTCATCGTCTGCTCTGTGAAGTCGGAGAAATGGACCAGCGGGCGCGAAACGCCCGCAGACTTTGTGAAAAGTTTCACGAAGTCCGCTGCCAATGTTACGGCCCGTGCCAAGAGGCGGTCAAGGAACGGGAAGGCGGGTGCTAGCCTCCGACGCCCGCTGCCACGGGTGATTTAGCGTCTGATAACTTTTGATCGATACTCACTGCCATCTCCTGAACGACGCCCTCGCGGACCACGTCCCGAGCGTGATTTCGCAGGCCCGCGCGGCCGGGGTGGGTGCGTTGATCACCGTGGGAACCACGACCGCCGACTCGCTGGCGAGCGCCCAACTCGCCGGCCGCCACCCCGAGGTCTGGTCGACCGCCGGCGTCCACCCGCTCCATGCCCTCGACCCGCGCGACTGGGACCAGATGCGCCGCGCCGGCGCGCACCCGCGCTGCGTCGCCTGGGGCGAACTGGGCCTCGACCGCCACTACCCCTCCCCCACGCAGGAGGAGCAGCGGCCGGTGCTCGAGGAGCAGCTGGCACTCGTGGCGCGGTGGAACGACGAGCTGGGGGCGAAGCCGGTCGTCGTGCACTGCAGGCGCGCGGTGGCGGACCTGCTGCCGGTCCTCGCCTCGAGCGGCCTGCCCCGCGACCGATTCGTCTTCCACTGCTTCACCGAGGGGCCGGACGAGGCGCGCGCCGTGCTCGACTTCGGCGCGTGGATCAGCTTCACCGGCGTGGTGACCTTCCGCAGCGCACCCGAGGTGCAGCGCGCGGCGATGCTGGTGCCGATGGACCGGCTGATGTGCGAGACCGACGCGCCCTACCTCGCGCCGGAACCCGTGCGCGGCACGCGCCCGTGCACGCCGGCGATGGTGATGCACGTCGCACGGCACCTGGCGGTGCTGCGCAACGTGCCGTGGGAGGACTTCGAGCGCACGGTGGACGCCAACGCCTGCCGCTTCTTCGGGCTTCCCGAGGGGTGCGGGCGATAGCCTGACCGCCCACGCATGCCGCGCGACCAGGACCATCTCCAGGACGAGGGCGGCGGGGGCATGATGAGCTTCGGGGACCACCTCGACGAGCTGCGCACGCGCCTGGTGAAGGCGCTGGTGGTGCCGTTCGTGCTGGCGATCGCGGTGTTCTCCGGCGCCTCGCACGTGCGCGGGTTCCTGGTGCGGCCGCTGGTGACGGCGCTCGCGGCCGAGGGCCAGCCCACCAACCTGCAGGTCCTCAGCCCCACCGAGAGCCTGATGGTGGACCTGCAGATCTCCATCTGGACCGCGGTGGTGGCGTCGCTGCCCTGGATCATGTGGCAGCTCTGGCTCTTCGTGTCGCCGGGGCTCTTCGCGCACGAGCGCCGCTATGCACGCTTCCTCGTGCCGCTGTCCACCATCCTCGCGGCGGCCGGGCTCACGGGGCTCTACCTCGTGATGCCCTACATGCTGCGGATGCTGATCTCCTTCGGCGCCGAGCCGCCGCGCGCGGTGGCCGCCGCGGTCGCGCCCGATGCCGCGGTGCCCGCGATCCCGGTGCTCGAGGCCGACCCGCCCGATGCGCGGCCCGGGCAGCTGTGGATGCTCAAGTCCGACGGGCAGCTGTACGTCGCGGTGGATGCGGGCCGGAAGGACGGCGCGCTCGAGGTGCGCACGGTGGCCACGCGCACCACCGGCGACCTCTCGCAGCAGTACCGGCTGCAGGAGTACGTCGACTTCCTGCTCTTCTTCGCCGTGGCGGTGGCGGTCGCGTTCCAGATGCCGGTGGCGGTGCTGCTCCTGGGGTGGGTGGGCATCCTGGACACGCGCATGCTGCGCAAGCACTGGCGCCATGCGCTCTTCGCCTGCGCGATCATCGCGGCGGTCATCTCGCCGACGATCGACGCCTTCAGCATGGTCGCGCTCACCATCCCGCTCTACATGCTGTACGAGCTGGGGATCGTGCTGCTGACCATCGCGCCCTCGCGCGCGGTGGCCGAGGGCGGCGTGGTGCGCAACGCGCTGGGCACGCTGGTCGGGCGGCCGAAGTACCGCCGCACGCGGACCGACGGCAACGAGGGCGACGAGTGAGGCCGCGCCGGCGGCGGGGCCTGGCGGTGCGGCTTGCAGGTGCGCGGGCGGCGAGGGGAGGCGCGCGCGCCAACGACGTCGCGATGATGCTGCGGGCGATGGGCCTGGCGCGCCATGCCGCGGCGCGCGGCGAGGTGCCGGTCGGCGCGGTCGTCTACCGCGGACGCACGGTGGTGTCCGAGCAGGCCAACGACCGCGAGGCGACCGGCGACCCCACCGGCCACGCCGAGCTCGCCGCGATGCGCGAGGCCGGCAAGGCGCGCGGCGCGTGGCGGCTCTCCGACTGCTCGCTCGCGGTGACGCTCGAGCCCTGCGCGATGTGCGCGGGCGCGATCGTCAACGCGCGGATCGGCCGCGTCTTCTTCGGCGCGCACGACCCGAAGGCCGGCGCATGCGGCAGCCTGTGGGCGATCCCCGCCGACGGGCGCCTGAACCACCGTCCGCCGATCGTCGCGGGCATCCTGGCGCGGCCGTGCGGCCGGCAGCTGACGCGCTTCTTCGCCCGGCGGCGTCAGGAACGCGCCGCCTCGCGCGACGCGTCGACCAGGCCGTCGCCGAGCGCCTCGCGCAGCACCACCGTCGCGTAGGCCCCGGGCGGCAGGTCGAACGCCACGCGCACGTAGGGGCCGTGCTCGTCAAAACCCGACTCGAGCTCCGGGTTCGACAGCCGTACCCGCAGCGGACGCCGGTCGCCCGAGGGGCGCGTGCCGGCGCGCTCGAGCCGCGCAGGATCGACGCCGGTCGCGGCGATCGCCGCGCGCTCGGCCTCGGCGACGGCGCCCGAGGCACGCATCGCGTCGGGGCCCGGCAGCGGCCCGGTGGCGGAGATCTCGAACCGCGCCGCCCGCGCGTCGGGCGCGCGGTCGCCCTCCTCGGCCATCGCCGCGTCATCGACGAGGAACATCGCGCCGTTCGGATGCTTCACCGCCACGTCCCCGGGCAGCACGCGGTCGAGCGTGCCGTCCGCGATGCGCGCATCGAGCACGCGGTTGAAGACGGCCGACTGCCACGCGTCGAGCCACAGTTCGCGCGTGGGCGGCGGCACGGCGCGCACGGCGGCGGCCGCGTCGGCCCCGCGTGCGCGCGCGGCCGAAGCGCGCCGGCCCTCGACGGTGCCGGCCATCGCCTCGCCGCACAGCAGGTCGGCCAGCTCGCCGAGCCGGTCCTGGAGGAGCATCGCCCCGAGCAGGTGGTTGTCGCTGCGCATGCCGAAGCGCTGCGGGCCGAAGCCGTTCGGCACTCCGTGCGCCTCCAGCGCGCGGATGCCGCGCCACACCGCGGGCGCGCGGAAGGGCTCGAGCCCGCGCACGCGGATCGAGAAGCGGTTCCCCGCAAGGTGCCCGCGTCGCAGCTTGTTCACGTGCCACGTGGCCCACAGCACCTGGATGCGGTCATCCTGGATCGAGCGCAGCTCCGGCCGGCGCGGCAGGTGCACGCTCACGGTCTGGCTGGTCACCGCGCAGCGGTCCTTCATGCCTGCGGTGCCGATCGCCTGCGGCCCGACGCCGAAGTGCGCGCACAGCACCGACACCAGGTCCTGGTGCGCGAGGTCCTGCTTCACGACGCGCAGGTAGAGGTGCTCGCCCTCGCCGGAGGGCTCGTAGAGCGGCAGCTCCTCCACCAGGAAGTCGCCGGCACGCTCCTTGATGCGGGCGCCGTCGACGGGCGGCAGGTCGGCGAGGCGCCGCGCGAGCGGGGCGCTCACGCCTCGTCCTCTTCCCCGCCGTCCTCGTCGCCGTCGGGTGCGGAGGTGCCGCCGGCGGACGGCGGCGGCTCGACGCCCGCGTCGCTCGCGGCCTCGGCGAGCACGGATTCGTCGACGAGGATCGGCACCCCATCGGCCACGCCGAGCGCGATTGCGTCCGAGGGCCGCGAATCGACCTCGATCACCTCGCCGTCGCGGTCGATCACCAGCTGCGCGAAGAAGGTCCCGGCATCGAGGTGCGTGATGCGGATCTCGCGCAGGCGCCCGCCGAGGGCGCGGATCGTCTCGGCGAGCAGGTCGTGCGTCTGCGGGCGCGGGATCTGCGTGCCCTTGATGCGGCGGTCGATCGCGAACGCCTCCGGCAGGCCGATCACGATGGGGAACGTCCGCGTGCCGCCCGTCTCGGTCAGCTCGATGACCTGCATGTCGGCCATCTCCCGGATCAGGATGCGCGAGAGGTGCATGGGGACCAGCATGTGGGCGCCTTCCCGCGGCCGGCAGGCCGCAGGACGGATTCTAGGCAGCGCCAGGAACGGCCCCGTGCGGGAATCAGCCGCGCTCGGCGGTGCGGAAGAGCTCGAGGAGCTCGGCCGGGCCCGCGGCGGAATACACCTGCTCGCGGAACGACGGGTTGGTCATCAGTCGCGAGATGCGCCCGAGCGCCTGGATGTGGTCGCTCGTCCGCTCGGGCGGGGAGACCAGGAGCACCACCAGCCGCACCGGCTTGCGGTCGATCGAGTCGTACTCGATGGGCTGCGCCAGGCGGCCGACCGCCATGCACAGGCCGTGCGCCGAGGGCGTCTTGCCGTGCGGGATGGCCAGGCCCTCGCCGATTCCCGTCGAGCGCTGCTGCTCTCGGTCCCACACCGCCTTCTTCACCGCGGCGGCGTCGGAGACGCGCCCGGTCGAGGCGAGCGCATCGACGAGCGCGTCGATCGCCTCGCGCTTGGTGCCGGCCACGAGTGGCACGAGCACGCACTGCGGGTCGAGGATCTCGGTGACGGTCATCGGCACGGGCATGCGGGCCTCCGAGGCGGAAAACGGCGGATCCACAATCCTACCGCGCCGCCAGCAGCGCCCCAAAGCCGCCGTCGGAATAGGCCATATCCGGCCCGCCCGGAAGGCCTTCCGGCTCGGCGCGCTCCTGCCGCGCCACGCTCCGGCCGGTGCGCCCGGCGGCCCAGGCGACCTGCTGCTCGTTCTCGGTGGGCTCCAGGCTGCACGTCGCGTAGAGGATCGCGCCCTCGGGCGAGAGCATCAGGCGGTGCTCCTCGACGATCTGCCGCTGCAGGCGCACCAGCGAGTCGAGCCGCGCCCGCGTGAAGCGGTACTTGGCCTCGGGCCGGCGCGGCAGCACCCCGGTGTTCGAGCACGGCACGTCGAGCACGAGGAGGTCGACGCGGCCGACGACGCGACGCAGTCCCTCGGGCGTGGTCACCTTGACGCGCGGGTGCCCCTCGAACGCCTTGGCGAGGGCCCGCAGCCGTGCGCCGTCGACGTCGGTGGCGACCACCTCTGCCTGCGGATGGAGCTCCGCGAGCTGGCCCGTCTTCGTGCCGCGGCCCGCGCAGGCGTCGAGGATCACCGCCGGCCGCAGCGTGTCGGAGAGGTGCACGGGGCGCGCGCTCGCGGCGTCCTGCACGCGCGCACCGGGATGAGCGGCGAGCGCCGCCACCAGCGACTCGTGGCCGTCGGTCCAGACGTGGTAGCCAGGCCGCGAGTGGGGAACGGCGCGGCCCTCGAGCGTGCCGCCGGCGACGAAGGCCGCCTCCGGAAGCCCCGCGACCACGAGCGGCGCGGGCCGCAGGCAGTGCAGCGCGCGCGCGAAGGCGCGCTCGCGCCCGACCGCGTTGATCCAGTGCAGGAAGAGCTCCTCGCCGACGCTCAGCTGCTCGCAGGTGCGCTGCACCTCGTCGCGGCCGAAGACGCCGCGCGTGAGCCGCAGCACCCGGCCGTCGGCCAGCGGCAGCACGTCGTCGCGCCCGCGCCAGCGCGCGGGGTCCGCGGCATCGCCGTCCTCGATCCCGCCGCGCAGCGACACCATGCGCCGCAGCACCGCGTTCACGAAGCCGGGCGCGCCGCGGTGGCCCTTGGCCTTGGTCCACTCCACCGTGTCGTCGACCACGGCGTGGTCGGCCTGGTTTCCGAAGAGGAAGAGCTGCGCGGCCGCGCCCAGCACGGCCGCCTTGATCCGGTGGTCGACGTTCTCCCACCGCCGGTCGATGCACGCCCGCGCGAGCGCGACGAGCGTCAGCCAGCGCTGCGCCGCGGCGTGCTCGATGGCGCGCGCCAGCGCCGCGTCGCGCGCGTCGAGCCCGGGCGTGCCGTGCTCGCCGAACTCGAGGTCGGGAAAGCGGCTCGCCTGCCGCTCCAGCCGGTCGAGCGCGGCGGCGCGTGCAGGCGAGACGGATCCCGTCGGCGAGGTTGGTGCGGTGCGGGCCAGGGGCGATCTCAGGCCATCGCCATGCGGCGCGCGGGCTTCTTCGCGCCGGCGGGCTTGCCCGCGGACGCCTTGCCCGCGCCGAGCTGGCCGGCCTTCTCGGCCGCCTTGCGCAGCGCGGCGGCCTTGTCGGTCCGCTCCCACGCGAAGGTGCCGGGGCCGCCCTCGCCGGGCGCGCGGCCGAAGTGGCCGTGCGTGGCGGTGGCGCTGTAGATGGGCTTTCGCAGGCCGAGCGAGCGGATGATGCCGCGAGGCGTGAGCTCGAAGTGCTTGCGCACCTCGCGGGCGAGCCACTCGTCGCTCACCGCGCCGGTGCCCTGCGTGTCGACGAGGACGCTCGTCGGCTCGGCCACGCCGATCGCGTAGCTCAGCTGCACCTCGCACACCTCGGCGAGGCGCGCGGCGACGATGTTCTTGGCGATGTAGCGCGCCATGTACGCGGCGCTGCGGTCGACCTTCGACGGGTCCTTGCCGCTGAACGCGCCGCCGCCGTGGCGGCCGCGGCCGCCGTAGGTGTCGACGATGATCTTGCGGCCGGTGAGGCCGCAGTCGCCGTGCGGGCCGCCGATCTCGAACTGGCCGGTCGGGTTGACGTGCACGGTGATGCGGTCGTGCCACCACTTGCCGAGGACCGGCTTGATGATGTGCTTGATGACCTCGGCCTTCAGCTTCTTCTGGCCGGCGGGGCCGTTCCACACCGGGTCATGCTGCGTGGAGAGGACGACGGTGTCGATCCGCTCCGGCGTGAGGCCGTGGTACTCGACGGTGACCTGGCTCTTGGCATCCGGGCGCAGGCCCTTGACGATGCCCTTCTCGCGCACGTGCGCCTGGCGCTTCACGAGCTCGTGCGAGATCGCGATGGGGAGCGGCATGAGCTCCGGCGTCTCGCGGCAGGCGAAGCCGAACATCATGCCCTGGTCGCCCGCACCCTCGCGGTCGACGCCCATGGCGATGTCCGGGCTCTGGCGGCCGAGCACCACGCTCACGCCGCAGCTCTTCCAGTCGAAGCCCTTGAGCGCGTCGTCGTAGCCGGCCTTGCGCACCGCGGCGCGCACGATGTCGGCGACGTTCACGGTGGCCTTGGTGGTCACCTCGCCGGCGACGACCGCGAGGCCCGTGGTCACCAGCGTCTCGCACGCCACGCGGCTCATCGGGTCCTGCGCGAGGATCGCGTCGAGGACCGCGTCGCTGATCTGGTCGGCGAGCTTGTCGGGGTGGCCCATCGAGACGGACTCGCTGGTGAACAGGTAGCGCTTGTCGTGCATGGACATTGGGGAAGGTGCTCCGGAGCCTGGGGTTCGGCCCGGCTGGAATCCGGGCAAGGCAGACGATGCTATCGGTCCCGGGCGGGCGCCCGCAAACGCGTGGAGCGCGGGATGGAGCGGGCCGGCCGGGCAACCTGCCGGGGAATGCCCGGCTCGTCATGGACAGGGCCCCGGAAACCGCTAGGTTCTCGAACACCGACGCGGCACCCAACCCGGGCGCCGCGGGCGGCGTATCAATGGTCGTGATCGCCTCCGTGCCCCTCGCCTGCATGCTTGCGCTGGCCGCCCCGGGCGGGGTGGCGGCGCCGTTCCAGGGCGCCGTGCCGGCTGCGGCGCCGGCGGCCGACGCGGTGGTGCCGGGACGCGTGCTCGTCAAGCTTGTGCCGGGGGCGTCGATCGCGGTCGGCGCCGACGGCGCACCCTCCGCACGGCGCGCCGACGGACGGATCGACGCGGGGCTCTCGCGTGCGCTGGCGCGCACGGGCGTGCGCGGGGTGCACCCTGCCCTCGCGGTGGTTCCGCGCGACACGGCTCGTGCGCGCGCCGCAGGTCTCGACCGCTGGACGGAACTCTCGATCACGGACGGCGCCGACCCGCGCGCGGCGGCCGCGGCGCTCGCGGCGGCGGGCGGGCTCGTCGAGCGCGCCGAGCCGATCGGGATCGGCGGCATCGCCTCGGACGCGCCCGCGCCCAGTGACCCGCTCTACCCGCAGCAGCACGCGCTCGAGAACACCGGCCAGCTCGTCGGCGGCGTCGCCGGCGAGTCGGGCTCCGACATCCGCGCCCGCGGCGCGTGGCACCTCACGGTCGGCCGCGCAGACACGGTCGTCGCCATCCTCGACAGCGGCGTCGACCCGCACGAGGCATTCGCCGACCGCATGGTGCCGGGCTGGAACGTGCCCGCCGGCAACGACGACACCCTCAGCCAGTGCTCGCAGCACGGCACGCACGTGGCCGGCATCGTCGCCGCGCGCGGCAACGACGGCCAGGGCACGGCGGGCGTGGCGTGGAACGTCAGGATCATGCCGGTCACCGTGCTGAGCGGCTGCAGCGGCACCACCGCCGCGCTCGCCGCCGGCATCGTGTGGGCCGTCGACCACGGCGCCACCGTGCTCAACGCGAGCCTCCAGTACTCGGTCGAGAACCAGGTGCTGCGCGACGCCATCGCCTACGCGATGTCGGATGGCGCGGTCCTGGTGGCCGCGGCCGGCAACACCGGGGCGAACGGCGTGGCGGTCCCCGCGCGCTGGCCCGAGGTCATCGCGGTCGCGTCGATCGACTCGATGGGCACGCCGGCGTCGAACTCCGCGATCGGCCCGCAGCTCGACCTCGCCGCGCCGGGAGTGTCGATCCTGTCGACCATCGAGCCGGGCGCCCACGGGCTGAAGACCGGCACCAGCATGGCGGCGCCCTTCGTCACGGGCACCATCGCGCTCATGCGCGCGGCGGCGCCGTCGATCGCGCCGCGCGACCTGGCGCCCATCGTCAACGCGACCGCGGTCGACATCACGGTGCCCGGCTTCGACACGCGCACGGGCTTCGGCCGGCTCGATGCCGCCGCCGCGGTGCGCGAGGCGCGCCGGCGCGCGGGGCTCGGGGACCTGGACGGCGACCTCGCCGTCGACGGCAACGACCTCGGACGGCTGCTGGCGGCATGGGGCCCGTGCACGTACGCGTGCGCCGCCGACCTCACCGACGACGGCGCGGTGAACGGCGATGACCTCGGCCAGCTGCTGGCCAACTGGGGCGCGGCGAACTGAGCCTGCCGGGCCTCCGAAGGCTCAGGGCGCCACGGGGCGGCCGAGCTGCACCGCGGCCTCGTCGGCCATCGAGCGGATCACCGGCGACTGCGGGTCAAGTTCCATCGCGCGGCGGAACTCGGCGACCGCGCCGTCGGCATCGCCGAGCTTCACCAGCCCGCGGGCAAGCGCCACGTGCGCGAAGGCGTTGCCCGGGGCCATCTCGAGCGTCCGCCGCACGAGCGCCACGCCCTCGCGGACATCGTCGTCGCCGGCACCGCGCTCGATGAGCGCAAGCGACAGGCGCCGCAGCGACTCCAGGTCGTCGGGCATGGCGGCCGCGCCCGCGCGCGCACTCGCGAGCATGCGCGCGTGCTCGCCCTCGAGGTCGAGCCACGTCACCTGCTCCTCGCGCAGCTCGCGCCAGGCGGGATGCACGGCGAGCACGTCGTCGTACCAGCGGATCGCCTCGTCACGGCGCGACGGCGCCATGCGCACCAGGCGACCGAGCACGATCGCCACGCCCTCGTCGGGGCCGTCGCGCCCCCACGAGCGCCGCAGCATCGCCTCGGCCTCGTCGCCGCGGCGGAGCGCCGCCAGCAGGTAGGCGCGTTCCATGTCGGTGCGCCGCCAGGCGACCGGGAACGGCGACCAGCCCTCGGGCCACGCCGCCGCCACGCCGTAGAGGGCGAGCGCGCGCTCGGCGGCCTGCCGGCCGGCCGCGTCGGGCTCCATCCCGTGCTCGGAGAACACCACCTCGGCGGGGATCGAGACGCGCGCGTCCAGCAGGCGCGCTGCCCACACGCTGGCATTGAGCGCGCCCGCCCACAGCGTGCCGACGAGCGCCACCGCGGTCACGCCGATCCACGCCACCCCCGCGCGCGACAGCCGGCCGCGCAGGCGCAGGCGCGCGCCGTGGAAGGAGGAATTCGCGTCGCGCAGCACGCGCCAGGACTTCCACGCCAGGAACGTGACGCACACGGCGATGCCGGAGGCGAACAGGAGCGGCACGCCGACGTACGCGCCGCGCACGGCCAGCAGCGTTCCCACCGCGACAGCGGCAAGCGCCGCCTCCTCGGGCCACGAGAGGTCATGGCGCCGTTCGGCCGCGGCGGCGGCACGCGTGCCCGCGCGCTCCACCGAGATCGCCGGCCCGCCGTGGCCGAAGCGGAGCGCCTCGTTCGGGCACGTCGACACGCAGTCCATGCACTTCATGCAGCCGGTGTCGACCACCATGCCGTAATCGCGGACCTCCTCGTGGACGCGCACGTTGCTCGTGCACACCGCGGTGCAGTGGCCGCACTGCTCGCAGCGGTCGTGGTCGACCACGATGCGCATCGGCGCCACCTCGTCGAGCGGCGCGAAGAACCCGCCGTAGGGGCACGCGTACGTGCAGTAGCCCTTGGTGCCCAGGAGCCACACCACCAGCACGCCGCTCACCAGGACGAACGGGATGCCCATCGCCCATCCGGGGAACGACGCCCAGAAGTCCTGCGTCACCAGGTGCGTCGACCAGCCCGGCCAGCGCAGGTCCGGCTGCGTCCACGGCGCCACGGCGAAGCGGTAGAAGAGCGGCCAAACGAACATGTAGAGCGCCAGGCAGAGCGGCAGCCACACGAGGAGCCGCGAGCGGAACGGCCTCGGCCGGATCCCCGCGCGCGCCAGCAGCCACGCCGTCCCGTCCTGGATGGCCACCCAGTGGCAGCCCCATCCGCAGAACCAGCGCCCAAGCAGCGCGGTGGAGAGGAGCGCGACGCCGAAGAAGATCGCCCCGACCGTCACGATGCCGTTCTTCACGGTCTCCATCGACTCGCTCGGCTCGATCGGCGCCAGCGTCGCGCCCATCGCCAGCCACTGCACCACGTGGCCGATCATGAAGATCCAAACGCCCGCCAGCACGGCCGCGCGCTTCCAGCCACGGCGCGAGCCGAACGCCGCGCGCCGGGGCGCACCGGAGGCGCCGAGCACCGGCAGCTTCACGGTGGTGGGCCGCGGGGAGCACGTCGACATGGCGACGATCGTAGGGTGCGCGGGGAACGCTGCCCGCCGTGGGCCGCCGGGCCAGTCCTATACTCGCGCCCCCGAAGGCGCCCATGGACCGTGACCTGTACGAGATCCTCGGCGTGCCCCGCACCGCCAGCGCCGACGACCTGAAGAAGGCGCACCGCACGCTGGTGCGGAAGTTCCACCCCGACGTCAACAAGGAGCCCGGGGCGGCCGCACGCTTCAAGGAGATCCAGGAGGCCTACGACGTCCTGGCCGACGACGAGAAGCGAAAGCGCTACGACCAGTTCGGCATGGCCGGCGTGCGCGCAGGGCCGACCGGCGGCGCGAACGGCGGCGGCGCACCGGGCGCGGACCCCTTCGGCGGCGCCAGTCCGTTCGGCGGCGGCGGCCAGGGCTGGCAGAACGTCGATCCGTCGACCTTCGAGGAGGTGTTCGGCTCGATGTTCGGCGGCGGGCGGGCGCGCGGCGGGCGTGGGCGCGGCGCCGGAGGGTTCGGCGGCTTCGAGGAGGCCGAGGCGGGCCCGCAGAAGGGCCGCGACCTCGCCATGGAGGAGACCGTCGACTTCACGACCGCGGCCCTCGGCGGCAAGCGCTCCATCACGGTGAACGGCCAGGGCATCCAGCTGTCGATCCCCGCGGGCACGCTCGACGGCGCACGCCTTGCGGTGCGCGGCAAGGGCTCGGCGGGCGCGTCCGGCGGACCGGCGGGCGACCTGATCGTCACCGTCCGCGTCGCGCCGCACCCGTGGCTGCGGCGCGAGGGCGACGACCTGGTGATGGACGTGCCGCTCACCATCGCCGAGGCCGCGCTCGGCACCTCCATCAAGGTGCCGCTCCTCTCGGGCTCGGTGCAGATGCGCATCCCGCCCGGCGTGAAGAGCGGCCAGCGGCTGCGCGTCAAGGGCAAGGGCATCCAGCCGGCGAAGGGGCAGCCCGGCGACTTCCATGCGGTGATCGCCATCGAGGCGCCGAAGGACCTCGACGCGCGCGGCAGGGAACTCGTCGAGGAGCTCGCGCCGCGGCTCGCCAGCCCGCGCTCCGGCCCGCAGTGGCGGGAGTGACGGCGCGCGGCGGGGCGCGCGGCGACGGTCAGCGCCCGTAGCGCCGGCGCGTCGACTCGACGAGCGACAGCACCTCGGCCGGGCGCGCGAGCATGATCCACGCGGCGTCGTACCCCGGGCCGGGGCCTGCGGAGAAGGTGATCGAGCCGGTGCCGAGCGCGCGGTCGGTGCGCGTGCGCACGAGCTCGATGCGCCGCAGGGCGTTGAGGTTCGCCGAGTAGACGGTCGGCGACACCAGCCCGCGCCGGCGCAGCACGCGCCGGTCGGTGAGGACGTACACGCGGCTTGCCCACTCGGCCACGGCGACGGCCAGGCGCACGAGCACCGCGCCAACCGCCGCCTGGCCGATCGGGATCGCCCACGACAGCCCCGAGGCTCCGCTCGCCGCCGCGGCGATCGCCGCCACCAGCATGGCGAACGCGCTCCAGCGCGCCGAGCGCAGCGCGATCCACGGCGGGCTCGGCCGCCACGTGCCGATGATGACCTCCCCCGGCTCGAGCATCGTGGCCGCGAAGAGCGGGATGCCCGCCTCGTCGAGCGCCGTCGTCGCGAACGCGGCGCGGCCGTCGCGCGCGTGGGGACCGGCGCTCACCGCGGCGGGCCCTCCGGGTGCAGCACGCGTACGTCGGGCAGGTTGCGGAAGCAGCCGTCGTAGTCGAGGCCGAAGCCGACCACGAACTCGTCCGGGATGTCGAAGCCCACGAACTCGCAGGGCGTGGAAAGCGCCGCGGGGACCGTCTTCCTCAGGAGCACGGCCGTGGCGAGCTTCGCCGGCCGATCCGCCCCGAAGCGCTCGCGGATCCAGCGCAGGGTGCGGCCGGAGTCCAGGATGTCGTCGACCACCAGGACGCGCCGGCCCGAGAGGTCGCCGGGCATGTCGCCCACGGCGCGCACGCCCTGGCTCGTGGTCGCGGTGCCGGGATAGCTCGAGAGCGTGGCCAGCGTGATGCGCATGCGCACGGGCATGTGCCGCACCAGGTCGGCGGCGAAGATGAACGCGCCGGTCATCACCGGCACCAGCACCAGGTCGTCCTCGCCCTCGCCCATCCACGACACGATGTCGCGCGCGAGCTCGGGCATGCGCGCGGCGATGCGGTCGGCGGAGACCAGCACCCGGCCGAGCGAGGCGCGCGCCGCGGGCGAGGCCGGGTCCATCACCCGCCCCCCGGGAGCCGCTGCATGATGCGGGCGTTCACGGTCTTGGCGTCGGCCTTTCCGCCGGCGAGCTTCATCACCGCGCCCACGATGCGGCCGATCGCCGCGCCCTTCCCCGCGCGCACGTCGGCGGCGGCCTGCGGGTTGGCGGCGATCGCCTGGTCCACCCACGCGTCGAGCGAGGCGTCGTCCTGCACCACGAGCAGGCCCAGCCGATCGGCGGCGTCCTTCGCCGCATCCGCGGTGCCGGCGAGCGCGGCGACCAGCGCATCCGCGTTCTGCGCGCCGAGCGTGCCCGCCTCGCGCAGCGCGACGATGCCCGCCACCTGGCCAGCGGAGAGCCCCGCGCGATCGAGCGGGCAGCCGAGCTCGTTGGCGCGCTTGGACAGCTGGTTCAGCAGGAACTTCCCGCAGGCGTAGCCGGCCTTCGCGCCGCCGCCGGCCGCCGCCACGCACGCCTCGAAGAAGAGGCACGCGGCGCGTTCCTCGACCAGGGCGTCGGCATCCTTGCGCTCGAGCCCGTACTCGCCCACGTATCGCGCGCGGCGCGCCGCGGGAAGCTCCGGGATCTCCGCACGGACGCGCGCGAGCCACGCGTCGTCCACCACCACCGGCACCAGGTCCGGGTCGGGGAAGTAACGGTAGTCGTGCGCATCCTCCTTCTCGCGCTGCAGCACGGTGACGCCGCGTTCGTCGTCCCAGCCGCGCGTGCTCTTGGTGCCGGGGCCCATGGTGCGGCCGTCCGCGCGCCAGCGCGCGGCCTGCACCGACGCCTCGTGCTCGATCGCCCCGCGCAGCGCCTTGAAGGAGTTGAGGTTCTTCACCTCGACCACCGGCGTGCGCACCTCGGAGCCGTCGGCGAGCGACAGCACCAGGTTGACGTTCGGCTCGAAGCGCATGTGCCCCTTCTGCATGATCCCCTCGGTGACGCCGAGGAAGCGGCAGATCGAGCGCAGCTCCTGCGCGAAGGCCACCACCTCGGCGGCGGAGCCGAAGTCGGGGGCAGTCACCACCTCCAGGAGCGGCGTGCCCGCGCGGTTGAGGTCCACGAGCGATCCCTCGTAGCGGAACCCGCCGGGCAGCTCGTGGCCGAGCTTGCCGGTGTCCTCCTCGAGGTGCGCGCGGACGATGCCGATCGTGCGCGTGCCGCCCTCCGGCAGCGCCAGCCCGAACGAGCCGCCGTGGCAGAGCGGCAGGTCGTACTGGCTGATCTGGTAGCCCTTCGGCAGGTCGGGGTACGTGTAGTTCTTGCGGTCCCACTTCGACCGCCGCGCCACCGAGCAGCCGAGCGCCATCCCCACCATCATCGACATCTCGACCGCGCGGCGGTTCATCACCGGCAGCGTCCCCGGCAGCGCGGCCACCAGCGGCGTGACGAGCGCGTTCGGCTCCTGGTCGTAGAACTCGGGGCTGCCCGGGCTTCCCGCGCGCGTGAACATCTTCGTGCGCGTGGCGAGCTCGACGTGGATCTCGAGCCCCACCATCAGTCGGGACGAGACGATGTCCGCGGTGGCGGCGGCAGGCATCGGGCGGATGATACGCCGCGGGCCGCGCCGATCAGCCGCCGCCGGGGCGCCGGACCGACGGCGGCGCGACGACGACGCGGTCGCGGCCGTCGCTCTTGGCGTCGTAGAGCGCGATGTCCGCGCGCGTGAGCATGACGTCGGACGTCTCGTCGGCCTGCAGCGTGGCCACGCCCACCGAGCACGTCACCGGGATGCGCGCGGCCTGCCCCACGACGATCGGCGAGTCGCCGACGCGCCGGCGCAGGCGCTCGGCCACGGCACGCGCGTCGGCCTCGTTGCAGTCGGGCAGCACGACGACGAATTCCTCGCCGCCGAAGCGCGCCACGGAGTCCACCGGGCGGGCCGCGACCCGCAGCCGGCGCGCCACCTCGGCGAGCACGATGTCGCCGACGCCGTGGCCGAAGCGGTCGTTCACGCCCTTGAAGTGGTCGAGGTCGATCATCGCCACCGAGAGCGGCAGCCCGTGCGTGCGCGCGGCGCCGCCCTCCCGCGCGAGGATCGCGTCGAGCCCGGCACGGTTCCACACGCGCGTCAGCGGGTCGACCATCGAGCGCCGGCGTGCCTCGCCGAGCTCGCGGATCATGTCGCCCTGCCGGAAGGTCAGCTGCCGGCGGTGCAGCTCGCCCTCTGCGACGGCCACCAGGTCGCGCAGCAGCGACAGGTCCTCGGGCGACGCCTCGCGCGGCTCGCCGTCGACGGCGCACAGGACGCCGATGCGTGCGCCGTCGGGGGCGCGCACCGCGAGCGACGCGAAGAACCGCGCGTAGGGCGCGTTCACCACCAGGCTCGAGCGCGCCAGCCCGCCGTCGGCGAGCGCGTCGCGCACCACGAAGGGCCCCGCGCTGCCCAGCGCGCCCGAGACCAGCGCATCGTCGCGCGGAACCTCGTTGACCTGCAGCCCGTGGCGCGACTTGAACCACAGGCGGTCCTCGCCGAGCACGGCCAGGGCCGCCACGGGCGTGCGCATGACGCGCGCGGCCAGGCGCGTGATCCGGTCGAACGACTCCTCGGCGGGGGTGTACAGGAGCGCCAGGCGCTCGAGCGTGTCGAGCCGCGTGCGTTCCTGGACAGAATCTGTGCGCCGACCGACCTGCGCCATGGCGGGGGACCCCTGCACCGTAGGGTGTCACATGCGGGCCCGGCCGACAACCCCGATTGACCCCGATTCGCCGGAAGTCGGGCGCGCACCGGGGCACGCGCCGGGCCGGAAACGACCGACGCGGCGCACGGGGCGCCGCGTCGGGGGGGTTCGCAAAGGCCGCGGTGGGATTTGAACCCACGAATAACGGATTTGCAATCCGTCCCCTTAGGCCACTTGGGTACGCGGCCGGCCAGACCCGTATAGTGGCACAGCCGACCTCCCGCGTCAACGCGCGCATGGATCGACCCCGCACCAGAACGGCCGCCCTGCTTATCGCCCTCGCCATGGGGGCCGAGGCGTCATCGCAGGCACCCGCGGCACCGAAGCCCGTCGCGGGCCCGCCGCCCGAGGCACCGAAGCCGGCGTCGACGCTTCCGGTCCTGCGCGAGGGCGTGATGCTCACGTCGACGCGCGGCTACTTCGCGCGCTCGCTGCGCGAGCCGGGGCTCCTGGTGTTCCGGCTCGAGGAGCGGCTCGCCTCGAGCGGGCGCCGCCCGATCCTCGTGATGCCGTGCGACCCCGCCGAGGACATCAAGGCGATCCTCGCCGACCCGCGCGAGGACTCGCCGGTGCGCTTCGAGGTGACCGGCGAGATCTTCGACGGCGGCGACCGCGCGTTCCTGCTTCCCATGGCGATCGTCGCGCTGCGCCCTCCGGCGGCGCCGGGCATGCTCGCGCGCACCGCGCCGAAGGAGCTCGAGCGCCCGGATCCCGCGCGTCCCTCGCCGCGCGCCCCGCGCATCGATGCCTATGCCGACGAGGGCGGCGCTGCCGCCGCGGCGACGCCCGCCCGCGAGGTGCCGCCCGACCGGCTCGCGCACGAGCCCGACACCACGCTGTTCCCCGGATTCGACGACGGGCTCGCCGACGAGCTCGAGCGCCGGCTCGACCAGGGCATCGCGCGGAGCGGCCTGGGCACGGCGGCGAAGCGCGCCGTCGAGGCGCACGACCGCTCCACGCTGGTGCCGACCGCGACGCGCATCCTCAGCCGGCGCGCGACGGTGCTGCGCGACCCGCTCACCGGCGCATGGCGCGCGCGCTTCGCCACCGGCCGCGAGGACACGGGCACCGGCGTCGCGCCCGAGGCGTCGATGGAGATCCTGCCGAGCCGAACGATGACCGAGCTCGAGCGACGGGTGCGCGAGCGTCCCGTGGGCACGACGTGGCTCCTGAGCGGCGAGGTGGTCAACGCGCGCGACCGCAGCTACCTGGTGCTGACGCGCGCGGTGGAGCCGCCGGCCTCCCGCTTCGAGTCGCCCTGACCCGGCGGACGCTCAGCCCCACGCCGCGAGCAGCATGCCGAGGTCGTTGCCGTCGACGGTGCCGTCGCCGTTCAGGTCGGCGGGGCCGCGCAGGCCCCAGGCGGCGAGCATGATGCCGAGGTCGTTGCCGTCCACCGCGCCGTCGCCATTGAGGTCGGCGGGGTTCGGCGGCGCGCCCGTCACGGTGCCGTTCAGCACCAGCGTGAGCGACGCGCTCGACGCACCCGGCACCGATTCGTCGCGCGTGGTGACGGTGACGGAGCGCGTGTAGGTCCCGGGCGGCAGCCCCGCGGGATCGAAGCGGAACGAGGCGCTCCCGGGCACCGCGCCGATCTCGCCCGTGGTGGACCCGACGAGCGCGAACGGCCCCGGCGGCACCGCGATCGACTGGATCGAGAGCCGCGCCTGGTCCGTGCCGAAGCCGAAGTTGGCGACCACGGCGTCCACCGCCATCGGCTGCCCGCCCTGCGTGACCGTGACGTCGAGCGAGGCGCTGTCGGCGTCCGCAGTCGCCGAGAGCGACGGGTTCGACCGCCGCAGCACCTGGATGGCGACGGGCAGCGACGTCGACGGGTTCTGCACGCCCTGGTTGGCGCTCGTGACGGTGGCGGTGCCCGTGCGCACGCCGACCGTGGCGGTCGAGACGGGCAGGTTCACCGTGACCGACGACGGCGAGAGCGGCGCGGTGCCCGACTGGCTTCCCGAGAGCACGCCGCCGCCGGTCGCCGCGTACTGCAGCGCATCGATGCCGACGGCGAAGTCGCCGGGGGCGTCGTTGGACACCAGCACCGGCACCACGACGCCCGTCGCGCCCTGGATGACGCGCGCGGGGTAGGCGCCGAGCGTCGCCACGCACCAGGCCGGCACCTTGAGGTCGACGATCACGGGGATGTGGTCGGATGCCGCCCACAGCGCGTTGGCCAGCGCGTTGGACCGCGGGATGTTCCCGGGGAAGTACGTGTTGTTCCCCAGGTTGATGTCGGTGTTGTAGTGGTTGCCGTCGTTGCCGAAGGCGCGCGTCGTTCCCGGGATCACCGCGAGGCCCGCGCCGTCGGCAAGCGCCGCGGTCGGCAGGATGAAGTCGAAGCGGTCGTCCATGCCGCCGCCGACCAATCCACCCGACGCGAGGCGTGGGCTCTGCGTGTGCAGCACCGCGTTCGCCGCACCCGTCCAGTTCGCCGTGCCGAGCGGGTCGACCGCGCGGCCGTTGCCGGCGGCGACGAACGCCTGGTACCCGGGCTCGGCGTTCGAGTAGAGGTTCATGTCACCGGCGTAGATCGCCTGCACGCCCGCACCCATGGCGTCGGCATTCGTGCGGATCGCCTGCGCGCCGAAGAGGCGCTCGTCCTCGTTGGCGCTGCCGGTGCTCGCCTTGAGGTGCGCGCCGTAGACCACGAAGCGCGCGCCGGCGGACGCGTAGTCGCGCAGCTGGAGCGTCCAGCGGTCGGTGTTGCGGCTGGCGCCGGTCGGGATGTTGGCGTGCGTGCCGGGCACCTCCGTCAGCAGGTCGCTCCGGAAGAAGAGCGCCCGCGCCCCCGACGCGCTGTCCTCCGTCGGAGTGGTCGTGTAGGTCGCGCGCACGTACGCCACGCCCGCGGGCGCGGCGGCGTTCACGATCGACGTGAGGGTGGCGAGGTCGACGTTTCGCACCTCGACGAACACGAACGCGCCGACCGGCACCGCGAAGCCCGGCTTGTCGTCGGCGTGCATGGCGGCGATCACCGCCTGCAGCGACGACAGGTTCCCCTCCAGGCCGGCGATGTTGTAGGTGGCCACGCGCAGCTGCGCCGACGCCGGCGCCGCCAGCGACAGGGCAGCCGCGGCGACGGCCCAGCGAGCGCGTCCGAGAACGTATCTCGCGGCGATGGCCATCAAGGTGACGATACGCCCCCCTCTTCGCTCGACCCAAGCCAATTGTTCGCACATCTGCGCAAGTAGTCTTCCCCGTCCATGCGATTCCACACCGCCATCCTGGCCGCCGCCGTCGCCGTCGTCGCCTCGCCCGCCCTGGCCCAGCAGGTGGAGCCCGAGATCTTCACGCTGCCCAACGGCATGAAGTTCCTGCTGGTGGAGCGCCACGACCAGCCCAACACCATCGCCGCCGGCTGGCTGGCGAAGGTCGGTTCGGTGAACGAGCGCCCCGGCATCACCGGCATCAGCCACTTCTTCGAGCACATGATGTTCAAGGGGACCGACACCATCGGCACCCGTGACCCGCAGCGCGACGCCGGCTACCGCGCGCGCCAGAAGCTGCTGCGCGACCGCATCAACGAGCTCACCTGGACGGTGCAGTACGAGCGCTTCAAGCAGGGCGAGATCGCCGACCCGTGGGACCCGAAGAACGACACCACCGAGCTGGCCGCCCTGCGCACCGACCTGCGCCGCCTGATGGACGAGCAGCAGGGCAAGGCGGGCGAGGACGTGATCAAGCGGCTCGAGGCCGACCTCGCCAAGGTCGATGCGTCGACCCCCGAGGGCAAGCAGCGCGCGGACGCGGTGCGCCAGGAGCTGGCGGCGGTCAAGGCGGGACAGGCGAAGATGGCCACCATCGTCAAGGACGAGTTCGACCAGGTCTACAGCAAGGCGGGCGGCACGGGCATGAACGCCTTCACCAGCTACGACCTGACCTTCTACTTCATCAACGTCCCGAGCAACAAGTTCGAGCTGTGGGCGTGGATGGAGAGCGACCGGCTCGACGGCAGCGTGTTCCGCGAGTTCTACAGCGAGCGCGACGTGGTCCACGAGGAGCGCCGCCTGCGCACCGAGAGCACGCCGACCGGCGTGTTCCAGGAGCAGTTCGAGAGCATGTTCTGGATGGCCAGCCCGTACTCCTGGCCCGTCATCGGCTGGCCGAGCGACCTGAACAGCTACTCGATGGAGGAGGCGATGAAGTACTGGAACACGTACTACCGCCCCAACAACCTCGTGGGCATCATCGTCGGCGACTTCAACCCCGCCGAGGTGAAGCCGGTCATCGCGAAGTACTTCAGCCGGCTCGAGCCGGGCACGCAGGCCCCGCCGCCGGTGGTGACCCTGGAGACCGAGCAGCGCGCCGAGATGCGCATGCAGGCCGAGGCCGAGGCGCAGCCGCAGGTCGAGGTGCGCTACCACACCGTGCCCTTCCAGCACAAGGACTCGTACGCGCTCGACGTGATGTCGTCGGTCCTGAACGGCCGCACCGGCCGGCTCTACAAGAGCATGGTGGAGGGCAGCCAGGTGGCGAGCACCGCCAGCGCGCGCCAGGACTCGCGCAAGTACGCGGGCGCGTTCAGCTTCTCGGCCGAGACCAAGGGCGAGGCCACGCCGGAGCAGCTCGAGAAGGCGTGGTACGCCGAGCTCGAGAAGCTGCAGAAGGAGGCCGTCCCGGAGCAGGAGCTGCAGAAGGTGAAGAACCAGGCGATGGCCGACAGCTACCGCCGCCTGCAGAACAACTTCTTCCTGATGATCCAGCTTGCCTATGCCGAGGCGCTCGGCGACTGGAGCGAGATCAACAAGGAGAGCGCCAAGATCCAGGCCGTGACGGCCGAGGACGTGAAGCGCGTGGCCAACGCGTACTTCGGGAAGAACAACCGCTCCGTGGCCACCTACGTCCGCAAGGCGGGCGAGCAGGCCGAGGTCGACGCCGACCTCGCGGCGCTGCCGGCGCCGATGCAGGGCATGGCGCGGCAGGCGGCGAAGAAGATCGGCGCCGAGACCGACCTCGCGAAGCTCAAGGAGGGCCTCGCCGAGATGGACGCGCAGGCCGCACAGGTGCCGCCGGCGATGGCGCCGGTCCTGGGCTACCTGAAGAAGAAGATGACCGACCGCATCGCGGAGATCGAGGCCGGCAAGTGAGCCGCCAGACCGCACCCGCCAACCACCGAGCACACCCCATGAAGACCTCCATGAACGCCGCCCTCCTGGCCTCGCTCGCGCTCGTCGCCGCGTGCGAGTCCGCGCCCAAGGCCGCCGACCCGATGCCGACCGCCGCCGTGCCCGCGAAGCCTGCCGCCCAGGCCGCGGCGCAGGCACCCGCCGCGCGCCCCGCCCCCGCCAAGCCCGCGGCCGCGAAGCCCGCGGCGAAGGACGGGGCCTGGGCCGCCGACCGCAGCGCGCAGCTGCCGGGCCGTCCCGAGGACCTGTCGTTCAAGGCGCTCGACTTCACGCCGCCGAGCGCGAAGGACTTCCGCCGCACGCTGCCCGACGGCACGCCCGTCTACATGGCCCCGAGCAAGGAGTTCCCGCTCGTCACGCTGACGCTCACCTTCAAGGGCGGCGCGTACATGGATCCGTCGGAGATTCCCGGCCTCACCGAGGCGATGGCCGCGATGGTGCGCACCGGCGGCACCGCCACGGTCAAGCCCGCCGACCTCGACGAGCGCCTCGACTTCCTGGCCACCCAGGCCACGGTCGGCGCGCGCGGCAACGCGATCAGCGCGACCATGAACTGCCTGTCGTCGAACCTCGACGAGAGCATGAGGCTCTTCTTCGACATGCTGCGCAACCCCGGCTTCGACCAGGCGCGCCTGGACATCCTGCGCGGGCAGGCGATCGAGGGGATGAAGCAGCGCAACGACGATGCCGGCGCCATCATCGGGCGCGAGTGGCAGTACGTGATGTACGGCGAGGACAGCTTCGAGAGCCGCCAGCCCACCAAGGACGGCTGGGACCAGGTCACCCCGGACCGCCTGCGCGCGCAGCACGCGCGCCTGGTGCACCCCGGCAACGTGATCATCTCGGTCACCGGCGACTTCGACCCCGACGACATGGCCAAGCGCCTGGCGGCGGCGATGGACGGCTGGAAGCGCGGCGAGATGGCCCCCAACCCGCCGGCCCCGACGCACGTCTTCAAGCCGGGCGTCTACCACGTGGCGAAGGACATCCCGCAGGGCAAGGTCCGCGTCGGCCGCCGCAGCCTGCAGCGCGACGACCCGGACTACTTCGCGGCCGAGGTGATGAACGACATCCTCGGCGGCGGCGGATTCACCAGCCGCCTGATGAAGCAGATCCGCTCCAACGAGGGCCTGGCCTACAGCGTGGGCTCGCGGATGGGCGCGGGCGTCTACTACCCCTCCACCTTCGCGGGCGCCTTCGAGTCGAAGAACCCGACGGTGGCGCTGGCGATCAAGATCATGCGCGACGAGTTCAAGCGCATGCAGGACCAGCCGGTGACCGCCGAGGAGCTCGACGTCGCCAAGAAGGGCTTCATCGAGGCGTTCCCGGGCCAGTTCTCGAGCAAGGACGCCACCCTGGGCATCCTGGTGGCCGACGAGTGGACCGGGCGCGACCCGGACTACTGGAAGGCGTACCGCGAGAACATCCAGAAGGTCACCGCCGACGACGTGCAGCGCGTCGCCCGCAAGTACCTGAACTTCGACGACATGGCCATCATGGTCGTCGGGCGCTGGGACGAGATCTCCCAGGGCGACCAGGGCGGGCGCGCGAGCATGAAGGACTTCTGGTCCGGCGGCCGCACGGAGCTGCCGCTGCGCGACCCGATGACCATGAAGCCGATGGACGCCCCCGCGCCGACGGACGCACCGGCCCCCGCCGGCGCGCGCTGACGGCGGGCGGCGCGCTCAGCGCCGCAGCGTCCATCCGAGCTCGGGCATGCGCAGCAGGCGCGACGCCGCGACATAGGCGATCGCGCCGACGCCGGCGAGCACCAGGAGCGACGCCACCGACCACGCCCAGCCCGCGCCCGAATCGAGGCCGAGCGACGCGAGGACGGTGACCGCCGCCATGGCCGCGGTGGCCATCACCGTTCGCCCGAAGCCCGAGACCGTCTCGCGGTCCATGATGGGGCCCGTGCGCCGGCGCAGCAGCCGGGACATCGCGATCACCTGGATCGTGGCGCAGGTGGCGGTCGAGAGCGCCAGACCGCCGACCTTGAGCGGCGTCCAGATGAGCGCCAGGTTGAGCGCGAAGTTGAGCCCGACCATCCACAGGCTGAGCTTGACGGGCGTCCACGTGTCGCCCAGCGCGTAGAAGGCGCGCGTGCCGATCTGCTGCAGCGCGTAGGCCCACACGGCGGGCGCATAGAGCGCCAGCACGTAGGCCACCATGGAGACGTCCTCGGCGGTGAAGCGGCCGCCGCGGTAGACGGCGGCGGCCAGCGGCTCGCGCACGATGACCAGCCCGACGCTTGCCGGGAACGCGACGTAGAAGGACATGCGCAGGCCGCGGCGCAGCGTCTCGACGAACTGCTCGGGACGGTCCGCCTCGCGCGCGAGCGCGGGGAAGATCGCCGTCGCGGTGGCGACGCCGAACACCCCGAGCGGGAACTCGTAGAGCCGCTGCGCGTACGAGAGGAAGGTCAGGCTGCCCTCGCGAAGCGGGAAGGGAACGCCGAGGATCGTGGGGCCGACCATCGTCTGCCAGCTGGCCACCAGGCTGTCGACGAAGGTGTTCAGCTGGAAGACGCCGAGGCCCAGCAGCATGGGCAGGGTCCGCAGCACCACGCCGCGCACGTGGTCGCGGTCCTGCGCCAGGCGAAGGTGCGCGCGCACGCGGTGGTGGCGCAGCGCCCAGAGGTGGACGGCCAGCTGCAGCAGGCCCGCGACCATCACGCTCCACGCCACGCGCTCGACGTGGCCGCGGTCGCCGGCCGCCGGCCCCAGGCCGAGCGATTCCCACCACTCGCTGCCCACGAACGCGGCGGCCATGATGCAGAGGTTCAGGATGATGGGGGACGCGGCCGTCGCGCCCACGCGGCCGTGCACCTGGAGCATCGCGCCGACGAGTGCCACCAGGCACACGAGCGGCATGTACGGCAGCATGATCATCACCAGACGCAGCGCGAACGCCGAGGGCGGGTCCGATCCGACCAGCCAGTACAGCACCAGCTCGCCGACGATCGTGAGCGCCGAGAGGAACACCGAGAGCATCGCGAGCATCAGGCCCGCGAAGCGGCGCGCGGCGTCCGGATCGTCGCGGTCGAGCCGCGCGTAGACGGGCAGGAACGACGCCGACAGCGCCCCCTCGCCGAAAAGGCGGCGGAAGAGGTTGGGCACCTGGAAGGCGAAGTTGAACGCGTCGAGGAGCGGGCCGGCGCCGAACGCGCGCGCGAGCAGCGCGTCGCGGCCGAGGCCCGTCACGCGGCTCAGCAGCGTGAGCGCGGCGAAGGTGCGGGCTTGGCGTTCGAATCCTCGGCCCATGGCGCGTCCCTGCGCGGGCGATCTGCCGCGGCTACCTTGTATCGGACAGATGAGACGCGCGGCGACAACTCTGGCGGTCCTGGCCGCGGCGGCCCTCGCCTCGTGCGCGTCGGAGCCCGAGTCCGTGCTGCGCACGGACCTGCCGCAGGTGCCGGGGCTGGTGCCGCGCGAGTCATCGGGGATCGTCCAGCGCGGCGACCAGGTGACCGGCGGGCAGTTCGCCTACAAGGGGGACGTCCCGAACCTCGCCGCGCGCGTGCAGGAGACGCGGGGGCGCTTCGACGCAGCCGGGTGGAAGCTCTACGCCGAGACGCTCGCACCCTCGATGGCGGTGCTCGAGTTCCGCAAGGGCGACCGCAGCGCCCGCGTCGAGATCATCCGCAACGAGATCCAGCCGAAGATGTCGACGGCCGTGATGACCGTGCGCACGCGCGAGATCAGCGGCTGACCATCCGCAGCGCGGCGGCCGCGGCGTCGCTGCCGCTGCGCCACGCGCCGTCGATCGATCCGTCGGCGACGTGGTCGCCGGCCACCACGGTGCATTCGTCGACGACGGGCGCGGGACGTGCCGCCAGGTCCGGCGCATGCTGCCGGGGCAGCGCACGCAGGATGCGGTCGGTGCGCAGGAGCCGCCAGCCTGCCATCGCGCCACGGCCGAACCAGCGGTCCATCTGCGCGGAGGTGCGCGCCACCAGCGCGGCCAGGCCGCCGTCCTCGGGTCCGGCGTCGACGCAGCTGAGCGACACGAGCGCCATCCCCTCGGGCGCGTAGTCCGCCGAGACGCTCGACATGCACGCGGCGTGGTTGACCGGGCCCTCGCCGATGCCGTCGAGGAAGAGGATCGGCTCGCGCATCGGCGACGGCAGCGCGCGCGCCTCGCACGCCCAGTGCATGGTGGTGGTGGGGCACCAGCGCCGCGCGGGGATGCGGGGGTCGAGCGCGTGCGCCGCGTCCATGTCGGCGGCGATCACCACGGCGTCCGCGGAAAGCCCGTCTCCCCCGGCGGTGCGCACGGTCGCGCCGTGGGCGTGGTGGGCCACCGCCGCAACGCGGGTGTTCAGGCGGATCCGGTGCGCCGGCAGCGGTGCCGCGAGGTGCCGCGGCAGCTCGCCCATGCCGCGCGCCGGCACCGAGGCATCGCCCCGCGCGAAGTTCGAGAACGTGAAGCGGAACTGGCTTGCATCGGTGTCGAGCGACCGGTCCAGGAACACGCCGCCGAAGAAGCTGCGCAGGAAGCCGTCGACCGTGGCC
Organism: Phycisphaerales bacterium; assembly: GCA_018883105.1. Classification (GTDB taxonomy): domain Bacteria; phylum Planctomycetota; class Phycisphaerae; order Phycisphaerales; family SM1A02; genus UBA966. The sequence continues at coordinate 50,515 of VEQS01000002.1, forward strand.
TCGCCGATGTCCATGCGCCCAAGCAGCGCGCGCGTGCTGCCTTCCGGTGCCCCGGGGCGCTCAACGGGCGTTCGCATGGCGGCCAGGGCCATGGGCGCCAGGCGCGCGAGGTCGAGCGCCGTCGACGGCCGCGACAGCACGCCGCGCACCGCACCGACCGGGTCGCGCAGCGGGTGCACGATGCGCGCGAAGCCGCCGCCGTCGAAGACCATCGCGCCGGAGGTGAAGTGGCGCAGGCCGAGCGACCGCTCGTCGACGAACTCGCCAACCGCTCGGTAGGCGGTGAGGTAGACCTGGAAGCCGCGGTCGAGCCGGAACCCGCCGACCACGTCGGTCCGCACCCGTCCGCCGAGGGCATCGGAACACTCCAGGAGCTGCCAGTCGGCGCCCGCCGTCTCCAGGGCGCGCGCGCAGGAAATGCCGGCGATCCCGCCGCCGATGATCACGATCCGGGCCATGGGACGCGGGATGCTAGCCCGGGCCGATGCGCACGAATTGCTCGCCGCACTCCGGGCAGGTGCCCGTGCCCGCGCCGGCCGCGGTGGCACGCAGGTCGAACCCGCACGCCAGGCAACGCTCGCCGCCGCGGTCCACCTCGGCGGCGATGCGCACCCGACAGCGCGACAGGGTCCACGCGCCGATCAGCGCGACGCCCGTCGCATCGGCCACGATGCGCGCGTCCGGCGGCAGCGTCGTGAACCACGTGTCGAAGCGCAGGATGAGTTCGGAGCGCAGCCGCATGGTGGTGAGGATCGCGATCGCCGAGAAGTTGAAGACGATCACCGCCGCCATGCCCAGGAGCACCGGCATCATGCAGAGGCGGAGCTCCTCCGACCCGGGAAGCCCGATCGGGCGGAACCAGTCCCGCGCATGGCGCGCGGCACCGCAGGTGCGGCACGGGGCGTCGGGGGCCGCATCGGGGGCGACGGCCGCGCAGGCCAGGCACGGGCGATCGTCGTGCGAACGGCGCAGGCGCGAGCGGATCCCGGCCTCGAGCACCGCATGCGCCACCACGGACGCACCCAGCACCGCGCCCACGAACCCGTACTGCCAGGGCTGCGGTCCCTTGCGCACGAACCATGAATCGAGCAGCACGCCGAGCGGCGCACCCACCGCCGCACCGAGCGCCGCCGCGGTGGCGATGTTGAGCCACGCAGTCCAGTGCGCCAGCAGCGAGTCGAGCGCACACCGCCGGCGCGTCGCCGCAAGCGCCGCGATCCCCTGCCCCGCCGGGCGCAGCGCGGCGATGAAGGCGAGCGAGCCGGCGATTCCCGCCAGGTTCGCGAGCCAATCGTCGAGATCCACGGTCCGTCGAAGGCCCGGAATGCCCTGCGAGAGCTCGTCGAGGGAGCACCATGCCACCATCACCGCCGGCAGGATGGCGAGCCGGCGCACCCACCCGGTCTGCCAGAGGAGTGCGGTCAGCACCGCGAAGTTGAGCGCGTGCGCGAGCTTGTCGAGCGGAGCGCCGCCGGTCCCCGCCAGCTCGAGCTTCGGCCAGTGCGTGGCCGCAAAGGCCAGGATCGCGACGACGACGAACACCACGCGCCGGTTGCGCAATGCCCGGCCGGCCGGTGAATCCCGGGGAACCTGCAGGGTCGGGAGCGGCACCGCCGTCACAGGCTCAGCCCGCCGGAGCGGATTCGGCCGCGTCCGGTGCGCGCCCGGCGCGGTGCCTTCGCTGCACGCGCGGGCTTTGCCACCGGCTTCGGCTTCGGCTTCGGCTTCGTCGCCCGCTTCGTCGCCCGCTTCGGCACCGGCTTTGGCTTCGGTGCCGGCCTTGCCGCCGACCGTGACTTCGGCTTCGGCACCGACTTCAAGGTCCGCGTCGACTTCCGCCTCGGTGCCGACGTGGGTTTCGACTCCGACGTCGGCGCGGCTCGCCGCGCCGCACGCGCGCGCCGCACCGGCCCGCCGTCGAATGCGTCGGTCGACAGGCTCCAGCGCTCGAGCAGCCCGCGGGCAAGCTCGCGGTAGTCGCGCGCACCGGGGCATGCCGGCGCGTAGTCGAAGATGGTCTTGCCGAAGGACGGCGCCTCGGCGAGCTTGATGTTCCGGCGGATCGGCGGCTGCAGGACGCACGCGCCGGACCACGGCACGTCGGCCGCGCGGAACTGCTCGAACTGCGCCTCCATCTCGCCGATCACCGCACGCGCGTGGCTCGACGATCCGTCGTGCATGCAGAGCAGGATGCCGGTCACCCGGATCGACGGGTTCAGCCCCTGCGCCACCAGGTGCACGGTCTGCAGCAGCTTCTCCAGCCCGCGCAGCGGCAGGTAGTGCGCCTGCATGGGAACGAACACCTCGTCCGCCGCGGTGAGCGCGTTCACGCTCAGGACGCCGAGGCTCGGCGGGCAGTCGAGCAGCACCACGTCGTAGCGGCCGCGCGCGGACTCGAGCTTCCCGCGCAGCACGCCCTGCATGCCGTCCATCGCCGCCAGCTCGCCCTCGACGAGCGCCAGTTCCGTCACCGCCGGCACGAAGTCGAGTCCGGGACGTGCCTGCTGCACCACGTCATCGATGCCGCAGGAGGGGTCGAGCAGCAGGTCGCGCACCGTCCGCTGCTCGGGCGAGCCCTCGACCCCGAAGTGGAGCGAGAGGTTCGACTGCGGGTCGAGGTCGATGAGCAGAACGCGGTGGCCGAAGCGCGCGAGCGCCGCACCGAGGTTCACGGTGCTCGTGGTCTTCCCCACGCCGCCCTTCTGGTTGAGGAGCGCCACGACACGCGGACGGGGCGCCGGCGCATCGGTCGCCAGCGATTCCAGCGGCGCCTCCTCGTGCTGCATCGGTGCGAGTATAGGGTTCGGGCCGCCGGATCCCGCTCAGCGAACCTCGCCGCCCCACGCGGAGAGGTCGACGATCACCGGCGGCGCCGCCGCACGCCAAGGCGGCACCGCGAGCGCAGCGGTCTGCCGCGGTGCGGCGGCGCCGGGCACGCGCTCGATCGAGATCATCATCGGCCGCGCGCCCACGGCGCCGACCGGAAGCCATGCCTCCGGCAGCTCGATGCGCGCGCGCCAGCGGTCGTTCCAGCGCATGAAGCCCGCGCCGACGCCGTCGTCGCTGCCGGCGCGCATCTCAAGCGCACCTGCCGCGGACACCGCGAAGGCATGCGACGGCGAAGACGGGTCCCCGAGCCGCACGATGACCTCGTCGAGCTCGGGTTCGGCCGCATCGGCCGGGCGCAGTGCGTCGATGAACAGCTCCCACCTGCCCGCACGGCGGCGCAGCGCGGCGGACGTTGCCCATGCGCCGGGCACCGGCTCGATCGACCCCACCTGCGCATCCGCGAGCGACAGCGGCGGCAGGAAAGTGCCGAAGGAACGCTCCGGCGGACGCACCGGGTACTCGCGGGCGCCGGCGGCCAGCCGCGTGCGCATCGTGCCGTCCGAGAGTTCGAGCACCTCCGGCCGCTCGCGGGCGGAGACCAGGCGCTCGGGGTCGGCCGGGAGCGCCGGGCGGTCGATCCATGCACGGGTCACGCGGCGCGGCTTCGCCAGGACCGACGAGCGCGGGGACTGGCCGTCGCTCGCCACCCACTCGGCCGCCAGCACGCGCTCGCCCGCGGATGGGTTGGCGACCGCAAGCAGCACCCGGTCGCCGGCGTCCTCCTCGATCCACGCGGTGACGATCCAGCGGGTCCGCGACCACGTGAGCGCCGCCTGCGCGGCGTCGGCATCGGTGCGCTCGATGTCCACCAGGATCCCAAGCAGCGTTCGCAGTTCGCGCGGCCGCGCCACCCACGCCGCCACGGAGCGCCGGCCCTCAAGGTCCTCGGCGAGCCCGACCAGCGCATCGACCACCTCGGCGTGCATGCCGCGGCTCTGCGCACGGACGCGCTCGAGGCCCGCCGCCCACAGGCTCTCGACGTGCCGCGCCCACAGGCGGTCCGCCGCGTCGCCGCGTGGGTCGCCGATCCGTGCGCCGCTCCGTTCGGCAAGCAGCGACCACCGCCAGTACTCGACCGGCGTGGTCGGGTCGGGTCGGTCCTCGGACGGCGTCGCAGCCACGGAGAGGAGCGGCGCATCGCTGCGCAGGCGCTGCGGCGACGGCAGCCAGCGCGCGCGCACCGGCCGGCCTGCCACCTCCAGGTCGCCCTCGCCGACCGCCGGCAGCTCGACCATCGCGAAGAGCTGCCCGGTCGATTCCGGACGCGGGTCCGCCGGAAGGTCGCAGGCCATCGCGGCCTCCACCTGCTCCGGGCTGCGCGTCCAGAAGCGGGCACCGTCATCCGGGCGTGCACCGACCCACACCACCGGCGCCTGGCTGCGAAGCGCGCCCACCACCACCGCGACGCGCGCCGGCACGGCCGCGTCCCCGCGGCGCTCGAGCGGCACGGCGGCCACGCCACCCGGGACGCAGGTCACGACGTCGACGCTCGGTGCCACGCCGGGCGCCGGCGGCTCGGACCGCGACACGGCCCCGGGCACCAGGAATGCCACGGCGGCCACGCAGGCCGCGATGCGACGGGCGCATCGCACGCGCCGCGCGCGCGCGTCACTTCTGTGAGGAGGGCTTCGCCGCACGGCGCATCAGTTCGTCGATCCGCTCGCGGAAGCCGGGCTGCTCCTGGCGGACGGGCGCCGGCGGCATTTCGGCCGCGGCATGTTCCTCGGGCGCAACATCGGCAGGCGGGCGCACGGGCACGCTGCGGTCGGCATGACGTGGCTCGGCCTCGGACGCGGGTGCGGCGCGGTCGGCGCCGCCCAGGGCGCCGGGCGCGGTGCGGCCATCCGTGCGAGCATCGACCCGGACGTCCGCCGCACGTCCGTCCACCGGGTCCGACGGGAACCGCGACACGCCGGGCATCGACTGGAGCGGCTTGGCGACCGGCGGTGGCGGCGCATCGTTCTGCACGAAGCTCAGGTCGCGGATGCCGGCGCTGCGGATCACGCTGAAGTCCGGGCGGCCGATGTAGAAGACGGTGGCGGCGGGCACCACGGCCTTCATCGCGCCCTTCTTCTTCGGGTCGCGCGTGTAGGCGGACTGCTCGAAGACCGCGTAGAGCGCGCCGTTGGTGCGCATCATCAGGTCGTCGCGTCCGGGCACCTGGTAGACGCGCTCGAAGTTGTGCGGCGAGAGGTCGACGGGCATCACGCGCAGCGACTGCGAGAGCGAGTGGCGGTCGGCGGACGCCTGGTCGACCTGCTGCAGCGGCCCGCCGGCGGACCCGGCCGGCGCAGGAGACGTCCCCGGAGCAGGTGCCGGGGCGACAGACGGCGCCGGTGCCTGCGCGAACGCGGGGCCCGCCACGCACGCGGCGACCACGAGCACAGGCAACCGAAGGCGTTGGTCAGGCCGGGACATCGACATCACCATATCGGCGCGCACCGTCCGGGGGCACCACCGAGGTCGTCGCGGCAGGCAGGAATCGCGGCCCTGACGCGGTCGCAACCTCGATTCCGCGCTCCGGGTCGACCGTGACGACACGGCCTTCCACGATGCCGCCCGGCGTGCGGAAGCGGCAGGTTCGCCCGGACAGGCGGTCAAGCGACCGATACGCCGCGGCCAGCGGCCCGGGGCCGAGCGCCCACGCGTCCTCCACCGCGCGCACCAGGGCGAGCGCCACGTCCAGGCGCCCGGCCGTCGCGCCCGCACGTGCCAGGCTCGTTGCATGCCCCTCGAGCTCCGGCGCAAACGCGTGCTGCGCCACGTTGATCCCGATCCCGACGAACGACCGTCCGTCGGCGCACTCGACCAGCACGCCCGCCGCCTTGCGTCCGTCGATCACGACGTCGTTCGGCCACTTGATGCCGGCCGCCGGCACGAAGCCGCCGACTGCACGCGCCGCCGCCACGGCCGAACGCATGGCAAGCACCTCGGGCGCGGCCACGGGCAGCACGAACGTCACCGCGATGCCGTCGTCCCGCGTGTCGGCCCACGCCCGGCCCAGCCGGCCGCGGCCCGCGGTCTGCCGCAGCGCGAAGCACGCGGTGCCCGCCTCGCGATGGGCGGTGCGCGCCAGGTCCTGAGTGCTCGGCGATTCCTCGACGACGACGATCGAGCGCACCGCGCCGCCCGGCACGAGGCCGGCGGCAAGCGCCTGCTGCCAGCGCAACGCCTCCGGACTCATGCAGCCTCGATGTCGAGCCCGACGTCCAGGCAAGGGGCGGAGTGGGTGAGCGCGCCCACCGAGATGCGGTCGATCCCGGTCTCGGCGATGGCGCGCACGGTCTCCAGGCGCACGCCGCCCGACGCCTCGAGCTTGAGCGCCGGCGCCGACGCATCGCGAAGCGCCACGCAGGCGCGCAGCGCATCGAGCCCCATGTTGTCGAGGAGCGCGATGTCCACCGTGCCTGCCGGCAGCGCCACGATCGCGCGGAACTGCTCGAGATCGTCGCACTCCGCCTCGACGAAGGCGAGCGCATGCCGCGCACGCGCGCGGCGCGCCGCGTCGGCGACGCGTGCCGCCATCGCGGCAGGCGCCAGGCCCGCCACGTGGTTGTCCTTGACCAGCATGGCGTCGAAGAGCCCGATGCGGTGGTTGGCCCCGCCGCCGCAGCGGACCGCATGCTTCTCGAGGGCGCGCAGCCCGGGCGTGGTCTTGCGGGTGTCCAGCACCGTGGCGCGCGTGCCCGCGACCGCCGCCACGAACTCGGCCGTGCGCGTGGCGATGCCGGACATCCGCCCGACGAAGTTGAGCATCGTGCGCTCGGCCGCCAGGATCCCGCGCAGCGGTCCCTCGACCGAGAGCATCGCGGCGCCGCGATCCACGCGCTCGCCGTCACGGACGTGGGCGGAGCAATGCGCCCCCGGCGCCGCCTGCGCCAGGACCTCGGCGGCGAGGCGCATCCCGCAGGCGATGCCGGCCGTGCGCGGACGCAGCACGGCGCGCGCATGCGCCTGCGCATCGATCATCGCCTCGCTGGTCACGTCACCAGCCTCGCCGAGGTCCTCGGCGAGCACGCGCGCCACCAGCGCCGCGCGCGCGGGCGCAGGAAGCAAGGCGTCGAGCAGCGCGTCGGGCGCCAGCGCGGCAAGGTCCACGGTCGGCGATGCGGCGGATCCGGCCATCCGCGCGATGGTATAGAACCCGGCCATGCCCAGCATCTTCAGCCGCATCGCCGCCGGGGAGATTCCCTGCCACCGCGTCTACGAGGACGAGCACGTGATCGCGTTCCTGGACATCGCGCCGGTCTCGCGCGGCCACGTGCTGGTGGTGCCCAAGGAGGAGCGCGAGCGGCTGCACGAGCTCTCGCCCGACTCCGCCGCGGCGCTCGGCCGCGCATTGCAGCGCGTGGCGGCGGCCGTGGTGCGCGCCACCGGCGCCGCGGACTACAACGTGCTCCAGAACAACGGCGCCGCCGCGCACCAGGCGGTGATGCACGTCCACTTCCACGTCATCCCGAAGCACGCCGACGGCACGGGGCTCGGCGTCGGCTGGCGCGCGGGCACGCTCGACCAGGCGCATGCACCGGCGCTCGCGGCGTCGATCCGCGACGCGATGCACTGAGGGCGCACCGTCACCGTGCGAACGTCACGCGCCCCCAGAACCGCGGCAGGTGCATGTCGATCGCCCACTGCGGCGTCCACACCCAGTTGTCCTCGGGAAGCCCCGGGCGCTTCGCGTAGGGCTCCGCCCCCTCGGACGTCTGCCCGGTGCGCATGCCGTCGGCGGCCAGCATCTCGTGGTTGTGGCGCCACTGGACGCGCGAGAAGTTGATCCGCCACGTCTCGCCCGGGCGCGGGGCCGCGCCGCCGCGCGCACGGTCGCCGAAGTCGCGCTGGCCCTCCGGGAGCGCGTCGATGCGCGCCTCGCGCGGCGGCACCAGCGACGACCACGGGATCGCCAGGCGCACCGTCCAGCGCCGGTCGCGGTCGCGCGGGTCGTCCGGCGTGCCGTCCACGGTCACCGAGCGCGCAAACCCGTCGCCCACGTCCCACTCGTGGATCGCGGGCGCGCCCTCGCGGTAGGACCGGTGCAGGAAGAGGTCGAACACCGTCGTGTACGCGTTGATCTCCACCTCGTAGTACTCGCGGCCGTCGCCGTCCGGATCGATGAACACCTCGAAGTCGTTGTCCTGGAAGACGACCTGGTCGCGCACGCGCAGCGTCGACCAGACGTGCGGCTCCTCGAGCTCCGCCCCCACGTACAGGAAGCGCTCGTCCCACAGCATCTTGGCGCGCGTGCGGTACGCCGGGCGCGGCTTGCGCGGGCCCTCGATGTCGACGAAGTCCTCGGTCCACGGCGCGGCGGCCCATGCGCCCGACTCGAGGTCGCCGTCGATCGCCGGCGCCGACGCCGCGAAGGGCGCGCGGTACGACAGCGGCTGGGCAAGCGGCTCGGCCACCTTCGGCGGTGACCACGCCGCGCAGCCCGCGCACGCCAGCCCAAGCGCAGGCGCCGCCGCCATCGCCACCGCCGCCCGCAGGCGGGCGAGGCTCATCGCCGCGCGCCGCCCGTGGCCTTCTTGCCCTTGGAGGGCTTGGCCTTCTTGCCCGACTTCGCCGGCTTCGCGGCCTTCGCCGCCTTGCGGCCGCCCTTCGGCACGGTGCCCAGCTCGACCGCGGCCTTCGCCGCCGCCAGGCGCGCCACCGGCACGCGGAACGGCGAGCAGCTCACGTACGCCAGGCCCACCTTCTCGAAGAACTTGATGCTCGACGGGTCGCCGCCGTGCTCGCCGCAGATCCCCAGCTTGATGTCCGGCCGCGTGGCGCGGCCGCGCTGGCAGGCCATGTCGACCAGCTGGCCGACGCCGCCCACGTCGATCGACGCGAACGGGTTGTCCTTGGCGATCTCCATCTCCTGGTAGCGCG
>VEQS01000044.1 GCA_018883105.1 Phycisphaerales bacterium
GCGCGGCGTCCTCGATGACCTTCCTGCCGTACACGGACGAGGCGGGCGCCTGGCACCGCGGCTACCTGCTCGACACCGTGTGGCACGTGGCGCTGCCCGTGCTGTGCCTGGTCTACGCCTCGTTCGCTGTCCTCTCCAAGCAGACGCGTGCGTCGATGCTCGACAACTTCAACGCCGACTACGTGCGCACCGCGAAGGCCAAGGGCGTGCCGCGGAAGGACGTGGTGCTGCGCCACGTGTTCCGCAACAGCCTGCTGCCCCTCATCACGATGTTCGTCGGCATCTTCCCGGCGATGCTTGCCGGAAGCGTGGTCATCGAGCGGATCTTCACGGTGCCTGGGATGGGAAGCCTCATCCTGGAGGCGATCGACCTGCGCGACCGCGAGATCATCCTGGCCAACACCTTCATGGTGGCGTGCGTCAACCTGCTGGCGCTCCTGCTGGCGGACATCCTCTACGCGGCGGCCGACCCGCGGGTGAGCTATGAGTGAGCGCGCACCGGCGACGGGCGCCGTCCCCGCGGCGATCTCCGGCATCGACGTGATGCGCGGCGTCGGCGCGGTGCGCGCCAAGGGCTTCTGGGCGGATGCGTGGGAGCGCGTCCTCCGCCGGCCGGGCGCGGTGGCTGGGCTCTGCTGGATCTCGGCGGTGGCGTTCATGGCGGTGTTCGCGCCGTTCATCGCCAACGCGCACCCGTACACGCTGGTCGACGCGCAGGGCGTGCGCTCGTGGCCGCTCCTGGCGCACCTCTCGCCGTCGGACTGGCTGCTCGTGGTGGGCGCGTTGGTGGGCGTTCCGTGGGTGTTCGCGGGGCCGCGCGCGCTGCGGCGCTCGCAGCGCCTGGGGATCCTGGTGACCGCGGCGATCCAGGCGGGGCTGATCGTGCTCCTTTCCTCGTGGGCCGAGGGATGGGCGACGGGCGCCGCGCGGGCGGATGCCGTGAAGGCGTTCGCGCGCGGAGAGTGGGGCCCGGTCGCCATCGCGGCGGCGGTGGCGCTCCCGGTGAGCGTGCTGGCGTTCCTGGTGCCGACCGTGGACGGCCGGGCGGTGCGCGGGGCGGCGGCGGCGCTCGTCGCGGCGACGGCGGTGCTGGCGTGCGCCTTCGCGGGCGGGGCGACGCTCGTCAACTTCGAGCAGTACGTCGAGGACGAGCAGAGCGGCGCGATCCGCGACGTGACCTGGGCCCCGGTTCCTTGGTCGCCGCAGTACTCGCGCAGCGACATGGTGGCGGTGCCGCCGGGCACGCGCCTTGCCGACTGGCCGAAGCTGTCCTCCTACGAGGGCTCTGCCTTCGGGGAACGGCGCGTGCTGCTCGGCACGGACGCCCTGGGCGGCGACGTGATGTCGCAGCTCCTGTGGGCGTGCCGGCTGTCGATCTCGATCGGCATCGTCTCGACCGGCATCTCGGTGGTGATCGGCGTGACGATCGGCGCGTGCATGGGCTACTTCGGCGGCAAGGTCGACCTCCTCCTGTTCCGGGTGGTCGAGATCTTCATGGCGGTGCCGCTCCTCTTCCTGCTCATCGTCGCGGCGGGCGTGCTGCCGCGCGACACCTACGTGATGATGGCGATCATCGGCTGCTTCAGCTGGACCGGCGCGGCCCGGTTCACGCGCGCGGAGTTCCTGAAGCTGCGTAGCCAGGACTTCGTGCAGGCGGCGCGCGCCAACGGCCTGCCCGTCTCGAAGATCCTGTTCCGGCACATGCTGCCCAACGGCGTGACGCCGGTGCTGGTCGACGCGAGCTTCGCGATCGCCGCGGCCATCACCGTGGAGGCGACGCTCAGCTACCTCGGGCTCGGCCCCGACGGCCAGGCGAGCTGGGGCAAGCTCCTCTCCAGCGCCACCGCCGCCACCGGCACCTTCGTGTGGTGGCTCGCGGTGTTCCCCGGCGCGGCGATCTTCCTCTCGGTGCTCAGCTACAACCTGCTCGGCGAGGCCATGCGCGACGCGATCGACCCCAAGCTCCGGAAGGCGGCCCATTGATGAGCGAACCTGCCGCGCCAGCCGCGTCACGCCCCGTCCTCGAGGTCGCGGACCTCGCCGTCAGCTTCGACAACTCGGCCGGCGGACCGCGCATCCAGGCGGTGAACGGCGTGAACATGACGCTGTTCCCGCGCCAGACGCTCGCGGTGGTCGGCGAGTCCGGGTGCGGCAAGAGCGTCACTGCGATGAGCACCATGCAGCTCATCCCGCGCCCGCCCGGCCGATTCGACCGTGGCAGCATCCTCTTCGAGGGCCGTGACATCTGCTCGCTGCGCGAGGAGGACATGCTCTCGATCCGCGGCGGGAAGATCGCGATGATCTTCCAGGAGCCGATGACCAGCCTGAACCCGGTCTACACGATCGGAGACCAGCTGCTCGAGGCGATCCTGCTGCACCAGAAGGTGGGCGTCGGGGAGGCGCGCTCGATCGCCGTGCAGGCGATGAAGGACGTGGGCATCAAGAAGCCCGAGGAGCGGCTGTCGATGTACCCGCACCAGTTCTCCGGCGGCATGCGCCAGCGCGTGATGATCGCGATGGCGCTCGCGTGCCGGCCGAAGGTGCTGCTGGCCGACGAGCCGACCACGGCGCTCGACGTCACCATCCAGGCGCAGATCCTGGAGCTGCTGCGCGAGCTGCAGTCGACCCGCGACATGGGCATCATGCTCATCACCCACAACCTGGGCGTGGTGGCCGAGAACGCCGACGTGGTGTGCGTGATGTACGCGGGGCGCGTGGTGGAGTACGCGAACGTGTTCGAGCTCTTCGACGAGCCGCTGCACCCGTACACGCGCGGGCTCTTCCGGTCGATCCCCATGCTGCGCGACGTGAAGCACCGGCTGGTCACGGTGCGCGACGTGACCAACGACCCCGCGGAGTTCCGCCGGATCCCGGGCGCGGTGCCATGGTGGCCAGACATGCCCGCGGGCACGCGCCCGGACGTGGTCGCCGGCCGCGACGAGCACGTCCTGGTCGAGGTGCGCCCCAACCGCTGGGTGGGCTGCTGGCGCACGCCCGAGCTCGAGGGACGCACGCACCGCCGCCCGAGCCTCGAGTACCGGCGAGACGACAGATAAAGTGCTTCCACTCCTCCCGGAACACTTTCGGGGACACTGTCTCCGATGAAGGGCCCCATCCCCGCCGGCCGCAAGGCCCCCGCGTTCTCCGTGCCCGACCAGTCGGGCGCCCTCCGCACGCTTGCCGAGTTCAAGGGCCGTGCCTTCGTCCTCTACTTCTATCCCAAGGACGACACGCCCGGCTGCACCGTCGAGGCATGCTCGTTCCGCGACGGATTCGCGAAGTTCCGCAAGGCGGGGATCGAGGTGCTCGGCGTGAGCCCGGACTCCCCGGAGAGCCACGCGAAGTTCGCGCGCAAGTTCAGGCTGCCGTTCGCGCTGCTCGCGGACGTGCCCGCCGCCGGGAAGGCGCCGCGCCTCTGCGCCGCCTACGGAACGTGGCAGGAGAAGTCGATGTACGGGAAGAAGTACATGGGCGTGGCGCGCACCACGTACCTGATCGGTCCCGACGGCAAGGTGGCCGCGCGCTTCGACAAGGTGAAGCCCGAGGGGCACGCCGACGAGATCCTCGCCGCGGCCGTCGCGCTACCCTCCGCCGCATGCAAGGCACCCCGGTCGACGTCCGCTTCAAGCGCCTCCGCGCGGGTGCACAGGTCCCCGCGTACCAAAGCGAGCACGCGGCGGGCCTCGACCTCCACGCGTGCCTCGGCGCGCCGCTGACGCTGGCGCCCGGCGACATCGCGCTGGTGCCGTGCGGGTTCGCGATGGCGATCCCGCACGGCTTCGAGGCGCAGGTGCGGCCGCGCTCGGGGCTCGCCACGAAGCACGGGATCGGCATGCCCAACGCCCCGGGCACCGTCGACAGCGACTACCGCGGCGAGATGATGGTGCCGCTCGTCAACCTCGGCCGCGCCCCGTTCACCGTGGAGCACGGGATGCGCGTGGCGCAGATGGTGATCGCGCCGGTGGCGCGCGCCGCGGTGCGCGAGGTGGACGAGCTCGACGGCACCGCGCGCGGCCACGGCGGCTTCGGCAGCACCGGGCGCTGAGCACGATGTGGCGGCATGGTGCACGGTGGCCGGGCGGCGTGCCGATTCCCCTATGATTTCCGAATGGCCACGATGACCGCCCGTGAGGTGAACGTCCCGCTCCTGGACCTGAAGGCCCAGTACGCCACCATCCGCGCCGAGGTCGAGCCGGTGGTGCTCGACGTGATGGCCAGCCAGTACTTCATCGGCGGCCCGAAGATCGACGATCTCGAGCGCGAGGTGGCCGCCTACTGCCATGCCAAGCACTCGGTCGGCTGCGCCAACGGCTCGGACGCCATCCTGCTCGCGCTGCAGGCGCTCGACGTCGGCCCCGGCGACGAGGTGGTGCTGCCCACGTTCACGTTCTTCGCGACGGCCGGCAGCGTGCACCGGCTCGGGGCGCGGCCCGTGTTCGTCGACATCGACCCGGTCACCTACAACATCTGCCCGAAGTCCGTCGAGGAGGCCTTCGGCTGCTGCAAGAAGGTCAAGTGCCTGATGCCGGTGCACCTCTTCGGCCAGGCCGCCGACCTCGACGCGATCATGGCGATCGCCAAGGCACGCGGCCTGACGGTGGTCGAGGACTGCGCGCAGGCGATCGGCACGGAAGACGTCCACGGACGCCGCGTCGGCAGCGTCGGCGACATCGGCACCTACAGCTTCTTCCCCTCGAAGAACCTCGGCGGGTTCGGCGACGGCGGCATCATGGCCACCAACTCCGACGCGCTCGCGGCGCGCATGAAGCGGCTCCGCAACCACGGGATGGAGCCCAAGTACTACCACCACGAGATCGGCATGAACTCGCGCCTCGACGCGCTGCAGGCAGCCGTGCTCAGCATCAAGCTCCGCCACCTCGACGGCTGGAGCGAGGCCCGCCAGCGCAACGCGCGCTGGTACGACGACTTCTTCCGCGCGCACGGTGCCGCCGACAGCTCGGTGCCGGTCGACCAAGGCGGCCTGCCGATCCGCTTCCCCAAGGCCCCGGCGAAGGGCCGGCACATCTACAACCAGTACGTGGTGCGGGTGCCCGCCGGCATGCGTGACGCGGTGCGCGACGAGCTCGCCAGGCGCAAGATCGGCACGGAGATCTACTACCCGCTGTGCCTGCACATGCAGGAGTGCTTCAAGTTCCTCGGCTACCGGCCCGGCGTCTTCCCGCATGCCGAGCGCGCGGCTCAGGAAGTGATCGCGATCCCGATCTACGGCGAGCTCACCGAGGACCAGCGCCTGTGGGTCGCCGAGAGCCTGGTGGACGTCGTGCGGAAGAAATAGGTGCCAGGAACGGGTGTCCCCATTTTCCGGAGGAAAATGGGGACACCCGTTCCTGGCACCTATTTCACGATCCCGCCGAGGCCCGCGAGCCCGATCGGCTCGCGGGCGAAGAACGGCTCCGCGGTCTCGGTGCCGATGCGGCTGCCGAAGTAGGTGCCGGCGGCGCCGAGCCACTCGACCACGCGACGGTTGCGCTCGTTGACCACGAACTGGCTGCGGTAGGCGAGCACCGCCTCGCGCTTGCGCGCGGCGAAGCCCGTGGTGTCCACGAGGAACGACGGCTGCGGCACGATCCGAAGGTGCGTGGCGTAGTAGTGGAACAGCCACTTCGCGTGCCACGGCTCGCCGGGAAGGTCGGTCTTCGTGAGCTTGGCGTCGAAGCGCGCGTCCTCGACGATGCGCGTCCCGGCCACGTGGTCGGGGTGTGCGTCCTCGTGGTAGGGGACGAACATCACGTCCGGCCGGAACGCGCGGATCACGCCTGCCACCGCGTGCCGTGCCGCGATGGAGTGCACCAGCTCGCGGTTCGGAAGGTCGAGGGTGCGGCGCTCCGCCCCGAGGATCCGCGCGGCCTCGGCGGCCTCCCGCGCGCGCGTCGGGCGGTCGCCGCAGGGCGTCGGCTCACCGTCGGTCAGGTCGAGGAGCAGCACGCGATGGCCCTCGGACGAGAGGCGCGCGATCGTGCCGCCCATGCCGAGCTCCTGGTCGTCCGGATGCGGTCCTGCGACGAGGATGTTCATGGTGCGGAGGCTATCGGTGCGGCGCGCGCGGCGATCTCGCGGCGCAGAGCCTCGAGGAGCGGCAGGTCTTCCCGCGCGCGGGCGCGCGATGCCTCTGCCAGCAGCCGCGCAACGGCACCCAGCTCCGCCCGGCGATCGCCGAGCCATGCGCCCGGCCCGGGTGGCGCGACCGTCGCCGCCAGCCGGTGCGCCAGGCCCGAACGGCCCCGGGCCCACGCCGCGAGGCGTTCGCGCAGCATCCGCTCGAGCGTGGCCGCCGGAAGCTCCAGGCCAAGCATCGCCAGCTGGCGATCGGCCGCCGCGTCGTCGCCCTCCAGCACGGCGGCGAGTGCCAGTTCCGCGCGCGCCACGAGTCCCTTCTCTGGAACCCGCGGGGCGTCTCCGATCCACGGCCAGCCGCCCCATGCCTCGGGGTGTCCATCGGCGGCTGCCTGAGGCGTCGCACGCGTCGTCGCGCCGGGCGTCGCCGCCTCGACCGCCGCGAGCGCGCGCACGAGGCGCATCGCCGCCGCCGTGCGCGCCGCATCGCCGCGCCCGTCGAGCCAGCCCTCGAACCACGCCGCGCGCACGCGGTCGATGGCGGCCAGCACGTCCGCGGCCCGGCCCGCCGCCGCGTTCCCCGCCACGAGGTCGCCACGCCGAAGCGCCGCCTCGAGCGGGAACTCGCCGACCGCGGCACGCTCGGACTCGAACCGCGCCATGGCCTCGCGCGCCGTCGCGCGCCGCGTCGGTTCGTGCAGGGACTTGACCCACGCCCGCGTCGTCGCGTCGAAGCGGCTGCGCAGCGATGCCTTCGCCGCCGCCGCCGCGTCCACCCAGGCGGGCAGCGCCTGCAGGTGGCGCAGGTCGGCGTCGATCGCGGCGACCTCGGCATCGGACGGTGCTCGACCCGCCGACCGCACCAGGTCCGTCGCCAGCGACCGTGCGTCGGCGCGCAGCGTGCGGATGTCGATCGCGGCGATGCGCGCACGTGCCGCCGCGGCGTCCGGGGCGGTGGCGTCGCCCGGCCGTGCATCCTCGGCCGTTCCGGACGCCACGCGCCCGAGCGCCACGGCCGTCGGCCACGGATCGGGCGGCGTCGCATCGCCTTCCATGAGCGCGAGTGCACCCACGAGGTGCCCGATCGCGCCCACGACCTCGGGTGACGGTCCGTCCAGCGTCGGCCCCGGCACGATCGCAGCCGCCGCGGCTGCGAAGCGTGCGAGCGGTGCGTCGACCGCCGCCGGTGCAAGCCCGTCGCGCCGCGGCATCGACAGGCGCGCATCGACCTCGGACCGCAGTGCCGCCAGCCGCAGCCCCGCGACCGGACCCGATTGCGCGCCCAGGTCGGTGCTGCCATGGAACAGCAGGTCGAAGGCCATCCGCCGCAGCGCCATGCGCGCGTCGCGGGCAACCGACGGCGCCTCGCGCCCGATCGAGTCGATCTCGCGCCGCAGCGCGGCCATCGCGTCGGTCGCGGCGTTCTCGCTGCCGACGAGGGCAGGGGACGCCGCGCCCGCCGGCACCTGCGCCACCAGCGTCGCCGCCAGCACGCACGCCGCGATCATCCGATCGCCCCGGCTTCGCCCACCGTGCCGTACCGCGCCCACTCGAGCCGCAGCCCGTGCGGCGGCAGCGTCGGGCCCGCCAGCGCACGGTCACCGGTGGACAGCGCTCGTGCGATCGTCGCGCCATCCAGCTTCCCGCGCCCCGCATCGACCAGCGTCCCCGCGATGATGCGCACCATGTTGTAGAGGAAGCCGCTTCCGGCGACCTCCACCACCAGTCGCCCCGCACGCGGCTCCGTGACCGTGCACCCGAACACCGTGCGCACCGTGTGCTCACGGCCGTGGTTGGCCGCCGCGAAGGCGGCGAAGTCGTGCGTTCCCACCAGCACGCCGGCCGCGCGTCGCATGGCACCCACGTCAAGTCGCTGCCGCGTCCACCACGTGGTTCGTCGCTCGAACAGCAGCTCCGCGTCCGGTGCCTCAACCCCGTGGGCGATCGTGTAGCGGTAGCACTTGCTCACGCAGTCGGAGATCGGGTCGAACCCGTCATGCATGCGTTCCGCGCGGCGCACGCAGACGTCCTCGGGCAGCCGCGCCGTGATCGCCATCGCCAGCCGCTCCAGCGGAATCCGGGTCTCCGCCGTGAAGGCCGCCACCTGCCCGAGCGCGTGCACACCGGCATCGGTCCGGCTCGCCCCCATCACCTGGACCGGTGCCCCGACCGCCTCGGCGACGGCCAGCTCAAGAACCCCCTGCACCGTCCGGAGCGGGGGCGCCCCGGGCGGTTCCTGGCGCTGCCAGCCGTGGAAATCGGTGCCGTCGTAGGCGACCAAGAGGCGGTACCGCGGCATCCAAGGCAGGATAAGAGGTGCAGCGTCATTCTCGGTCGTGGATTACTGGAACCTCGCACGCGCCGAACCTCGGAGCCCTGGTCCCGAATCCGGGCCGGGTTTCCTTGGACTTTCCGCCGCGCTGGCCTACAGTCGGAGGACAAACGCGCTCACCCGTCGGGGTGGTTGCGCTGCGTCTGTCGCCGCATCCTCGGAGCATCCAAAG
The DNA here is from genome assembly GCA_018883105.1 of Phycisphaerales bacterium. GTDB lineage: Bacteria > Planctomycetota > Phycisphaerae > Phycisphaerales > SM1A02 > UBA966. The sequence continues at coordinate 8,580 of VEQS01000044.1, forward strand.
AAATGCGTCACCACACCTTGATCGCCACCGCCGCGCTGAGCGCCGCCACCGCCGCCTTCGCCGGCGTCATCGTCATCGACGGCACCGCCGAGGCGCTGTACGGAACGGCCAAGGAGGTGCAGACCATCCAGACGCAGTTCGGCGACGCGAACCTGGGGCAGACGGGCTATTGCAACGGCAGCGAGCTCGACGGCGCCTACGCGGTGGTCAAGGATGGGTTCCTCTACCTGACCATCGCCGGCAACTTTGAGAGCAACTACAACAGCCTTGAGCTCTTCATCGACTCCAAGGCCGGCGGCCAGAACCGCCTGCGCGGCGACAACGCCGACGTCGACTTCAACGGCCTCAATCGCATGGGCGACGATGGCACCGGCAACGGCCTCACCTTCGACGAGGGCTTCGCCGCCGACTACTTCATCAGCTTCCGCTGCGGCGTCGGCACGATCGGCGGCCTGCCCGCGCTCGTGCAGTACATGAACTACGCCGACCTTCCGACTGAGGGACTGGGAACCGGCGGTTTCGCCGGTCCCGGAACGGGCCCCACGATCCCGATCGTCGCGGCGAACGGCATCGAGTACACCGTCAACAATGTCAACGTGGCCGGCGTGAGCGGCGGCCCGGGCGGCGCCTCCACCGGCGCCGGCGTCGTCACCGGCGCGGAATTCAAGATCCCGCTGTCTCTGATCGGCTACGTGGACGGCGACCTGCGCGTCTGCGCGTTCATCAACGGCGGCGGGCATGGGTTCGTCTCGAACCAGGTGCTCGGCGGCCTGCCGGTCGATACGCAGAACCTGGGCGAGCCCCGCAACGTGAACTTCTCCACGATCGTCGACGAGCAGTTCATCGTCGTCATCGGTGGCGGCACACCCCCCGACAGCTGCCCGACCGACCTCACCGACGACGGCTTCGTCGACGGCAACGACCTCGGCATCCTGCTCGCCCAGTGGGGCGGGCCCGGTACCGCCGACTTCAACCAGGACGGCTTCGTCGACGGCAACGACCTGGGCCTCATGCTGGCCGCCTGGGGTCCGTGCCCGGCGCCGTGACCGCAGGCGGGGTGCCGCCCCGCCGGTTCACCGATCGCCCGTGTCCCTGACGCGCGCTCCGGCATCGCCCGGCGCGAAGAGGTGCGCCGCAGCCACGTCGACCGTGACGTGAGCGGCTTCGCCTTCGCGCAGCCGGTCGTCGTTGCCGATCCGCGCCACGAGCCGCGTGCCGCCCGCGTCCAGCACCACGTCCATCCGGTCGCCAAGTCGCTCGATGGCCCGCACCGACGCCGGCAGCGCACCGCCACCCGCTGGCGCGCCTGGCGCCACCGCGATCCGGTCCGGCCGTATGCCGAGCGCGAGCGGTCCCGCGGGAACTGCCGGCCAACGCCCCGCCGGCAGCCCGAGCCGCAACCCGCTTCCGACGAACGCCCCCGCCTCCGCCCGTCCCTCGACGAAGTTCATCACCGGCATGCCCACGAATCCGGCGACGAATCGGTCCGCCGGACGCGCGTAGCACTCCTCGGGCGTGCCCGCCTGGTGCACCACGCCCGAGCGCATCACCACCATGCGGTCGGCGAGCGTCATCGCCTCCTCCTGGTCGTGGGTCACGTAGACCATGGTGGCGCGCGTACGCCGGTGCATCTCGCGGATCTCCGCCCGCGTCTCGATGCGAAGGCGCGCATCGAGGTTCGAGAGCGGTTCGTCGAAGAGGAACACCTGCGGGTCGCGCACCAGCGCGCGCCCCAGCGCCACGCGCTGCCGCTGCCCGCCGGACAGTGCCCGCGGCAGCCGGTCGAGGAGCGCGTCGATCCCGAGCGTGCGCGCGGTCTCGGAGACCTTCCGGTCGACCTCGTCGCGCTCGCGCGCCCACTCCGCGTGCCGCAGCAGCCACGCCGCCATGCCCGCGTGACGGCGCCGCCGCAGCAGGCCGAACGCCATGTTCCGCCGCACCGTCATGTGCGGGTAGAGCGCGTAGTTCTGGAACACCATCGCGACGTCGCGGTCCTTCGGGGCCACGTCGTTCACCACGCGCCCGCCGACCGAGACGGTGCCGCCGGTCACCGTCTCCAGCCCGGCGATCATCCTGAGCAGCGTGCTCTTGCCGCACCCGGACGGCCCCACCAGCACGACGAACTCCCCATCGCGGAAAGAGAGGTCGGTGGCGTGCACCGCGTGCACGCCGCCGGGGTACGTCTTCGACACCTGCCTGAGCTCGATCGATGCCATCTCGTTCCTTGCCGGCCGTGCCGGCGGTGGTTCAGCCCTTGACCGCGCCCTTGCCCAGCCCCTCGACGAACTGGCGCTGGGCCGCCAGGAAGAGCAGGATGCAGGGCACCATGGTGGTGATGCTGGCGGCCATCAGGAGGTGCACCTTGGTGATGCCGCCGTACTGGTTCCGGAAGCCGTTGAGCGCGACGCTCAGCGTGGCCTGGTCGTCGCTCTGCAGGTAGATGACCGGCGCCAGGAAGTCGTTCCAGCAGCCGATGAACGTGAAGACCACGGTGATCGCGGTCACCGGTCGGCAGAGCGGGAGGATGATGCGCCACCAGATGCCGAGCCAGCCCAGCCCGTCGAGGCGTGCCGCCTCGAGCAGCGCCTCCGGCACCTGCGCGATGAACTGCCGGTACATGAAGACGAAGTAGGCGTTCCCGAAGAACGCCGGCACCACGAGCGGCAGCATCGTGTCCACCCAGCCGAGGTTGCGGAACAGGATGAACAGCGGGATCATCGTCACCTGCCCCGGGAGCATCATGGTCCCGAGCATCACGAGGAAGAGCGGCCGGCTGCCGCGGAAGCGCACGCGCGCGAAGGCGAGCGCCACCAGGCTCGAGCTGAGCACGGTGCCGAGGGTGACCAGCACCGCGATCACCACGCTGTTGGCGAGCGCGTCCTTGAAGCCGCGCATCGGCTCGCCGGCGTTGCCTGAGCCGATCTGTCCCAGGGCCTCGCGGTAGTTCTCCCACTGCGGGGACGCCGGCCACGCGAAGCCGCCCTCGACCGTGGCTGCCTGCGCGGCGTCCGCGGGGCTGAGGCTGACGCCCACCATCCAGAGCAGCGGGTAGAGGAACACCGCCGTGCCGGCGGCAAGCACCGCCCACAGGGCGGCCGAACGGAGGATGCTGCGCGCCGCGCCGTTCACTTGCGGAGTGCCTCGTAGTAGACGTGCCGCGCGCTCGAGCGCAGGATGGCCACGGTGACGGCGAGCACGGCGAGGAGCAGGAGCCACGCCATCGCCGACGCGTAGCCCATCTCGTAGTACTCGAAGCCCTGGTTGAAGAGGTAGAGGACGTAGAAGCGCGTGGAATCCCCGGGCTCGCCGCCGGTCATGATGAAGGCCTGCGTGAACACCTGGAAGCTGCCGATCACCGCCATCAGGACGTTGAAGAGGATCACCGGCCCGAGCATGGGCAGCGTGATCGAGGTGAACCGCCGCACGCGCCCGATGCCGTCCACCTGCGCGGCCTCGCCGAGCTCGTCGGGGATGCCCTGCAGGCCGGCGAGGTAGATCATCATCGAGCCGCCGACGAACCACGCGTTCATGATGGCGAACGCCGGCACGCCCCAGGTGGCGGCATCCCTGCCGAACCAGTGGGGCGGGGCGAGGCCGGTGGGCCCGATTCCCGCGAGCGACAGCGCCCAGTCCGCCGCGCCGATCGCCGCGCCGAGCAGCTGGTTCATGAGCCCGGCGTCCGAGTCGAACACCCAGCGCCAGAGCACCGCCACGCCGACGCCCGCGAGGACGCTTGGCAGGTACCACGCCGCGCGGAAGAACGGGATGCCACGCACCTTCCGGTGCATCAGCACCGCGGCGGCGAGCGCCAGCCCCTGGCCGAGCGGCACCGCGACGAGCACGTAGTGGAGGGTCACGCGCACGCTGGCCCAGAAGCGCGGGTCCTCCGCGAGGAGCTGCGCGTAGTTGCCCCAGCCCACCCACCTCGCCTCCCCGAGGGTCGAGAGCCCGCGCCAGCCGGTGAAGGACAGCACGAGCGACAGGAACACCGGGAAGGCCATGAACACCGCGAACCCGACGAGCCACGGCGACGCCATCAGGTAGCCGACGCGTTCCTCGCGCGCCTCGCCCGGCGGCAGCGGGCGCCGGCGACGCGCCCACCCGACCCACGCCGCGCCGCACGCCGCCACGCCTGCCGCCACGGCCATGATGGCGCCCCACGGCACCGGCGGGAAGCCGCCGCGCCCCAGCGGGCTCGCACGCTCGGCCTTCCACAGCGACTCGAAGTCGCCGACGGCCTGCGTGAGCGGCTTGTTGCCGGTCTTCAGCCCCTCGTCGAGGTTCGAGCCGAGGAGCTGCTCGAACTTCGGGTTCGCCGGCCAGTCGATCACGCGCGAGGCGGCCACCGCGTCGAGGTAGCCGCGGTCGTTGTCCGGCTTCGCGGCGTCGACGAACGCGTCGCTCTCCGCGGCCCTGCGGTTCGACGGGATGGCGAGCCCCAGCCGCGCCTGCGCCTTCTGGCCTTCCTCGTTGGTGAGCCAGCGCACCAGCTTCCATGCCTCGGGCTTGTGTGCCGACTGCGACGAGATGCTCCACGACACGGTGAGGATGATGTTGGCGCGCTCGCTGCCGCGGGGCAGGGGCGCGAAGTCCCAGTCGAAGTCGCGGATGCGGCGGTACTCCGGCACCACCCAGCGCCCGAACGGCCCGGCCATCCCGACCTTCCCGGTGGCGAAGACCGCGCTGCCGGTGGCGAGCTTGCTTCGGCCGCTCGTGAGCGCGTTCTCCTCGTCATGGCGCCAGGCGCGCAGGCGCTCGAGCGCCGCCATGGCCTTCGGGCCGGAGAGCCGCAGGTCGTCCCATCCGCCGGGGCCCACGGCATCGCACCCCTCGGTGAAGAGGTAGGCACGCACCATGGCGGGCCACGTGACGAACTCGGCACCGACGTAGCGCTCGCCGTCGGGACCGGTCGCGCGTCCGATCGCTCGAGCGGTCTCGATGAAGTCGTCCCACGTCCAGTCGGGCTTCGGTGCGGGCACCCCCGCACGGCGGAACACGTCCTTGTTCCAGTAGAATCCGACGGTCGTGAAGTCCTTGGGGATGCCCCACAGGGTTCCGCGCCCGGCGTTGCTGCCGTCGAATCGGAACGCGTCCACGACCTGCGGCCAGAAGTCGCCAAGCCGCAGCGTGCCCGGCGCACCCGACTCCGCATCGGCCTCGACGAACCGGTCGAGCGGCTCCAGCAGCCCGAGGCTCGCGAAGCTCGGGATGCGCTCGTTGCCGACGTAGAACACGTCGGGCGGCTCGCCGGCGGCCATCATTGTCTGCAGCTTGGTGTAGAAGCTGCCGGCATCGCCCGGGTTGATGCGCGTCACGCGGAGGCCGGGGTTCGCCGCCTCGAAGTCGCGCAGCGACCGCTCGACGATCTCGTCCTCCTCGGGGCCGCCCTCGCCCGACCAGTGCAGCACCACCAGCTCCGTGCGCGGATCCGCCGCGAACAGGCGCCCGAGTTCCCGCGCCCCGACCCGCCAGAACGCCCACGCCACCAGCACCGCCGCGGCGCACCCCAGCAGCGAACGCACGGCGATCCCGACGGTGCGCCACGGGCCCGGCGGCGGGCCCACCCCTAGACTCCGAGCTGTCCCTTCGGGGTCCGCACGCGGCATGCTTCGAAGAATAACAGTGACCCTTGCCACGGCCGCGCTCGCGTGGCAGAGCGCGCCGCCCGCGCGCGCGGTGATCGCGCCGCCCGCGCGCGATGCCGCCGGCGGCGACGTCCCGGCGGTGCCGGCGGTCGGACCCGCGGACCCGCGCCGCCTGGCGCCGCTGCCCGAGGCGATGCGCGCCGCACCGCAGCCCGACGGCCGGTGGCGCGTGCGCCTGTCGCTGTCCGCCGCCGATGCCGCCGGTGCCGCGCGCGCGCGCGTCGCCGGCGCCTTCACCGGCTGGCAGGGCCAGGCCATCGAGATGCAGCCCGACGGCCGCGGCGGGTTCGCGGCGACCTGCGACGTTCCTCCGGGCGTGCAGCCCTACAAGTTCATCCTCGGCGACGGGCGCTGGATCGCCGACCCGGCGAACCCCGAGCGCGCCGACGACGGCAATGGCGGCTTCAACTCCGTCCTGCGTCTCGGCGCGCGCGCGGCGCTCTCCGCGTCGGGCGCGCGCCTCGGCGACGGCTCCGTCGACGGTGCCGGCATCGTCCACGAGCCCGGGGCCGCGCGCGACCGCTGGATGGCGCGCGACGGCACGTGGCGCGTTCGCACCCGGACGCTGGCCGGCGACGTCGAGTCGGTGCGCGCGTGGGTGCGTGCCGGCGACGCTGCGGCCGTGGAGCTCGCGATGCGCCGTGTCGGCCGCGATGGCCCGTTCGACGTGTGGGAATCCCCGGCACTTCCGCCGGGGGCGTCGGTGCGCTACACCTTCCTCTTCCAGGACGGACCTTCGATGCAACGCGACCCGCAGACGTACACGCTCGCCCCCGGCTCGACCGGCTTCCGCACGCCCGACTGGGCGAAGGACGCGGTCTGGTACCAGGTGATGGTCGACCGCTTCCGAAACGGCGACCCCGGAAACGACCCGGCGCACACCATCCCATGGGGCCACGACTGGTACACGCCGTTCGGCGACGAGGGCAAGGACGGCCAGACTTTCTACCGCCACTTCGTCTTCGGCCGCTTCGCCGGCGGCGACCTGCAGGGCCTGCAGGAGCGCCTGCCGTACCTCAAGTCGCTCGGCGTGAACGCCCTGTACCTGATGCCCATGTTCCAGGCGACGACGCCGCACAAGTACAACACCACGAACTACCTGCACGTCGACGAGCACTTCGGCACGCGCGGCGACTACGCGCCTGCGGCGGCCAAGGAAGACCTGCTCGACCCGGCCACGTGGACCTTCACCCCGACCGACCGGCGCTTCGTCGACTTCCTGCGCGAGGCCAAGCGCATGGGCTTCCGCGTCGTGGTCGACGGCGTGTTCAACCACTGCGGCACCGGGCACCCGGCCTTCCAGGACGTGCGTGCGAAGGGCAAGGACAGCCGCTTCGCGGACTGGTTCGACATCAGCTCGTGGGACCCGTTCAAGTACGAGGCGTGGTGGGGCTTCAGCGAGCTGCCGGTGTTCCGCAAGGACCCCGAGCACGGGCTGGCGAGCGCGGCGGTACGCAAGCACGTGATGGACGTCACGCGGAGGTGGATGGACCCCGACGGCGACGGCGACCCGTCCGACGGCGTCGATGGCTGGCGGCTGGACGTCCCGAACGAGGTGCCGCTGCCGTTCTGGCACGAATGGTGCCGCGAGGTGCGCGCGATCAACCCAGACGCCTACATCGTTGGCGAGATCTGGGAGCGTGCCGACCAGTGGCTCGACGGCCGCGCCTTCGACGCGGTGATGAACTACGAGTTCGCGAAGGCCGCCGTCGCGTGGGCGATCGACCGCACCAGCAAGATCACCGCGTCGGAGCTCGACCGCCGCCTCGCCGAGCTTCGGCTGGCGTACCCGTCGGAGTGCACCTACGCGATGATGAACCTGCTCGACAGCCACGACACCGACCGCGTGGCGAGCATGGCGCGCAACCCCGACCGCACCTACAACCACCTCAACCGCGAGCAGGAGGGGAATCCGTACGACGCGGGCAAGCCGCGCCCCGGGGACTACGCGCGCCAGCGGCTGCTGGCCCTGCTGCAGGCCATGTACGTCGGCGCGCCGATGGTCTATTACGGCGACGAGGTGGGGATGTGGGGTTCGAACGACCCGAACAACCGCCGCCCCATGCTGTGGGACGACCTGCCGCCGGCCGCGGACCCGGATGCCGTGCCCGACGCGTCGATGCGCGACTGGTATCGCCGCATCCTGTCCCTGCGCAACGCGCAGCCGGCGCTCCGCCGCGGCGACTTCCGCACCGTGCACGTCGACGATGGCCGCGACGTGTGGGCGTTCGAGCGCATGCTCGGGAGCGAGCGCGTCCTGGTGGCGCTGAACGCCTCGATGCAGGACGCCGAGGTGGAGCTGCCGGCCTCGGGCGAGTGGGAAGACCTGCTCCCCGTCGCCGGCGTGCCGGCGGGCGGCCCGGCGCGTGCCACGATTCCCGCGCTCTCCGGCAGGGTGTGGAAGGCGAAGTGATGCCGCCCGCCGCCCGTCGCGCCCCGCAGGCTCCTGCCATCTTCGAGCGCCGCCGTGCAGGCACGCTGCTTCACGTGTCGTCGCTGCCCTCGGCCCACGGGATCGGCGACCTCGGGCCTGCGGCGCACGCCTTCGCCGACTGGTGTGCCGCGGCGGGGCAGACCATCTGGCAGATGCTCCCGGTCGGTCCCGTCGGCCCCGGCGACTCGCCGTACGCGAGCACCTCGAGCTTCGCCGGCGAGCCGCTCTTCATCAGCCTCGAACTGCTTGCCGAGGACGGGCTGCTGCCGCGCTCGGCGCTCGCCCCGCGCCGCGGCGAGCCGAAGGTCGGCGCAGGCGGTCCGGTCGACTGGGCCGCGGTGCGTGCCTTCAAGGAGCCGCGCC
>VEQS01000045.1 GCA_018883105.1 Phycisphaerales bacterium
ACCTGGGTGCCGAGCACCACGGTGCGTGCCGCATCGACCGCATCGAGTGCCGCGGCGGGCGGTGTCTCGCGGCCGAGCGACCGGTCGGCGAGCATGAGCCATGGCGCGATCGCCACCATCTGCGCGGGACGCGTGTCGGCCCACAGTGCGTCGATGGCTGATGCGGTTGCCGCGCGACCGGCGACGGCGGATCCGGCCGCGATCCGCGCGGCGAGCGCCGCCAGCACGTGCGCGCGTTCCGGGGCCCGAAGCGATGCGAGCGACGCGGGCGTGGCGAGTCTCGCCAGCGCGCCGTCGAGCGCGGCGAGGAACGGTGCGGGCACCGGGTCGGCCGGCGCGGATCCGGGCGCCTCACGGAGCGCATCGATCGCGAGCGCCGCGAGCGCCGTGGCGTTCACGTCGTCGACCGCGGGCGATTCGGAAGGATCGACCTCCGCAAGCGCCGAGAGCACGCGGCGCGCCGCCGCCGACGCGCGGTCGCGCAGCGCGCCGTTGAAACCGGGCGTTCCCGCCACCTGCGCCAGGGCCCACGCGACGAACGCCTGGTCGGCGGCGGGCGCCACCACCGGCTCGTTGAGGTCGGCCGGCACGAGGTACGTGCCGCGCAGCCCGGTGCGGCGGAACGTGTCGGCCGCGCCCTCGGGAAGCGACGCGGCATCGGGCGGCGGGGCGAGCTCGCGCTCCAGGCGCGCCACGATCCGCGAGGCGAGTTCCGCCGCCGCGGGCCGCGAGAGCGGCTCCATCGCCGCGGGCGGCACCAGCCGCGCAAGCACCATTGGCGCGGCCCCCGGGGACGGCTGCGCGAGGCGGATTCCCCACGCGCCGTACACCGCCGTCGCGCCGCCGAGCGCCTGCAGGTTGGGCAGGTCGCGCGCCGGCAGCCCGAGTTCCGTGACCATCGCAAGGATCGCGCGCGAGGTGGGCGAGGCCATGCGGCGCGCGAGCAGGTGCGATGCCGGCTGCGACGCGGTCTTCGTGCCGTCGGTCATCTGCAGCCCGCATTCGCCCGGCTCGACCGCCGCGCCCACTTCCTGGAACGTGCGGCCGATGAGCGGCACGCGCGGGCCGGCCAGCTCGAGCTCGAGTGTCAGCATGCGCGGGTCGACCGCGGCCCCGTCGGCGCGCGCGACCGCGTCTTCGAGCGCCGCGCGCAGCGCACGCGCGAGCGTGCCGGCACGGTCGATCGTCCCGGCGTCGAGCCCACGGCCGGCGATGCGCCCGCGGGCGCGCAGGACGGCGGCGGCGGAGTGGACATCGGGCGGGGTGGCCGGATCGCGGCCGGCTGCGCCGGCGTCGAGCCATGCGCGCGCGGCGAAGAAGGCCTCGACCGCGCCCGCGGCGTCCGGCAGGGTGGGCGCATCGGCGGTGGCCGGTGCCGATGGCGGGGCGGGCACTTGGCCGAGCGCGGGCGCCGCCACGATGGCCATGGTCGCGACGAACGCCCGCATAACGGACGCAACCTGCGTGAAAATGGGGGTTTGCGTCATCACGAGGGTGGACACGCCGCGCGTCCGGGGAAGGATGCAAGCGTAGCGCGGGGGTGGCGGCCTCGGCCGCACCCCCGCGCCACACGGTGTTCGGTCGGCAAGCACATCCACAAGACACGGAAGGACTCGTCATGCGTGCCATTGCCCATGCAGCGTCAAGCGTCGTCGTGGTCGAGGAGACCACTCGCCGCGTCGCCATCCTGGCGGCATTCGCGTTCATGGCCCTCTGCTGAGGGCCACGGGCGCCCACGTCCACCTGCGGCCGCCTCCCGGCCGCACCCTCGAAGCGCGGCCGAAGTGCCGCGCTTCGTTCGTTCCGGGGCGTGACGCTCCACGGATCGCCATGAAGCACCGCGGGCGCCCGGAAGTCCGGGCGCCCGCGGGAAGTCTCATGCAGTGGGCGGGCTCAGGTCAGAACTTGATCTTGCTCGTGCCGAGCGAGCCGTGCTCGTCCATGCCGCCGCGCGTCGGGCGGGGACCCGTCTCGCGCGCGCGCCGGGCGCCGGCGTCCTCGTCGGCCGTCGAGCCCCACTGGGCGCGCTTGAGGCTGAGGCCGATCTTGCGGTCGTCGGTGTCGACGCGCAGGATCTTGACCTCGACCTCCTGGCCGGGCTTGACCACGTCCTGCGGGTTCTCGACCTTCTGGTCGCTGAGCTCGCTGATGTGCAGCAGGCCCTCGAGCCCGTCCTCGAGCTCGACGAACACGCCGAAGTTGGCGATCTTGGTGACCTTGCCCTTGACGATCATGCCCGGGCGGTAGGCGCTCGGGATGGCCTCGAGCCACGGATCCTCGGTGAGCTGCTTGACGCCCAGGCCGATGCGCTGCTTCTCCTGGTCGACCTCCAGGATGACGCACTTGACCGAGTCGCCCTTCTTGTAGAGCTCGTTCGGGTGCGCGACCTTCTTGGTCCAGCTGATGTCGCTGACGTGCAGCAGGCCGTCGATGCCCGGCTCGATCTCGATGAACGCGCCGTAGTTGGACAGGTTGCGGACCTTGCCCTCGATGACGGAGCCGCGCGGGTACTTCTCGGCGACGAGCTCCCACGGGTTGACCTCGGTCTGCTTCATGCCCAGCGAGATCTCGAGCTTCTCCTTGTTGATCTCGAGCACCACCACGTCGACCTCCTGGCCGACCTCGACCAGCTCGCTCGGGTGGTTGACGCGGCGCGTCCAGCTCATCTCGCTGACGTGCACCAGGCCCTCGATGCCCTCCTCGAGCGCGACGAACGCGCCGTAGGACATGAGGCTGACGACCTTGCCCTTGACGCGGGAGTTGACCGGGTACTTCTTCTCGATCTCCTCCCAGGGGGAGGTCTCCTTCTGCTTCAGGCCCAGCGCGATCTTCTCGCGCTCGCGGTCGATGTTCAGGATCTTGACCTCGACCTCGTCGCCGATCTTCACCACCTCGCTGGGGTGGTTCACGCGGCCCCAGCTCATGTCGGTGATGTGCAGCAGGCCGTCGAGGCCGCCGAGGTCGATGAACGCGCCGAAGTCGGCGATGTTGGTCACCGTGCCGCGGACGATGTCGCCTTCCTTCACCTGGCCGAGCAGCTTGCTCTTGGCGGCCTCGCGCTCCTCCTCGATGAGCTTTCGGCGGCTGATGACGATGTTCTTGCGCTCCTCGTCGATCTTGAGGATCGACGCGCGGATCGTGCGGCCCACGTAGTCGCCGATGTCGCCGGGGCGGCGCACGTCGACCTGCGAGGCCGGCAGGAACACCGGCACGCCGATGTCCACCAGCAGGCCGCCCTTGATCTTGCGCACCACCTTGCCCTCGACGACGTCGCCTTCCTTGCGCGTGACCAGGATCTGCTCCCAGCCGCGGATGCGGTCGGCCTTGCGCTTGGAGAGCACCACGGCGCCCTCGGCGTCCTCCATCTGCTCGAGGAGGACCTCGACCTCGTCGCCGACGGCGACGCCCGTGTCCTCGAACTCGGCCTTGTCGACCTGGCCCTCGCTCTTCAGGCCGACGTCGACGATGACGAAGTCGCCCGACATGCCGACCACGCGGCCCTTCAGGATGCTCCCGGTCTCGGTTGCCTTGGGTTCGGATCCTGCGATCGCCGTCTCGGTGGCGATCCCGGAAAGCATCATCTCAAGCTCGGCGGCGTCGAGGCCAATGTCCTCGATCAGGTTGTAGTCGACCATGTTGTCTCGTAGGGGTGCGTGGTTGGCCGAGGCGACGCGCGTCGCCATGCGGCGGGGCGGGGTGCCCCGGCACGGCGCCGGGGGCAGAACGGCGCAGGGTACATCAATCCGCGCGACGGCCCGCCGGCGCGGTCGCGGCGCGATCCGGCGCTCCGATAATGGCTCAGTCCCCTCTCCCGGCCGACGCCCGGATCTGCCCCAGCGGCTCCGCCTCGTCGATCGACGCGCCCTTCTTGGCGGTGCGGTGCACGCCTGCGACTCGGCCGCGCAGCGCGCGCCACTGCCAGACGAAGCCGGCGGCGCCGGCGGCGTTGACGGCGAAGCACACGGCGAAGGTGAGCGGCTCCGCGCCGCGCACGGCAAGCCACGCGTAGAGGCCGACGGCGAGGAACGGCGCGATCGCCCCGCGGATGCCGTTCAGCGTGACGTGCACGCTCATGTAGAGCGCGTCGCGCTCGGGGGGCGCGAAGTCCTGGTGCCCCAGGTTCCAGGCGATCGAGCCGCCCGCGAAGCCCACGCCCATCATCGCGCCGGCGACGTAGAAGAGCCAGAGCTGGCTCGCCTCGGCGGCGACCCACATCATGCCCGTGGCCGCGACGAAGCTCCAGCCGTGCACGGCGCGGAAGCGCACGATGTGCGAGCGGTCGAGGAGCCTCGCCCACATCGGGATGGCCACCGGCATCACCAGCAGCGGGATGACCGTGGTGGCGAGGATGCCCTCGAGGTACGTGGCCTGCAGGCGGTCCTCCAGGAAGATGGCCTGCGGCGCGCCGATCATCAGGTTCCCGAGGCCCAGCACGAACATCCACGTCATGAAGCGGCGGTACTCGGCGTCGTCGACCAGGACGCGCCAGTTGGTGCGCAGGGCATCGGCGGCGATCGCGGCGTTGCGCGCGGGGTTCGGCGAGAGCCGCGTGCGCCCGCCCTCGGCCACCTCGCTGCGGGCCAGCCTGCCCGCGCCGCGCAGCTTCACGCCGCGGAAGACGGAGTTGCCGTAGAGGCCGATCGCCGCCAGCACCGGGAACACCACGTGGAAGCTCCACGGCGACAGGTCCATCGACGCACCGACCACCCAGCCCGCGGCCGCCAGCATCAGGGACTGCACCGTGGCCATCTTGCCGGCGATGCTGGCGCGGTTGTCCTTTGGGTAGTTCTGGCGCCAGATCGCGGCGCGCACGGTGATGACTCCCGTCCAGGTGGTGCGTGCGGCCAGCACCAGGAGGCACGTTCCGGCGAGCCCCCACGCGTTCACGGGCATCGCCGCGACCAGCGCCACGCAGGCGCACGTGGCCACCTGGATCCCCGAGATGAACCGCACCTTGTCGCGGCCCTGGCTGAGGCGCGCCCAGATGAAGCTGGTGAGGTTGGCGAAGTTCGGCGCGGCGCTCACGAACGCCACCGCCAGGTCGAGCGCCGCCGGGTCGATCCCGCCCACGCCGCTCCACGCCTTCTTGACCAGCACCGACATCGTGCCGCCCTCGATCGCGCCGAGCATGATGGGCAGGAACGCCCACGACACCAGCTCGCGCGCGTAGGTGGCGCGCTGCATCGGCGGGATGCTGCGGGGATGGAAGCCCCGCAGCCAGCCCGACACCAGGTCGACCAGCGTGCGGGGATGTGCGACGTGCCTCAATCGCGGCCTTGCGAAGCGGGCGGGGGAAAGGGAATCGACGGTGCCCGACCCCGCCGGGGGCCGGCCAGCGCGAAGCTCGAACCCCAAGCGTAGGTGGGTTCGCCTGCCGTCGATCCCGGCCTTCCACTCAGAGGAGGCATGGCCATCGTCGCAGCATTGAGGGGCGATCCCTTGGGGTTCGCATCGGTTCGAGCACATAGGCGCCGAACCTGCTCCCGAGGGGGTCGGACCCCGTCGATTCCGGATTCAGTCTAGCCCCGCGCCAGCCCGAGGCGAGCACGCGATGCCGGAAGTTGCGACATGTAGAGCGTGAAGGTCCGATCAAGCGAATCCGGGACGGTCCGCACCTCGCCGATCACGCTCATGAAGTTGGTGTCGCCGGACCAGCGCGGCACCACGTGGCCGTGCAGGTGCTCCGGAAGGCCTGCGCCGCCGGCGGCACCGAGGTTGATTCCCGCATTCATCCCCTGCGGCCGCAGGGCATGCTGGCAGAGGTCCATCGCCAGTTCCATGAGGCGCCAGAAGTGCGCGCGGTCGGCCGGCACGTAGCGGTCGATCGAGGGCTGCGGCTCCCCGAGCGCCACGAGCAGGTGGCCGTTGGAGTAGGGGTATCGGTTGAGCAGCACCATCCCCCGTTCGTCGCGGTGAATCACGTGCTGCGACTCGTCGAGGTCGGGCCTGGCCCAGTAGGCGGCCAGGAAGTTCGGCAGCGCGGTCGGCGCCGCGGCCCCGGCCTCGGCGGCCTTGGCCTCGAGGTCCCGCAGGTACGCCATCCTCCATGGGGCCCACAGTGCGGCATGCATGGGGGAAATCCTACCCCTGCTCGGTGTGTGGTCACTGATAATGCCGAGGTTCCTAACCCGTGGCGCGGGGCGTACTTGCGTGGGACGTTGTGCGCGGATTCGAGGACCCAGCGCGTTGATCGCTGTCGGAACGTGACTTAGGGACGGCCGACATTCCCCGGGATTCGTTTGACTCGCCCCGGATCGGGGTTATGTTCGGGTCCAATCAGGAGGGAAGTCGTGAGTTGTTCAATCGAGAGAGAGGAAGAGGAAGGATTTGGCGGTGCCGCATCTCGGCCTGCCTCGGGGATCCGTTCCATTGCCGACGGCTTCGGGGAGATCTACCCCCAGCTTCGCTCGATGGCATCGACCCTGATGCGCCAGGAGCGCGCCAGCCACACGCTGCAGCCGACCGCCGTGGTGAGCGAGGCGTTCCTGCGCCTGGCGCACCGTGACCCGTCGGAATTCGCCTCGTCGGCCAACCTGCTCGCGGTCGCGTCGCATGCGATGCGCTGCGTGCTCGTCGACCATGCGCGGTCGCGCGCCGCCACGAAGCGCGGTGCCGCGCGCCGCACCGGCGACGGTGCGCTCGCCTTCATCCCGGACGAGCGCCTGCGCCCCGAGGACATCATCGCCATCGACGAGGCCCTCGTCGAGCTCGCCTCCGTCGACGAACGCGCCGCGCGCGTCCTGGAGTGCAAGGTGTTCGGAGGCATGACCAACCCGGAGATCGGCGACGCGCTCGGCGTGTCGCGCCCGACCGTGAACCGCGACTGGCGGTTCGGCCGCGCGTTCCTCGCCCAGAAGCTGGGCATGGAGCTGGCCGACCTCGACGAGACCGACGAGCGCCTCGGCGCGGGAGCCCTGACGACGGCCGGCTGACCGGCCGCCGCGGAACCGAAGACCAGAGATGCGCGACGAGACGCCCCGCAGTTCCGACCGGCCGGCAGTTCCCGCGGCAAGCGCGTCGGACGCGGCGTCGGTGCGCCTGCGCCGTGCCCGCGCGATCTTCACCTGCGCCTGCGACTTTCCCGCCGGGGAACGCCGCGCGTTCGTGGCCGATTCCTGCGGCGACGACGAGGCGCTGCGCGCCTTCGTGATGCAGCTGCTTGCCGCCGACGAAGGCGCGGGCGAACTGGCCTGGGATGCCGGCGAGTCCGCCGACGTCCCGGTGCAGCGCGCACCGACGCTTCCCGCCGGCTACGACGTGGTGCGCGAGCTGGGCCGCGGCGGGTCGGGCCTGGTGCTCCTCTGCCGCGAGCGCTCCTCCGGCGACCAGGTCGCGGTCAAGGTCCTCGACGGAGCGACCGCGGGCCGCTCCGCCGTGGCGCGGTTCCGCCGCGAGTGGCGGCTCCTCTCTTCGCTCAGCCACCCTGCGCTCGTCGGCCTGCGGGCCGCGGGCACGTCCGAAGGCGGCACCTCGTACCTGGTGATGGACTACGTGGCCGGCACAGACATCCGTCGGCACTGCCGCGGCGCCCGGGTGTCGGCGCCCGACCGCCTCCTCATGCTCGCGCACGTGGCCGAGGCGCTCGGCGTCGTGCATGCGCGCGGCATCGTGCACCGCGACGTGAAGCCAGCAAACATCCTGGTCGGCCGCGATGGCATGCCGAAGCTCATCGACTTCGGCGCCGCCCGCGTCTCGCACGGCGAGATGCGCTCGGGCGACGGCAACACCGTCACCGGGCAGATCGTCGGCACGCTGGCCTACCTGAGCCCGGAGCAGGCCGGCGGCCACGCGCGCCGCGCCGACCGCCGCTCCGACCTCTACCAGCTGGCGGTGGTGGCCTACGAGCTGCTCGCCGGCCGGATGCCGTACGACGTCGACGGCCTGACGTCGGCCGAGGTGCTGCGCGCGATCGTCGCGGCGCCTGCCCTGGGAATCGACGAGGCCGGCGCCGTGCCCGCGGGCCATGCCGCGTGCGCGTTCTTCGCGCGCGCGCTCGCGAAGGACCCGGCCGACCGCCACGCGTCCGCCGATGACATGGCCGCCGAGCTGCGCGCCGTGGCCGGCGCGATCGCGCCGCACTGAGCGTGCCGCGCCTTGCGCGCCTTGCGCGCCTCACCGACACCGAGTTGGTCGATGGTTGCGCTTCCCGGCCGCTCAGGCCGTGAGCCGCACCGTGAGCCGCGCGCCGCCCGCGAGCCGTGCGTTGATCCGCATCGGCTCGTTGCCAAGCCGCAGCCGCATGCGCCGCGGGCCGCTCGGGCCCTCGCGGTCGGCGATCGGCAGGTCGAGCGAGTCGCTCGCGTGCACGAAGCTGCCGGGTGCCAGGACGTGCGCCAGCTCCACCGTGCCGCCCCCGGCGCCCGGCTCGATCACCAGCTCGACCTCGACGGACTCGCCCACCGTGGCAGCGGTGCACTCGTCCTCGAGGACGAGCATGTGCGCATCTCGCACGTCGAACCCACCCGCGCGGTCCGCGTCGGGGCGGAACCACTCATGGTCGCACTCGGCGGAGGGACCGTAGCGCAGGCGCGCACAGGCGAAGGTCGGGGATGCCGACAGGCGTGGATGC
Source organism: Phycisphaerales bacterium (assembly GCA_018883105.1). Classification (GTDB taxonomy): domain Bacteria; phylum Planctomycetota; class Phycisphaerae; order Phycisphaerales; family SM1A02; genus UBA966. The sequence continues at coordinate 8,570 of VEQS01000045.1, forward strand.
AGGGAGAGCATCGGCGGGGGAGTCAGGACGGACCGGGAAGGGGGCCGGGCGTCCGGGAAGGGAAGGCCGGCGAACTGCTCGTCGGCCACTCCATCAGGCGCAATCGGGGGCCGATCCGGCTCACGGCCGGGGGGCGGAATCCCCCGGGGCCATGCGCCAGCTGCGCCGCAGGGGGGGCCTTTCTTCCCGGAATCCGCCTTCCGCCGGGGCTTCGACCCGTCCGGACCAGTAGCGGGCCCCGGGGTAGGCGGTCCAGGTGCCGGGGTTCCGCATCGCCACCTCGCGCAGGCCGGTGGTGCGCAGCGTCCAGCCCTCGAGCGGGCGCACGGCGTCGTCATCGGCCGGGTGCGGGGTGCCCGCGGGCGCGTCGTGTGCGGCGGCGGCCGCGCGCAGCCGGTCGCGCACCCGCCGCAGCGCCGGCAGGTCCTCGAGCACGATCTCGGAGCCGACCGTGCGGCGGTCGCCGCTCCACCAGAACTCGACGCGTCGCCGCACCACGTCGCCCTCGAGGAGCTCGACCGCGACGCCCATGAGGAGCGGACCGTCCTTCGACTCGGCGTCGTCGGCGATGCGTGGGTCGAAGGCGAAGGTGACCGGCCGCTCGTCGTCGGCCCACGCCGTGACCGGGAGCGCGAAGGCGCGCGCGGCCTGCTCGCGCAGCGCGTCGCTGTCGATGGGAACCGGGCGACCGGCATCGAGCGGCGCGAGCGTGCGCACCACCTCGACTGCGCCGTCGGCGCGCCATGGGCCGAACGCGCCTGCCTCGTCGGAGTGGCGCGTCTCGACCTCGATGCGCGCGGCGAGGCGGCCGTCCGCGCCCGGCGGCGGCAGCGTGAGGAGGAACGCGCGGTCGACCCAGTCGCTCCAGCGCGCGGACTGGCCGGCGAGCCACGTGCCGTCGCCGCCCGAGACGCGCACCCGCCACTCCGCGCCCCGGCCCGGGGCCCAGATCCACGCCGACGCGGACACGGGCTCGCCGCGCGGCCACGCGGCGGGCGTGCGCACCTCGAGCCACGTCGGCATCGCGGCCAGCGCCCGCGCGCGCCGGTCGTCGAAGGCGCGCCGTGCCTCGGTGCGCGCCGCGGCCACCGACTGGGGGTCGTCGGCGGTGACCGCGAACTCGGCCGGATCGCAGCCGGCAAGCGCCGAGATCGTGCGTGCGCGCGGGTCGGTGGCGGGAACCGGCGCGCCGGTGCCGGCGAGCGACTCCAGCATGGAGGCCGTGCGCTCGGCGCCGAGCGTCCCGATCGCCGCGCGGCCCGCGACTTCCTGGAGCACCCATGCCGGGAGCGATTCGCCTGGCGTCACCGAGACGATGACGCCGAGCGCGGCGTCCGGCACGTACGACGACCAGCGGCCGTCGAGCACCGTGAGCCGCACCCAGCCGGCGACCGCCAGGATGAAGGCGACGCTCGACACCGCGATCGGCCAGCGCCGGCGCGTGGCGAAGAGCTCTGGCTCGTCGTGCGCCTCGAAGCCGCACTCGCCGCAGGTGCGTCCGGGCGTTCCGGAGAGGTCGTGCCAGCAGCGCGGGCAGCGGCGCCTTCCGCGCGCCTTGTCCCCGAAGAGCGCCCACCACGTGACGCCGATGCCGGCCGCGCACACCAGCGCCACCAGCGCCAGCACCACGACGGTGAGGATGACGTCCGCGCCCACGGGCTCACTCTAGGCGCATCGGCCGCGCATGCGCGGCGTGCTCACGCCATGCGGATCCACCGCCACAGCTCGCGCGGCGTCGGCGGCTTGCCCTGCATCAGGATGCCGACGCGGAAGACCTTCGCGCCGGCCCACAGGAAGACGCCCACCCACGCGAAGCCCCACACGATGGAGGCCGCGACCTGCCAGGCCGGGATCGGGTCGCCCGAGGCCGCGAGGCGCAGCGCCATGATGAACGGGATCGCGGGCGGGACGAAGCTCGCGGCGGTGGCAAGCCAGCCGTTGGGATTGTCCGTCACCGGCATCAGCAGGAGCAGCGGCAGCATCATCAGGAGCATCACCGGCGTCAGCAGGCCCTGCGCCTCCTGCAGGTCGGCGACGGCGCTCCCGGCGCCGGCCATCATGGTGGCCACGAACCCATAGGCCATCACCAGGTAGACGGCCAGGAGCGCGAGCGTCCACGGCGAGACCAGGTCGGCCATGGCCGCGACCGCCAGCCCCGCGAACCCGATGCTGCCGTACACGCCGACGATGAGCAGCGTGACCATGGCGTAGCCGAGGATCTTCCCCGCGAGGAGCTGCATGGGGCTCACCGCGCTCAGGATCACCTCCATCACCTTGTTCGACTTCTCCTCGATGGTGGCGGTGAGCAGGTACTGGCCGCTCGAGAACGTGGCGATCCAGATGAGCATCATGAACCCGAAGGGCAGCAGGAACCGGGCCGCGATGCTCTCCGATGCCTCGGTGCCGTCTTCGGCGAGGCGGCGCACCGAGGCCTCGGGCTCTTCCATCAGGGCGTCGAGCGCCGCCCAGTCCTGGCCGGCGCCGGCGACGCGCGCGCGCACGATCGCCTGCGCGACGGACCGGTCGAGGAGCGAGGTGACCCGCGGTGCGCTCGACGGCGGCACGATGAGCGTGAAGGTCGGGGCCGCGGCGGCGTCGGCCGGGCGGGGCCGGAGCACGTCCTCGCCGATGATCGCAAGCCCGAGCAGCGAACCGTCCGACACCTGGGCGCGCAGCGCACCTTCGCGCGACCGGTCGGCGACCGCCTCGACCCGGATGTCGACCGCCGGCACGGCGGTCGCGACGGCGGTGGCCATGGCGGCCTTGGCCTGGCCCTGGGCGGCGGGGGGCAGCGCCGCGGCGGCGGCCGCCGAGGCGCGTTCGGCCTCCTCGCGCATGCGCCGGGCCGAGAGCTCGTCGGCCACGAGCGGCGGCACGGCGCCCGTCGGGTCGATGATCGCGAGCGTGCCGCTCACCGGGGCCGCCTGCTGCTTCGCGGCCCATGCGACGATCAACATCGCCGCGCCGCCGATCACGGGCGCGAGCACCACGCCGAGGACGAACCCCTTGGTGAGCACCGTCGCGCGGAACTCGCGCACCGCCACCGAGAGCACCTTGCGCATCGCGCCCCGCTCAGCCATTGCCGCTCTCCTCGCTCGAGGGCGCCGGGGCGCCGACCAGCTCCACGAAGACGTCGTCGAGCGTGGTGCGCCGCAGCTCGGCCGAGCGCACCGCCACCCGGTCCATCGCCGCGCGCATCACCGCCTGCGGATCCGCGCCCCGCACGACGGACAGCTCCGCCGCGCGCCGCTCGGGGAGCCACGCCGACCGCTCGACGCCGGCGATCGCGCCGAGCTCGGCCGCGGACGCGGGGTCCTGGTCCACGGGCTCGACCACCACCGTGCGCGGGTCGAAGCGCGCGCGGATCTCGGGCATCGACGCATCGAGGATCTTGGCGCCCCGGTTGATGAGCACGATGCGGTCGCAGAGCTGCTCCGCCTGGTGCATCACGTGGGTCGAGAAGATGATCGTGCGCCCCGAGGCGTGCAGCTCGCGGATCAGGCCGTTGAGGAGCCGCGCGTTCACGGGGTCGAGCCCGCTGAAGGGCTCGTCGAGGATCACCAGGTCGGGCTCGTGGATCACGCTCGCGATGAACTGGATCTTCTGCTGCTGGCCCTTGGAGAGCTCCTGGCAGCGGCGCCTCGCGGCCTCCGGCAGCTGGACGCGCTCGAGCCACGCGCCGATGCGGCTCCCCGCCTCCGCCGATGGCACGCCCTTGAGCGTGGCCATGTAGCGGAGGAACTCGGTGACCCGCATCTTGCGGTAGAGCCCGCGCTCCTCCGGCAGGTAGCCGATCCGGTCCTTGGCATCGAGCGCGGTGGCGCCGAGCACCTCGACGCTGCCGGCGTCGGGGTGGATGATCGACATGATCATCCGGATCGTGGTGCTCTTGCCGGCGCCGTTGGGGCCGATGAATCCCGTGAGCGAGCCGCGCGGCACGGCGAGGTCGATGCCGCCGACGGCGGTGACCGCGCCGAATCGCTTGACGACCCCGCGAAGCTCGATCGCGGGCCGGCTCACTTGGTGCCTGCGGGTGCCTTCGGGGCGGCGGGGGCGGCGGGCGGGGCAGGTGCCGCGGGCGCGCCGGCCGGCTTCGGCGCATCGCGCAGGGCCTTGATCTCGGCGGGCAGCTCGAAGCCCTGGTCCGTGGCGGCGTTCCACTCGACCGTGTCGATGGCCATCACCTGCTGCTGCCCCATCACCTTGGTGACGGTGCGCGCGGCCACCTTGACGCCGCCGAAGTCCTTGTAGTCGTTCGTCACGATGGTCACCGGCAGGTCGCCCATCGGCGTGGCGGCCGTCATCGACATGCCCTTCAGCAGCCCGGACTCCTTCTCGTAGTAGTTCATGGCATCGGTGCCGTTGGCCCAGGGCGTGCGCACCTGCCAGCAGGGCGTGCCCTCGAACTCGAAGAGCCCGAGCGTCTCGGCGGTGCCGGGGTCGCGGGCGAGCTCGAGGTCGCGGCGGAAGTTGCCGTCGCGCTTGAGCTGCGCGACCTGCTCGGCATCCATGATCGACGGGCCGCGCATCGGGTCGGACGTCCAGCCGGTCGTGCCGTCGAAGCCCGAGGCCGTCTTGCCCATGCCGGGCAGCTCGATCTCGACGAGCACCTTCGCCGGCACCATCGCCGACATCTTCATCGTGCCCTTCAGGCCGGCGGCGGGGATCTCCATCGAGCCCGCGGAGACCATTCCGGTCTTCGCGGCCCACGCCTCCTCACCGCCGATGGCCGCGAGGTGCTTCGCGAACACCGCCTTCGCGGCGGGAAGTTCGCCTTCGTGCGCGAGCTTGCGCGGGCCGGCGGGGGCGGCGGGTGCCGGCGGCACGGCCGGAGCGGCGGGTGCCGCCGGGGCCGGCGTGGACGCGGGCGGCGCCGCGGGCTTCGCCGGGGCAGCGGGTGCCTGGGCGTGCGCGGCGACGACGGCGAGCGAGGAGGCGAGGAAGGTGGCGACGATGGTGGGGCGGTGCGTCATGGGTGGTCCTGTGGGTGTGGGTGGCGGTGGACGTCGTGGCTGCGCGGCGCGCGCCGCTGCGCGGCGATCCACCGCACCGCCTCGGCGAGCGCCGGGTCGCCCTCGCGCGCGTAGTCGGCGCGGGCGTAGGGGTGGTCGTTGTCGGGCCGCACGCCGGAGGCCTCGAGTGCCGTGCCGTCCGGCAGCCGGTAGTCGGCGAATGCGTGCAGGAACACGTCGCCGTTCGGGAGCGGCGTCATGGCCGCGGGAAGCGCCGCGCCCGCGGTGCGCGCGCCGAAGATGCGTGCGCGCCCCAGGTGCTGCAGGCCGCCGGCGAAGATCTCGGTGGTGCTGGCGCTGCGCTCGTCCACCAGGATCGCGAGCGGCCCGGCGTAGGGCTCGACGGGCCGGCCCTCGGAATCCGTGCGGCGCGGGTTGGTGACGAAGGAGAGCCGCGTGTCGCGCGTGCGCATCTCGCCGAGCTGCTCGGGCCGCGCGGTGAAGTGGCCGGCGATCCCCATGGACATCGCGCCGATGCCGCCCGGGTTGCCGCGAAGGTCGATCACGATGCCGTCGGCCGACCGAAGCGTGTCCATCGCGCGGTCGAATGGCTTCATGACCGGGATGAGCCAGATGTTGAAGGAGATCAGCCCGATCTCGTGCTCGCCGGCGCCCCAGCGTTCGCGCTCGGTCTCGTCGAGGTGCCGCCACGTGAGCTCGGTGGGCAGGGCGGGAAGCGTGCCGAACTTGGCACGCGGGCGCTCGTCGGGCGCGTAGGTGACGCGCAGCTCGCGCGTGCGGCCGTCCGTGTCCTCGACGAGCCAGGCGCGCGTCTCTCCGGGGTCGCCGGACGCGACTGCCTGCGCGGCCGTCGCGCGCTCGTAGCGCTCGAGGCCGTCGCCGGTCGGCAGCCGCGCGCCGAGCGTGCGGCCGTCGATCGACACGATGCGCATGCCGGGTTCGAGGCCCGCGGACTCGCCGGCCGACCCGGGCTCGACGGCGACCGTGACCGCATCGAACGTTCCGGGGGCCGAGGCGGGCATGAAGGAGAGCATCACGCCCGAGCGGCCATCGCGCAGCGACGGCGCATCCGGCGCGGCCGAGGAGAGTTCGCCCGGGATGATCGAGAAATGGCTCTGCCCCAGGCGTGCGAGCGCCTCGCCGAGGACGGCGCGCAGCGCGTCGGCGTCCGCGGCGTCCTCGGCCTTCGGCCGGAAGTCGTCGCGCACGGCATCCCACGAGGGGCCGACCGTCGCCGGATCCCAGTGCGAGTCGCGCACGATGGTCCACATCGCGTCGAACGTCTCGGCATTGCGCGCGCGGGTCGCCGGGTCGGGCGCCGGGGCGGCGCGCAGGCGCGCCGCGTCGCCCCGCACGCCGGCAAGCAGCGCTGCCATGACGGCGGCCAGTCCCAGGAACGACAGGGCGGGGGGCTTCATCGGGTCTTCTTCCTGGTGCGGGGCCTCGGACGTGCCGACGGTGCCGGTCCGGGCCGCCGCGTCGCCGGCGAGGCGATGGTGAACACCTCGTACGGGTCGCCAGTGCGGTCGGTGCGGCCGCGCTCCAGGATGGCGGACATCCGCAGGGTGAGCGCGCGCAGTTCCTCGAACCGCGCGCGCGTCAGCCAGGACGTGAAGTGCATGACGAAGAAGTTGCGCGCGTCGCGCTCGCAGTGGATGCGTCCGGCGGCGGCCGAGGCGCGCATCGCACGGACCGATGACTTGGCCAGCGCCTCGGCGGTGCGGACGATGGCATCGCGCTCGTCGGAGGATGCGCGCCGGGCGACGCGCGGCGCCGCGAAGTCATCCGCTGCCGCGTCGTACAGGCGCTCGACGTTGCGTCGCGCGCTGCGCGTGCCGGCCTCCGCGAGGAAGCCGGACTTCACCAGCACCGCGACGTGGCGGTAGAGGCCGTCGGCCGGGCGGCCGGTGTCGCGCGCGACGTCGGCGATCGAGCACGGCCCGAGCTTCTGCATCGACTCGAGCACCTCGCGCCGCACGGGCGAGAGAATGGCTTCCCAGGCCTTGGTCGACTCGATTCGGATGCGGGCAGGGCGGGGCATCGAGGCAGGGAATGGTACCTCGTTTGACAAACGCGAGCGTTTGTCAATCGTAAAGGCGGGCGGCGCCTGGGTAGTTTGGCCAATAACTTTTGACGACCACCGCTTCTCGTCAGATCCATCCGTTCATCCGGATGAACGGTTGATTGGGTCGAGTGCCGAAGGTACCGTTTCCTGCATGCGCAGCCTGTTCCTGAAGGCGCTCGAATCCGGAGTCGTCGTCTTTGACGGCGCCATGGGGACCAGCATCCACGCCTGCGCCGACTGCCGGCCCGAGGACTACCTCGGCCGGGAGAACTGCACCGACATCCTCGTCCGCAGCCGCCCCGACCTCATCCAGCGCATCCACGAGGGGTTCCTCGCCGCGGGCGCCGACGTGGTCGAGACCGATTCCTTCGGCTCCAACAAGCTCGTGGCCGCCGAGTTCGACCAGGAGATGGTCGGCTGGACGTACGAACTCAACGTGCAGGCCGCGCGCGTGGCGCGCGCCGCGTGCGACCGCTTCTCCACGCGTGACCGCCCGCGCTTCGTCGCCGGCTCCATGGGTCCGGGCACCAAGCTGATCACGCTGGGGCAGGCCACGTGGGAGTCGATGCTCGACTCCTACCGGGAGCAGGCGCGCGGGCTCATCGACGGCGGCGCCGACTGCCTGATCGTCGAGACGTGCCAGGACCTCCTGCAGGTGAAGTGCGCGGTGAACGCGTGCCTCGATGCGCTGGGCGCGGCAGGCAAGACCCACGAGGAGATCCCGATCCTGGCGAGCGTGACCATGGAGACCACGGGCACGATGCTCCTCGGCTCCGACATCGCCGCGGTGGTGAACGCGCTTCGGCCGTTCCCGATCGCAAGCCTCGGCCTCAACTGCGCCACCGGCCCCACCGAGATGGCCGAGCACATCGCCTACCTCGCCAAGCACTGGGACCGGCCCTTCAGCGTCATTCCCAACGCCGGCCTGCCGATCCTCGTCGACGGACGCACCGAGTACCCGCTGCGCCCCGACGCCTTCGCGGTCGCGATGCGCCGCTTCCTGGACGAGTTCGGCGCCGGGATCGTGGGCGGCTGCTGCGGCACCACGGTGGAGCACATCCGTGCGCTGCGCGAGGTGGTGGGCGGGCGGCCCGCGCCCGTGCGCGCCGCGGTGCGCACGCCCGGCTGCTCGAGCCTGTACGGCTTCACCGAGTTCCGCCAGGACAACAGCTTCCTGATCGTCGCCGAGCGCACCAACGCCAACGGCAGCAAGAAGTTCAAGAAGCTCCTCGACGCCAGCGACTGGGATGGCCTGGTCAGCATGGCCAAGGAGGAGATGCGCGACGGCAGCCACCTGCTCGACGTGTGCGTCGACTTCGTGGGCCGCGACGGCGTCAAGGACATGGCCGAGGTGGCGTCGCGCTACGTGCAGCACGTGAACG
>VEQS01000046.1 GCA_018883105.1 Phycisphaerales bacterium
CCCACGAACGCATCGGCCGCGCGTGCGGCCCACCCGATCACCTGGACGTGCAGGCTCCAGGCGCCCGCGCAGGCGAGCACCCACAGGTCGCCGCGGCTCATCGAGATGGACCCGCCCGGGTTCCAGAGGCTCAGGAAGAAGAGGCCCGCCACGGCGAGGAGCGCGCCCGCCCAGACGTTCCACCCGACGCGCTGGCCGACCAGCATGCCGAGGAACGGGACGATGATCACGTAGAGCGAGGTGATGAAGCCCGCGTGGCTCACGCTCGTCTCGTGCATGCCGACCTGCTGCGTGGTGCTGGCGACGGCCATCGCCAGGCCCGCGAGCAGGCCGCCGAGCACGGAGTCGCGGCGGGCGCGCGCGCCGGCGATGCGGCGCCAGCGCCAGATCGCGACCGGGAGGAGGACGAGCGCCCCGGCCGCGAACCGCACGCCCGTGAACCGCAGCGGGCCCATGTGCGCGGTGGCCAGCTTCTGCGCGACGAACGTGGAACCCCAGATCAGGGCCGCGAGCAGCAGGAGCGCGTCGGCCGAGGCGGTCGAGAGCCGGCGGGGGGCGGGCGCGCCCGCGGCGGCGGCGCTCACTTCGGGCGCTCCGGCCAGCGGACCTCGCGCGAGGCGGTCATGCGCGCGCCGTCGACGCCCTCGAAGGTCGCCTGCACGACCGTGACGCGGCCGGGCGCGGGCACCTGCGCGAGCGGGATGCGCAGCGAATAGGTGCGCGTGGCGGCGTCCCAGCTGCGCGCGTGGCCGCCGCGACCCTCGAGGTCGGCGGACTGCCGGCCGACCGTGGCCGAATCGAGGAGCACCGCGACCGAGAGCGCGCCGACGGCCTTGGTCTCGTCGCCCTCCTCGTCGAAGAACGACAGGCGGACGTCCAGGATCGCCGGCGCGCCGGACGGATCGACCATCGGCGTCGAGAGCGCGCTCACGTCCATGCGTGCCGCGCGCCAGCGCCAGGTGGCGCCCGCTCCCGATGCGTCCACGCCGCGACCGGCACGCTGGCCGTCGCAGGCGACGAGCAGCGCGGCGGCGAGCGATGCGCCAAGGAGCGGGAGGTGTCCGCGGGCTCGATCCACGGGGATCGAACGATAGCTTCTGTATGATTTCCCCCATGCGCGTGATGATTGCCTGTTCCCTGGCCGCTTCCGCGCTCGGCGCATGTGCCGGACTGCAGGCGCGGAAGGCACCGGATCCGGTCACGCTTCCGCACGAGGCGGAGCTCGCGACGCCAGGCGAGGAGCCGGCGCCCGAGCCGGTGGTCGTCGCCGTCGCGGCGCCCAAACCCGAGCCCGCGCCCGCGCCCGTGCCGGAACCTGCGGCGCCCGCGCCCGCAACGGAACCCACGCCTGAACCGCCCGCGGCGCCTGCGCCGGATCCGGCGCCCGCACCGGCGCCACCGCCCGCACCGCCGCCCGAGCCAGCGCCCGCGAAGCCCGACCTGTCCACCATGGCGCCGGAGCAGCTCGTTCCCGCGCGCGACGGGCGTTCGCACCGCTACGAACTGCGCGCCTTCGACGACGGACACGTCGAGGTGTGGATGGACGGCGAGCGGGTTCCCGCCGAACGCGTCTACCGACGCGAGTCCATCGTCGCGGTCCTCGGCGCCGACGGCGGCATCGTCGAGCGGCTCGACCTTCCCGCGAACTGGACCCCGAAGCACGGCACGCCGCCGGAGCCCGGCACCTACGTCACCTTCGACGGCAAGGTGCTCGTGCCCCCGGCCGCGCTGCTCGGCGGCCGGCTCGAGCCGGTCTCGCCCGCAGTCGTCGCGCACCTCCACCAGGAACACACCGCCGCCGACGGAAGCCAATGCGCCGCGGTCGGCATGGTGATCCCGGACCTGCCGCTCGCGCAGGCCGGCATCTGCCCGCACGACATCATCGTCGCGGTCGACGGTTCGACGAACGCATCGCCGGAAGCGATCCGTGCCGTGGTGCGCGCAAAGAAGCCGGGCGACACCATTGCCTTCTCCGTCGTGCGCGCCGGCAAGCGCACCGAGACCACGGTGACGCTCGCGTCATGGGACCCAAAGCACATGGTGCGTCCGCTGGGTGCGCCGATGCCGAAGCCGCCGACCACCGCGGCGAACCATCCGGCGGGTGCCGCGGCACCGCCGCCTCCGGCACCGGCCCCGGCTCCCGCCGCGCCGCCGCCCGCACCCGCCGCGCCCACGGCCGACCCCGCGCTCGAGGCCGAACTGGCCGCCGCACGGGCCCGGATCGCCGAACTGGAGCAGCAGATGCGGTCGGACACGGCCGTCCGACGCGCCGTCCGGCCCCAGCCGGCGCCACCGCCGCCGGCTGCGCCGCCAAGTGCGCCGCCACGCTAGAATTCCCGGTCCGACCCGCTCACTGGGGATTGGTGTAACGGTAGCACAACTGACTCTGACTCAGTTTGTCTAGGTTCGAATCCTAGATCCCCAGCTTCCTCCCGCTGACGCCCGGCCACGCGCCGGGCGTCGTCGTCTCCGGAGTGCCGCCCGCATGCAGCCGCCCCGCGTCGTCAGCCTCCTGCCGTCTGCCACAGAGCTGCTCTTCGCGGCCGGCGGCGGCGACCTGCTGGTGGGGCGAAGCCACGAGTGCGACTGGCCGGCCGAAGCGATGCACGCACCCGTGCTCACCGCCGCGCGCGTGGCGCATGTCGCCGGCGATGCCGCAGGTGGCACGCCGGATGCGTGCGCGATCGACGCCGAGGTGCGCGAGGCGCTCTCGACCGGACAGTCGCTCTACACGCTCGACGAGGCGCGGCTGGCCGCGCTTGCCCCCGACGTGATCCTGACGCAAGACCTCTGCGACGTGTGCAGCATCGACCGGCGCACCGTCGAGCGCGTGGCGCGCACGCTGCCGACGGCACCGCGCGTGATCAACCTCAATCCGACCACGGTCTGGCAGGTGCTGGATGACCTGCTCACGGTGGGTGCGGCGGTGGGGCGCGAGGACGCGGCGCGCACGGCCGCCACCACGCTGCGCGACCGCCTGTGGACCGCCGCCGAACAGGCCGTGCCGTTCACCGACGGGCCGTCGGTGCTGTTCCTCGAATGGACCGATCCGCCCTTCGTCGGCGGGCACTGGACGCCAGAACTCATCGAGCTGGCCGGCGGCAGGCATCCCCTGAACCGCGCCGGGGCGAAGAGCCGCATCGCGACGGCGGAGGAGATCGCCGCCAGCGCCCCCGAGCGCGTGGTGGTGTGCCCCTGCGGCTATCCGATGGCGGCCGTGCGCGAGGCCGTGCGCGCACTGGAGGGCCGCGAGTGGTGGGAGGCGATCGGACCGGTGCGTGCGGCGCGCGCCGATGCCGCGCGCGGGACGTCGAGCAACCGCGTGATGCTGGTCGACGGCAACCAGATGTTCAACCGGCCGGGGCCGCGGCTCGTCGACGCGATGGAGTGGCTCTCCGGCTGGCTCGGCGACCGTCCGGAGGCGATTCCCGGAGGCTTCCCCGCGGAGCCGTGGCGGCCGCGCGGCGCGACTGCCTGAACGGCAGTCGAAGGCCGCGCGAGGGCGGCGGATGCATCCGACGGGCAGCGTGCGGTGCCCGGGACGCGGCACGCCGATTGCAACCCCTTCCCCTGCCATGCCCCAGGAACAGTTCACCCATGCCGCGCAGGAGGCGATCCAGTCCGGACAGTCGATGGCCGCCACCTCGGGCCACGCGGAATTCGCGCCGATGCACCTGCTGGCGGCGCTCGCCGCCGACGCACGCGGGCCGGCCGCGTCGATCCTCGGCCGTGCCGGCATCGACCCGTCGCGCGTCCGGCAGGTGGCCGAGGCGGAACTCAAGCGGATGCCGACCGTGACGGGCGCGTCGCCGCGGCCCGCCGCGCAGCTGGGTCAGGCCGTGCAGGAGGCGCAGCGGCTGGCGAAGTCGATGCAGGACGAGTACACGAGCGCCGAGCACCTCCTGCTTGCGCTCGCCACCGCGGCGGGCAGCGCGAAGTCCGCCCTCCAGGCGCTCGGCGCCGACGAACGGAAGCTCAGGAAGGCCATCGAGGAGATCCGCGCGTCCAGCGGAGTGAAGAACGTGAACGACCCAAACGCAGAGAACACCATGGAGGCCCTGAAGAAGTACGGCATCGACCTCACCGAGAAGGCGAGGTCGGGGAAGCTCGACCCCGTCATCGGGCGCGACGAGGAGATCCGCCGCTGCATGCAGGTCCTGAGCCGCCGCACCAAGAACAACCCGGTCCTGATCGGCGAGCCGGGCGTGGGCAAGACCGCGGTGGTCGAGGGCCTGGCGCAGCGCATCGTGAACGGCGACTGCCCGGAGCAGATGAAGTCGGTTCGCCTGGTGGCGCTCGACGTCGGGCAGCTCCTCGCCGGTGCCAAGTTCCAGGGCGAGTTCGAGGAGCGGCTGAAGGCCGTGATCCGCGAGGTGAGCGCCTCGGCCGGCGAGATCATCCTCTTCATCGACGAGATCCACACGGTGGTGAGCGCGGGAGCCAACACCGGGAGCCCCGGCGCGGGCCAGCTGCTGAAGCCCGCCCTGAGCCGCGGCGAGCTGCGCACCATCGGGGCCACCACGCTCGACGAGTACCGCCAGCACATCGAGAAGGACCCGGCCTTCGAGCGCCGCTTCCAGCCGGTCTTCGTCGGCGAGCCGAGCGTCCACGACACCATCGCCATCCTGCGCGGCCTCAAGCCGCGCTACGAGGCGCACCACGGCTGCCGCGTCCAGGACGGTGCGCTGGTGGCCGCGGCGCAGATGAGCCACCGCTACATCAGCGACCGGTTCCTGCCCGACAAGGCGATCGACCTCGTCGACGAGGCGGCGAGCCGCCTGCGAATCGAGAACGACAGCATGCCGACGGTGCTGGACAAGGTGAGGCGCCGGCTGACGCAGCTCGAGGTGGAGTGCGCGGCGCTGCGCATCGAGAAGGACCCAGACAGCAAGGACCGCCTGGCGAAGGCCGAGGCGGAGGTCGCCGACCTGAAGGAAGAGGACCGCCGCCTGACCGCGCAGTGGCAATCCGAGAAGAAGGACCTCGACCTCGCCAACAACGCGCAGAAGCAGATCGAGGAGAAGAAGGTCGAGGCGGAGCAGGCGCAGCGCGCCGGCGACTTCGAGAAGGCCGCGCGAATCCTGCACGGCGACATCAAGCGGCTCGAGGCTGAGCAGCGCCGCGCGCAGGAGGCCCTGCAGGCGCGCTTGGCGACCGGCGACACGCTCGTGAAGGAGGACGTCGACGCCGAGGCGATCGCCGCGGTGGTGAGCCGCTGGACGGGCATCCCCGTCGCGAAGCTCGTCGAGAGCGAGCGGCAGAAGCTCCTCCACATCGAGGAGGACCTGCGCCGGCGCGTCGTCGGCCAGCCAGAGGCCGTGGAGGCCGTTGCCGAGGCGGTGCGACGCAACCGCGCGGGGCTGGGGGAGCCGAACCGCCCGATCGGGTCGTTCCTGTTCCTCGGGCCCACCGGGGTCGGCAAGACCGAGCTGTGCAAGGCGCTCGCCGAGTACCTCTTCGACACCGAGGAGGCCATGGTCCGGATCGACATGAGCGAGTTCATGGAGCAGCACTCCGTGGCGCGGCTCATCGGCGCGCCCCCCGGCTACGTGGGCTACGAGGAGGGCGGCCGACTCACCGAGGCGGTGCGCCGGCGGCCCTATTGCGTGGTGCTCTTCGACGAGTTCGAGAAGGCGCACCCGGACGTGAGCAACGTGCTGCTCCAGGTGCTCGACGACGGGCGGCTGACCGACGGCCAGGGCCGGACGGTGGACTTCTCCAACACCATCGTCGTGATGACCTCCAACATCGGCAGCCACGCCATCATCGAGATGAGCGAGAAGGGCGAGCCGGACGCCATGATCGAGGCGCACGTCAACACGCTGCTCAAGAAGCACATGCGGCCGGAACTGATCAACCGCATCGACGAGAAGGTGATCTTCCACCAGCTGACGCGCAAGGACCTCGGCGGGATCGTCGAGATCCAGCTGCGCAACCTGCGGCGGCGGCTCGAGGAGCGCAAGATCGGCCTCGAGCTCACGCCGCGGGCGGTGGAGGCCCTGTCGGACGAGGGCTACGACCCGCAGTTCGGCGCGCGGCCCTTGAAGCGGGTGATCCAGCAGCGGCTCGAGAACCCGCTCGCCGAGCGGATCCTGCGCGGCGACTGCCCGCCTGGCACCACGGTGAAGGTCGACTACACCGGCAAGACGTTCACGTTCGGATAAATGGTGCCGGGGGCGATTTGCCCCATTTTCCTTCGGAAAATGGGGCAAATCGCCCCCGGCACCATTTTCTCACTCGACGGTCACGCTCTTCGCGAGGTTGCGCGGCTTGTCGACGTCCTTGCCGCGCAGCACTGCCGCGTGGTAGGCGAGGAGCTGCAGCGGGACCACGGTCACCATGGGCTGCAGCATCTCGGGCACGTCCGGCACGTAGAAGACGTCCTCGGCCATCGACTTGATGTGCGTGTCGCCCTCGGTGGCCACCGCGATCACGTGTCCGCCGCGGCTGCGCACCTCCTGGATGTTGGAGAGCACCTTCTCGTACTGGCTGTTGCGCGTGGCGACGAAGACGCACGGCATGCCCTTGTCGATCAGCGCGATCGGGCCGTGCTTCATCTCGGCGCTGGGCATGCCCTCGGCGTGGATGTAGCTGATCTCCTTGAGCTTCAGCGCGCCCTCCAGGGCCACCGGGTAGTTCACGCCGCGGCCGAGGAAGAGCCAGTTCTCGCGCTCGACGTAGCGCTCGGTGGCCTTGCGGATCGTCTCGCTCTGGCGCAGGATGCGCTCGATGTGCGTGGGGATCGCCTCGAGGTCGCGCAGCGTGCCCGAGACGAACTCCTGGCTCAGGTAGCGCCGGCGCCCGATGTACAGGGCGAGCATCGCGCACACCATCACCTGGCCGACGAACGCCTTGGTGCTGGCGACGCCGATCTCGGGGCCCACGCGCAGGTAGATGCCGGCGTCGGTCTCGCGCGAGATCGAGCTGCCCACGACGTTCACCACGCCCAGGGCGAGCGCGCCGCGCGCCTTCGCCTCCTGCAGGGCCGCCAGCGTGTCGGCGGTCTCGCCGCTCTGGCTGACGGCGACGATGGCGCTTCCTTCGCTGACGATCGGGTTGCGGTAGCGGAACTCGCTGGCGAAGTCCCAGTCGGCGGGGATCTTGGCCCACTCCTCCATCAGGTAGCTGCCGATCATGCCCGCATGCAGGGCGGTGCCCTGCCCGACCAGCGTGATGCGGCGGCTCGAGACCAGCGCGCGCGCATGGTCGCCGACGCCGCCCAGGACGATCTGCCCGGCGCGGTGGTCCACGCGGCCCTGGAGCGTGCGCGTCAAAGCCGCGGGCTGCTCGTGGATCTCCTTGAGCATGAAGTGCTCGAAGCCGCCGAGCTCGATCTCGGAGAGGTCGACCTCGAGCGCGCGGATCTTGGCGTCGACCGTGACGTCGTCGACCGTGCTCGTGCGGAACGAGTCGCGGGTGAGCTTGGCGACCGTGTAGTCGTCGAGCGTGAAGGCCTGGTTGGTGTGCGCGACGATCGCGCTCTGGTCGCTGGCGACGACGTACTCGTCGCTGCCGACGCCGACCATCAGCGGGCTGCCCTTGCGCGCGACCACCAGCACGCCGGGCTCCTTCTCGCAGATGCAGCAGATGGCGTAGGCGCCGGTCACCTCGCGGAGCGCCGCCTGCACCGCCTTCTCGAGGTCGCCCTGGTAGAGCTCGCCGATCAGGTGGACCAGCACCTCGGTGTCGGTCTCGCCCTGGAAGGCGTGGCCCTTGTCCTGGAGGTAGGTCTTGATCGAGGAGTAGTTCTCGATGATGCCGTTGTGGACGAGTGCGATGCCGTGCCCCTTCACGGGGTCGTCGCAGTGCGGGTGGGCGTTCACCTCGGTGACGCCGCCGTGGGTCGCCCAGCGGGTGTGGGCGATGCCGGTCGAGCCGTCGAAGCCGCGGCGGGTCTCGACCAGGTCTTCGAGCACCCGGACCCGGCCGACGCTCTTGGCGATCGAGATCGTGCCCGAGCCGTTGGCGACCGCCACGCCGGCGGAGTCGTAGCCGCGGTACTCCAGGCGCTTCAGGCCCTCAAGGAGGAGGGTGGCCGCAGGCTTCTTCCCGATGTAAGCGACGATTCCGCACATGGTTGTGTTCGCGTGGCTCGGAGCCGAAGGGGTGGAACCGGGCCCCCTCCGTGAGGGAACCCCACGACCCTGATCGGCTATCGTCCGGTCGTGCGTGGCACAGGATCGCATACTTCCGTGAGAAACGGCAGGGGGAATCGTGGTGGTTCCGGGGGTTTCCGGGCGCGTCATGGGTGAGATCCTGTCCCAGCCCGGTGCATCCGAGCCCAAGCCTGCGTGGCGGGCGTGGGCGAGGTCAGTGCTCAAGACGCAATCTCCGGCGGCCCTCGAGGCGGCTTCTGCGTCGATTGGACGGCATCTTGCAGGCTTCGTGGCCGCAATCGGGACTTCTGAGCGCCAAGATCTGCTTTTGGGATATATCCCGATCCGAGGCGAAGTCGATCCGATCGTGGGGGTATCTGCCGCCCTTTCTGGGGGCTGGCGCATTGGCGTCGGCCGGGGGGTTTCCTCCTCCGCTCCCATGCAGCCCGTCGCCGTGGGGCACGGGCTGATCCGCGACGGCCGCTGGGACACCTCGAGGTGCGACGCGGACATCTGGGGCGTCCCCGTCCCGCGTGACCATGCGCCGATTCCGCCGTCGGCCATCCGGGCCGTGCTCGTGCCGGGTCTTGCCTTCGACCGGCGGGGCCACCGCCTCGGGCGGGGCGCCGGCGTCTACGACCGGTTCCTGGCAACCCTGCCGGCGTCGACCTGGCGCATCGGACTGGTGACGGCGGCGCGACTCGTCGACGCCCTGCCGACCGAGGGGCACGACGCGCCGATGCACGCGATCGTCACCGAGGACGGCTGCCTGCGGATCGCCGACCCCGTCGCCTGAACCGGGGCACGGGGAAGTTCCACCGGGCGCTGTCGGCCGTTGTGGCACAATGCCGATGTCCTGCATTGGACCGCGCGGCATCGGACGCTGCGCGCACGCATTTCACCTCACCGAGGTCACGGATGACCCTCCCCAGCCAGACGCCCCGTTCCAGCTCGCCTCTTTCCACGAGCGCCCGCCAGGCGCAGGGCACGCGCACGCTCTTCATCGCCGTCGCCGCGCTCGGCCTCGGCGGAGCGGTCGCCGGCTGGCTGATCACGCACCGCAGCGAGACGCCCGAGCAGCCGGCCGAGGCGACGATCGTCGATCCGCTGGTCGTGGCCGACACGGGCATTGCGGCCGACGCCGTCGCCGCCGCGGACGGCACCGCAAGTACCGCGATCCTCGCCGAGACCGGCGGCGCCGCCACCGGCACCGTCGAGGTGATCGAGCTCGGCACCGTGGCCGCGGTCACCGCGCCTGCGGCCGACGCCGCGAAGCCCGCGATCTCCACCGACGTCATCGCGCCCGACTCGAAGCTCGGCGCCTCGGTCCCCGGCATCGCCGGCACGCCGGGCACCGCGCCCATCACGCCCGCCGGCACGATCGGCACGCCCGCGCAGCGCCTGCAGCAGGCGCTCGCGATGGTGCCCTCGGACGCCGTCCGCGCGCGCGCCGAGCTCACGCGGCTCCTCGACGGCGGCGACCTCTCCGCCGCCGAGCGCCAGCAGGCCTACGGCGGCATCAACTCGGTCGCGCAGCAGATCTTCCTCTCGCCGACCATCGCCCCCGGCGACGTCGCCGCGCAGAGCTACGTGGTGCAGCGCGGCGACAGCCTCGCGCGCATCGCCAGCCGCGAGAAGCTGGGCGTCGACTGGCGCTTCGTCCAGCGGATCAACGGCCTGCCCAACGAGCGTGCCATCCGCCCGGACATGCGCCTGAAGCTCGCGCACGGCCCGTTCCACGCGGAAGTGGTGAAGTCCGAGTTCCGCTTCAACGTGTACGCCGGCACCGGCGCCGACCGCGTGATGGTGCTCTCGATGCCCTGCGGCCTCGGCGAGAACGACTCGACGCCGGTGGGGACGTTCCGCGTCCGGAAGAACTCGAAGCTCGTGAACCCCGAGTGGCGCAACCCCCGCACCGGCGAGCGGTTCGCGGCCAACGACCCGAAGAACCCGATCGGCGAGCGCTGGATCGGACTCGAGGGCACCACGCCCGAGATGGCGAAGTTCACCGGCTACGGCATCCACGGCACGGTCGACCCCACGTCGATCGGCCGGCAGATGTCGATGGGCTGCGTGCGCCTCGGCGAGCGCGAGGTCGAGGTCGCCTACGAGCTGATCGGCAACGACAGCACCGTCACGATCCGCTGATGCCCACCCGGCGCAGCGCGCAGGACACGATCTCCGCCCTCGGGATGGCCCCCCATCCCGAGGGCGGGTTCTTTCGCGAGACCTTCCGTGCGGCCGATGCGCCGCGCGGCGCGAGCACCTCGATCGTCTTCCTGCTCGCGGCCGGCCAGTCGAGCCGCTGGCACGCGGTCGACGCGGACGAGCACTGGATGTTCCACGACGGCAACCCGCTCACGCTCGAGGCATGCGCCCCGGACGGATCGTCGCGACGGACGATCACGCTGGGCACCGACCTCGCCGCCGGCCACGTGCCGCAGTTCGTGGTGCCGCGCGGGTGGTGGCAGCAGGCGAGGTCGACCGGGGAATGGACGCTCGTCGGCTGCGTGGTGGCGCCCGCGTTCGAGTTCGCGGGCTTCAGGATGGCCGCGACGGGCTGGGAACCCCCGGCCCCAGGCTGAGCCGCACGGCGAGCTCGATGGCGGCCTTCATGCTGCCCTCGCTCGCCTTCCCCTGGCCGGCGATGTCGAACGCGGTGCCGTGGTCGGGGCTCGTGCGCACGATCGGCAGGCCGACGGTGACGTTCACGGCCTTGTCCCAGCCGAGGAGCTTGACGGGGATCAGCCCCTGGTCGTGGTACATCGCGACGACCAGGTCCCAGTCGCCCGCGGCGGCGCGGATGAAGATCGTGTCCGCGGGGAACGGGCCCTGCGCGTCGATCCCGATGCGGCGGGCGGCATCGATCGCGGGCCGGATGATGCGCTGGTCTTCGTCGCCGAACATGCCGTTCTCGCCGGCGTGCGGGTTGAGGCCGCAGACCGCGATGCGGGGCTTGGCGATCCCGAGCTGCCGGCAGAACTCGTGCCCGAGGTCGATCGGGTCGTAGACGCGGCCGATCGTCAGCACGTTGCGCACGTCCATGAGCGGCAGGTGCGCGGTCGCCAGCGCGACGCGCAGCCGCGGCGAGTCGAACATCATGGCGTGGCGCTTCGCCTTCGTGCGGAAGGCAAGCAGCTCGGTGTGCCCGGGCCACTTGAAGCCCGCGAGCGCCCAGCTTTCCTTCGAGATCGGCCCGGTGACCACCGCGTCGATGCGTCGCGGATCCCCGGGCGTGCGCATCGCGTCGGTGATCGCATCCTCGACGAACGCCTTCGAGAGGATGCCGCCGAAGCGCGTCGGCCCGGGACGCGTCCCGTCGAGCAGGCCCTCGGCCGTGTAGTCGAGGACCAGCGGCGCGAGCACCGAGCCCTCCTGCGCGCGGTCGCTCGCGGCATCGACGCGGAACCAGTCGAGCGGGACCTGTGACCGTTCCGCCGCGGCGAGCAGCGCCTCGTTGCGGCCGTAGACGACGAACTTCGCGAGCCGGCGCACCGCCGGGTCGGCGAGCGCCTTCACCAGGACCTCGGGCCCGATGCCCAGCGGGTCGCCCATCGTGACGCCGATGACGGGGCGGCCGTCCATCTCAGTGGTTCCCGGCCGGGTCGATGAGCCACAGCCAGCGGTCGAAGAGGAACTCGCAGCGCGCGGCGAGCAGCGCGATGCGCCCCATCACCGTGAAGCCGAAGCTCGCGCCGAAGGTGATCATCAGGTACCAGATGCCCACGCGTGCGGCACCGCCGAGCGGGCCGCGGTGCTCGAGCGAGAAGAAGAAGTACGCGAGCACCGCCAGCACGCCCACCAGGACGAGCACCGCGCACAGCGTGCCGCCGACGGTGGCGGCAGCGGTCGGCCCCGGCACCCAGAGCGGGTCGAACATCGTCGCCACCTGCGCCAGGAGGTCCGACTCGACGTATTGCACGAACTTCCAGCCGGAGAAGGTGCCGACCACGAAGGCGAGCGGGAACGTCCCGAGCCACGACGTGCGCTCGGCCAGCCGGCAGAGGAGGAGGAACCCGAGCGCCAGCGGCACCAGCGCCCACCAGTCCGGCGCCGAGACGTCGAGCGCCGGCATCAGGTGTGCCTTCGTGACGCCGGGCGCCAGCGCTCCGACGAGCTTCGGCACCAGCGTGTCCCAGACGGCGACGCTCATCACGTAGCCGGCGCTCACGCCCACCACGATGCTCTCGGCCAGCTTGTAGGCGGGGTTGTCGCGCCACAGGAAGCTGAGGACCGCGAGCGTCAGGATCGCCGCCACCCAGACGCCCGCCGTGCGCGGCACGCTGAGCGTGATCCGCTGCTGCCCGGGGTCCTTCGCCTCGGCGTCGGCCCATGCGGTCGCGGGCACTTCCGCGAATCCCTGGCCTGCGGGCTCGACGAAGACCAGCCCGTACCCATGCACCGTCCGCGCAGCGTCGCCCGTGCCGACCTCGGTGCCGGTCACGGACCGAAGGACGAGCAGGCCGCCGAAGATCGCGAGAACCAGGAGCCAGAGCCGCATCGCGCGCCGAGCGACGGCCGGGTCGAGTTCGGTGCCGGGCGGGAGCGCGCTCATGCCTGCACCCCGCGCGCGCGGCGCGCGAAGAAGACCGCGTTCCCCAGGATGATGAGGGCGATCATCAGGACATGCCCGAAGAGCTGCGGCGCCATGCGGCGCTGCGCCTCCTGGAAGCGGGCGGGGATCGACGCCGCCGGGTCGGCGCGGCGCACGGCATCGTTGACGAGGAACTCGTACTCGGCCGCACCCTTGATGGCGCCGAGGATGCCGGCCATCTGCGTCGGGTAGTACGGGATGAGCTGCGGCGTCTGCACGCCGGTGCTTCCCGCGACGAAGCGCAGCGGCTTGCCGGAGGTGAGCGTCGCCGACACCGTGAACTGCACCCACTCCTTGGCGCCCGGATAGCCCGCGCTCACCGAGACCAGGAGGTCGAAGTCGGTGATTCGGCGGATCCCCTTCATCACCGGCAGGTCGGCGAGCGGCGTGCGTCGCGCGTCGGTGGGGAACGCCGCCGCCATGTCCGCGTTCACCTGCTTCATCACGCCTTCGTTGCCGGCCTGGAAGCCGAGGCTCACGAAGTTCTCGCCGTAGCGGTACTCCGGACGCGGGCCGAGGACATCCTTGAGGGTCGCGTCGATGATCGGCCCGCCCGCGGGCCAGAGCGTCATGGCGCAGATCGAGTGCCCGCGCATCGCGCAGTGGCGCACGATCGCGGTGGCCATCGGCTGCAGCTCGCCGGCGCTCGCGGGGTCGAAGTCCATGCTGATGGCGACCTTCGATCCCGGGGGCAGCGACTCGAGCGCGTCGAACGCGCCCTGCACGGCAGGCGTCGGCGTCTCCGGGAACGTGCGCCCGGTGACGCCCACCCAGAGGATCGGCACTGCCACCGCCAGGAACATCGCCAGGAAGATCCACCGGCGGTCGATCCGGTCGATGCGGTCGACCAGGGAGGAACCGTGCGCGCCACGGCTCATCGCGCCCCCCCGAGGTAGCTGCGGTCGAGGCCGAGCATGATCTTCAGGCTGGTGGCCGCCACGCCGATCGCGATCCCGATGATCATCGCGCGGGTCCCGGCATTCGTGAACACCGACATGATGACGGCGCTCAGGTTCTCGAGGCGCAGCCACGACACCCATGGGTTGTCGTGCGGGATCCACGACGTGGCGAGCACGCCGGCGTAGGTGCGCCCGAGCAGCACGACGAACGCCGTCGCCAGCAGGAAGATGGCCGCCGCGTTCTTCGCCCGGAAGGCGCGGAACGCGGCGCTCGCCACGTAGAAGGCGAGCATCGCGAACAGCGTGCCGGTGATCGGGCTCATCGCGTACTCGTAGAGCCACCAGAGCGCGCTGCCGGCGACGTCCTTCTCGCCGCTGAACGGCACGTTGGGGAACGCCGCGGCAGGCGGCACGCCGACCTTCAGCACCCCGACGCCCAGCGTCGTGAGGAACGCGGCGAGCGTCACCGCCGAGTAGCCCCAGCCCGGGCCGCGCGCGCTGATCGAGAGCAGGTTCATCTTCAGGAGGTTCGCGCCGCCCAGGACGAAGGCGATCGCCGCCAGGACGTTGAACCAGTCGGCGACCTTCACCTCGGCATCGCCGAGCGGCACCAGGAACTTGCTCAGCACCATGGTGATGCCGGCGAGGCTGGCGACGAGGACCGCGACCGACCGGCTCATCCGCCGCCCCCCATTGCCTGCCGGAGGGCGGCCACGCCTGCGGCGAGCGATCCGTTGCCGGCGAACGCAGCAATGGTGCCGGCGGCGGCGGCGGCGATCACCGCCAGCCAGCACGCGGCCTTCGCGAGGTCCTGCCCCAGCAGCGTGCCGAGCTGGTCCGGCTCGCCGGAGAGGTAGGCGCTCGCGGCGAAGAACTCCTCGCCGATGAGCGTGTAGTCGCACGCGGCCACGAAGAACGGCAGCTGCGCCGTCTCGGCGGTGCCGGCGATCTGGATGGCGCCGATCGCGTTGCCGTTCTCCGCGAGGATGAGGCTCTCGGCGAAGAAGCAGCCGAAGTAGAAGCAGGCCGCGGGCCGGCGGCGCGCCATCATGCCGCTCGTCGCGGCGACGTAGGCGAACTGCTCGTCGCTGACGTAGTAGATGCGGTCGGGGTTGTAGCCCTCGGGCCGGCCCGCCGCGAGGTAGGCCGACTGCACGGCCGCGCGCGCCGAGGCCATCACGATCGAGCGCGAGGTGGGCACCTCGAGGTCGGCGTCGTACTCGGCGACGGTGCGCGCCACGTGGCCGAGGATGGTCACGCCCGCCACCGTCATGATGTTGTCCATGTCCATGATGCCGGGCACGTAGAGGATCGGCCGGCCCATCTCGGTGGCGCGGCCGACGGCCTCGTCGACGGCATCGAGCCCGGCCATGCGGCGGACGGCGACGCGGCCGCCCGAACGTGCCCAGAGGATGCCGCCCACGATGGCGGCCGAGACCAAGAGGAGCGCCAGGGCGATCGCGCCGCGACCCTCGACGAACAGCGGCTTCGCCGCCCCGGCCGATGCGGCGGCCGCGGCATCCTGCGCCACGAGCGCGACGGACGCGAAGGTCATGGGGAGAGGTGTACCCCAAAGCAGTGAAGCGAGGCCCCGCCACCGACCGATAGACTGCGGTGGGCGGACGCGAGATGCCGCCCGCTTCACATGTGCGGCATCGCCGGCATCATCGCCCTGGGGACCAACGCGCCGCGCGTCGATGCCGCCGAGCTCGACAGCATGCGCGACGCGATGATCCCGCGCGGCCCCGATGGCTGCGGGTCATGGGTCTCGCCGGACGGCACCGTGGGGCTGGGGCACCGGCGCCTGGCCATCATCGACCTGTCCGAGGGCGGCGCGCAGCCGATGCACGACGCCGAGACCGGGTGCACGATCGCCTTCAACGGCGAGATCTACAACTTCCGGGAGATTCGCCGCGACCTTGAGTCGCGTGGGCACCGCTTCCGATCGACCAGCGACACCGAGGTGCTGCTGCGCGCCTACGCAGCCTTCGGCGAGGACATGCTGCCGAGGCTGCGCGGCATGTTCGCCTTCTGCATCTGGGACCCGCGCAAGCGCAAGGCGCTGCTGGCGCGTGATCCGCTCGGCATCAAGCCGCTCTACGTCGCCGAGCACGCCGGCACCGTGCGCTTTGCGTCGCAGGTGAAGGCGATCCTCGCAGGCGGCGGGCCGGTGGACCGCACGCGCGACCTTGCGGCACGGGCGGGGTTCTTCATCTGGGGCTGCATCCCCGAGCCGCACACGCTGTACCGCGGCATCCGCATGCTGCCCGCCGGCACGTGCGCGTGGGTCGGTGAACGGGGGCTGGATCGGCCGCACGTCTACTTCGACCTGACGGAAGAGGTGGCGGCCGGCGAGGCGGCGGGCGCGCAGCCGGTCGAGCGCGGGCGGTGGCTCGAGGAACTGCGCGGGGCGCTCGCCCAGTCAGTGGCCGCGCACCTGATCGCCGACGTCCCGGTGGGCGTCTTCCTGTCGGCGGGGATCGACTCGACCACGATCGCGGCCCTCGCGCGCGAGGCGCGGCCGGCCGAGTCGACGAGAACGCTGACGCTTGCATACACCGAGTTCAAGGGAAAGCCGCTCGACGAGTCGCCGCTCGCCGAGGAGGTCGCGCGCCTGATCGGCGCGGACCACCGCACGGTGGCGATCACGGGCTCGGACTTCGAGGGCGAGCTGCAGTCGGTCCTGCATGCAATGGACCAGCCGACCATCGATGCGGTGAACACGTACTTCGTGACGAAGGCCGCGCGCGATGCCGGGCTCAAGGTGGTGCTGTCTGGCGTGGGCGGCGACGAGCTCTTCGGCGGCTATGCGTACTACCGGCGGATTCCGCAGATGCTGCGCTGGCTGAAGCTGCCCGGCGCGGTTCCGGGGCTTGGTGCAGGGGTGCGCATGCTTGGCGCCCCCGTGGCCGAGCGGCTCGGCCAGGCGAAGGCCGCGTCGCTCCTGGAGTACGGCGGCGCGGTGCCCACCGCGTACATGCTCAACCGCGCGCTGCACATGCCGTGGGAGGTGTCTCGGCTCATGGACCCGGCCGATGCGAAGCAGGGCCTCGCGGAACTCGACACCGCCGGACGCATGCAGGCGACGGTCGCCGGCATCCAGGACCCGCAGCTGCAGCTCTGCGCGCTCGACCTTGTCTGGTACATGCGCAACCAGCTGCTGCGCGACTCCGACTGGGCGAGCATGGCGCATTCGCTCGAGCTGCGCACGCCGCTCGTCGACGCCTGGCTCCTGCGCGACGTGGTCAGGCTGCGCGCGGGCGGGATGCGGATCGCCAAGAGCGAGGTGAGCCGGTCGGTCGATCCGCGGATCCACTCG
>VEQS01000047.1 GCA_018883105.1 Phycisphaerales bacterium
CGCTGCAGAGCGCGGCGCTGTCCGACTCCGAGCGAGCCGCGCTTCGCCTGCGCCATGGCACCTACGACGACGGCGACCTGCCCGATGCGCGCGCGCGCGCCGTGGCGGCGCTTGGGCGATGGGATCTGGGGTCGACCGCACTGGCCGATGCGGCGGCGCCCGCCGAGCTGCGGGCCGAGGCCGCGGTGCGTCGCGGTGACGCCGAGGCGGCGCTGGCGCTCGTCGATGCGCCGGCCGGGGCGCGGGCGCAGTTGGTGCGCGCGCGTGCCCTCGACGCGCTCGGCCGCGCGGGCGAGGCCATCGCCGCGGCTCGCGAGGCGAAGCGACGGGGGGAACAGGACGGCGCCACGCGTGACGATCGGATGGACGCCGTGGAGGCAACCGCGCTGCTGGCACGGCTCGAAGGTCGCCCGGCGCGTGATTGGCAGGCCATGCTCGATGCGCTCGCGGTGCTGCGCGACGAGGACCGGCTCGACCCACGGCCCCGGCTCCTGGAAGGGCGCCTGTTGGTCGAGAAGGACCGCTTTCGCGAGGGTGTCGAGGCGCTCCGCGAGGCGCTG
This sequence comes from Phycisphaerales bacterium, assembly GCA_018883105.1. Taxonomy (GTDB): domain Bacteria; phylum Planctomycetota; class Phycisphaerae; order Phycisphaerales; family SM1A02; genus UBA966. The sequence continues at coordinate 561 of VEQS01000047.1, forward strand.
GCGCGCGACCTGCGCTCGGCGGAGGCGATGCACCTGCTTGGTCGCGTGGCGGCGCAGACGTTCGACTTCGACGGGGCGCGACGGGCATCCGGCATGCTGCGTGCCCTGGGCGAACCGCACGTCCTTGCCGACTTGCTCGATGCGGAATCGGCGCTGCAGTCGCGCGATGCAGCCGCGGCGATCGCGGCGCTCGAGCCGCTCGAGCGGCGCATGCCCACCCAGCGACAGGCACTCGCGCTGCGCGCGGCCGCCGAAGGCATGCGCTTCGACGATGCCGCGATGGAGAACCGCCTTGATGCACTCGATGGCCTGATGCCGGGCTCGCCGCTGGGACACTACGAGTGCGGGCGGTTCCTGTCGCTCGCGCGCCAGTACCAGGAGGCGGCCGAGGCGCTGGGCGAGGCCGCACGCCGCGCCCCGGGCTGGAGCGCGCCGGTCGCGGAGCTCGGATTGCTTGAAATGCAGTCCGGGCGCGATGCCGAGGCGCTCACGGCACTGCGGCGGGCGGTGGAGCTCGATCCGTTCGACCAGCGTGCCCGTCACAGCCTGACCCTCGCGGAGGACCTGTCGACGTGGACCCGCCGCGAGGGCGAGCACTTCATCGTGCGCTGCAAGCCTGGGCTCGACGAGGCGCTGGCGACCTGGATGCCGTCGGTGCTCGATGCGGTGCATGGCGACGTCGCCGCGGCGATCGGCCACGCCCCGGCGCGCAAGACCGTCATCGAGCTGCACCCCGACCACAAGAGCTTCGCGGTGCGCATCACGGGCATGCCGTCGGTGCACACGATGGCGGCCAGCACGGGCCCGCTCATCGCGCTGGAGGCGCCGCGCGAGGGCGCGCCGCAGCTTCACCTCGGGCGCTTCGACTGGGAAGACGTGCTGCGGCACGAGTATGTGCACACGGTCACGCTGGACCGCACCCGCAACCGAATCCCGCACTGGTTCACGGAGGCGCTGGCGACCCGGCTTGAGACGAAGCCGCGCTCGTTCGATGCCGTCCAGCTCCTGGCGCGTGCCTTCGACCAGGACCAGATGCTGGGCCTGGACGAGATCGGGATGGCCTTCGTGCGCCCCAAGCGCGCCGACGACCGGCAGCTTGCCTACACGCAGGGCGCATGGATGGCGGAGTTCATCGAGTCGGCATGGGGCCAGGACGCGATTCGCGCCTTGCTCGGCCGCTACCGTGACGGCGCCACCGAGGAGCAGGCATTCGCGGAAGTGCTGGGCGTCCAGCGCGACGAGTTCATGCGGCGGTTCCGCGTCCACGCCGAGCGCGACCTGCGCGCGTGGGGCATGCTGCCCGAGCCCTCGCTCTCGATGATGGTCGAAGAGGTGCGTGCCGAGACGGGTGGGGGCCCCGGACCGGTCGCCATCGATGACGCACGGCTCGCCGCGTTCCTCCAGGCGCACCCCGAGCACCCGGACCTGCTGGAGATGTCGATCCGCCGCGCCATCAAGTCCGCGGGCACGCCCGACGCGGCGACGCTCGACCGCCTGCGCGCCTATGCGCGTGTCCGTCCGGTGGACCCATGGCCGCACCGCGAGCTGGCGCGGGCCGCGCTGGCGGCGGGCGACGGCGCCGCGGCGATCCCGCACCTTGCGTTCATCGACGCGCGCGAAGGAAGCGATCCGAGCTTTGCGCTGGAACTCGCGCGCCTGGAGCGGGCGCGCGGCGATCGCCAGAAGGCACTCGAGCACGCCACGAAGGCTGCCCGAATCGATGCCTACACCCCCGCCACGCGGGAGTTCGCCGCGGCCCTGGCAGTGGAGGCCGGCAACCTGCAGGCGGCACGGCTCCACGTGCAGGCACTCGGGTTCCTGGAGCCCAACGAGCCCCGGCATCAGGCGCGGCTGGCGCGGATCGACGAACTTATCGCCGGTTCACGCTGAGGCCCGCGGAATCGGGCATGGGGAAGCGCGCACGGTGGCTATCTTCAGGCGCGTGATGACCGTCCGCCTCCGCTCGGTCCTGGGGCCCCTCGCCATGCTGCTCGCCACGTGCGGCGTGGCGGATGCCGCGGCCGAGCGGTACGCCTGCGTGCTGGGCCCGACGAGCACGGTCAACCAGACGACGAACCTCGTGCTGCCGCTCGCGGGCACCTGGATCGGCAACTACAACGCGACCACCAACCCGACCGGCACGCAGACCCGCCCCGGCCTCTTCGGCGGCAGCGGCAACGTGGCCATCCCGTACTCGATGTCGATCCGGCCGACGATCACGATCAACGGCACGCATCCGTCGGGCACCTTCACGCTGGGCTTCGATCCGGTGACGCGTGCCGTGGCCGTGTTCGGCCTGCAGTCGAACCTGCTCAACGGCCAGCCAGGGGCCGTCGCGGTCAACATCCGCCTGACCTACCAGACGTTCCGGTCATTCTCTCCGAACTCGACCTTCATCGGCGTGTCGAACGTCGACGTGCCGCTGGAGAGCGGCTCGCTGACCACGGCGACCGCCGCACAGTCCGCCTCCGCGTACGGCGTGGCCACGGCGAACGCGGATGGGTCGTTCGCGTTCACCGTGCCCGTCCCGGTCACGATCTCGGTGGCGGGGTCGGCGGCGGGCCAGCCCTTCGCCTCCGAGAGCCCGGGCGTCCTCGCGCTCGCCGGCACCATCACGGTGGCCGGTGCGCAGGCCACGGTCTCCGCCCAGGCCACCACGAACGAGACGGCACCGGTCCCGCCGCCGCCGCCGGTGGTCGACCAGCCCTTCGGCCTGCCGACGATCCTGCCGCCGGGTTCCACCGCGAACCTCCTGCTGTCGGGCACCTTCTCGGAGGGCACGGTGGCCACCAATTCCACGATCACGATCGCCGCCGTGGGGCCCCGCATCCCGCGGCCGGCCGATTTCAACGGCGATGGCGCCGTGAACGGCGACGATCTCGGCCAGCTTCTGGCCGGATGGGGGGCGCCCGGCATCGCGGACCTGAACCTCGATGGCGTCGTGGACGGGAACGACCTCGGCCAGCTGCTGGCGCAGTGGGGCTGACGCCGGCGCGCAGGATTCGTTCAGCGGGCTTCCGCCAGCCACGGAAGCCGTGACAGGTCGACGTTCGCGCCGCACAGCACGACGACCGCGGGACGCGATGCATCGCCGCCGCAGCGGCCCGAGGCAAGTGCCGCCAGGCCGACCGCCGCGCTGGGCTCGATGACGAGCGCGGCCCGTTCGAACGCGAATCGCATGGCATCGACGATCGCGCCCTCGTCGACCACCACGATGTCGTCCACCAGGTCGCGCACCAGCGGGAACGTGAGCGCCCCGAGCGGCGCGCGCAGGCCGTCTGCGATCGACACCGGTGGGCGCTGGGGCGCGATGCGACCCGTGCGTCGTGATTCGGCGGCGTCGTCAGCGAGGGCGGGTTCGGCCCCGATGATCCGGATGCCCGGCCGCAGCGCGCGCAGCGCCACGGCGATGCCGCCGATCAGCCCGCCGCCGCCGACCGGGACCACCACGGTCGCCGCCTCCGGCACCTGCTCGGCGATCTCCAGGCCCACGGTCCCCTGGCCGGCGATGACGATCGGATGGTCGTAGGGAGGGATGACGGTGGCGCCCGTCTCGCGCGCGACGGCGTCGCATGCCGCCGCTCGTTCCGCCGCGGTCGGGCCGCATCCGTGCACCGTGGCGCCCGCGGCAATCACCGCGCGGCGCTTCACCTCGGACGCATCGATCGGCATGACCACGTGCGCCGGGATGCCGCGCGCCCCCGCGGCGGTCGCCAGGGCCAGCGCGTGGTTTCCCGAACTGTGCGTCACCACGCCGCGGCGGGCCTCGGTCTCGCCGAGCGCCTGGACGGCGTTGGTCGCACCGCGGATCTTGAAGCTCCCGGTGCGCTGCATGGTCTCGCACTTGGCGACCACCATGCGCCCGGTGAGTTCCGACAGCGCCGCCGACCCCACCGCCGGCGTTTGCCGCACGTACGGTGCGACGCGCTCCGCCGCGGCGCGGACGTCGCCGAGCCCGATGCAGTGTTCGCCGGTGCTCACGAGGCGTGCGTCAGCCGCTCGCGCCCCCAGGCGATCCACGCCGAGTCGGGCAGCGAGTGCCCCATCGAGCGGAACATGAAGGAGATCTGCGCGTTGTGGTAGAGCGCGTGCGTCGGCACCTGCATGATGGCATCGCCGGCGGTCTGCCGGAAGACCCTGCCGTCACGGTGGCGTTCGACGACCCGGCCGAGTTCCGCGGGCGTGAGGCGTGCCAGGTACGCATCCCAGCGCGTGCGCGAGGCGGCCAGGTGCGCGCGGATCGAGTCGATGTCCGGCAGCGCCGACGCCTGCGGCATCACCACGCCGGCATCGTCGTTCTCGAGCACCGCGATCCAGACGCGCTCCGCACCCGCAAGGTGCACGAGCGTTCCGTGGATGCTGCCGATCCCGATCGGGAACTCGCGGCGCAGTTCCTCGGGCGAAAGCGCCGCGCAGGCGTCAATGGTGCGTCCGGTGAGCCAGCGGAGCCAGGCGTGCGCGTCCCGGCAGGAAAGGCAGGGGTCCATGCCGCAACGATAGCGGGCGCCCGGTGCCGCGTTCAGTGGCCGTTCGCCGCGCCCCACGCGAAGGACTGCCGGTAGACCTTGCGGTGGATCGAGAGCGACATGTCCTGCACTCCCGGGACGGCAAGGACCGCGGCGCGGATCGCGTCGAGGTGCGCCTCGTCCCGCGCGCCGACCTCGAAGCCGACCTGGTGCGAGCCGGCGAGGATGGTGAAGAACCCCACGCCCTCGATGCGCGCGAGTTCGGCGATCACCTCGCGCACCGGCCGACCCACGCGCACCGAGCCGACCGCGGAGATCCCGAGGCCGATGCGCGACGGATCCGGCAGGGTCACCACCCGGACGATGCCGTCCGCCACGAGCCGGCGGAAGCGGTCCGCGGCGCTCGTGGCCGAGATTCCCGTGTTGTTGGCGATGTCGGTGAAGCTCAGGCGCCCGTCATGCTGCACCTGGCGGATGATCATGCGGTCGGTGTCGTCGATCGCGCGCGCGGCATCGGCGGTCTGCTCGGCGGTGATGCCATGCCAGTGGTCCTCGAACCGGACCACGCTGCGCGCCTCGATGAAGTGCACCGCGGGGTGGCAGAGCACCACCTCGTCGATGAGGCGCGAACCCACGCTCAGGCTCTCCGTCACCACGTAGACGAGCATGTCCCACGCGCCATACGAGGACGAGACCCAGACGACCTCCGGCCGGGAGAGCAGCGCGTGCGCGAGGGGATCGCCGTCGCCACGGAGGCGGATGCAGAGCACGATCCCGGCGTCGAACCCGAGCAGTTCCGGCGGCACGAATGCGGCGATCCGGATCGATCTTTCTTCGATCAGCCGCGCCAGCCTCCGGCTGACGTTGGCCTCCGAGATGCCCGACCGCTGGGCGAGGTCGCGGCCGGAGGCGCGTCCGTCGGCCATCAGGAGGTCGATGAGCCGGCGGTCGGCGTCGTCGAGCGGCGGAAGGGAGGGATCTGAGAAGCGCGGCGGGCTTCGGAACATTCTGGGGAGGCACTCAGGGGTGGCGACCCCGACCTGGTGGTCCGCGCGCGATGCGGGCGGCAGGTCGAGCCCCCGGAAATCCCGAAAGCCCCGGAACGGACGATCCCGAAGCCGGGGAGTGTATCGGACTGTCGACCTAGACTTGACGTCTTGGATTCCCCCATGTCAGCCCACTCGCTCCCCGTCCACGGCGCCGCCAATCCCTCGACCCTCCGCCAAGGGACGTCTCCCGGCAGTTTCGCCCGCCGCGCCGACGTCGGGGGGCCGCTGGCCTTCAGTTCGCCGGATACCCCGGGCATGCCGGCGCCGAGCGACCGAACCGCATGGGACTTCCTGCCAGCCGGCTGGTCGACCGTCATCCTGGCCGCCGCTCCCGAGGGCCCCGCGTGCGCGAACTGCTGCGGCGATGCCTTCGGGGTCGTCGAGTTTGCCGACGCCCGCGGGCAGTGGCGGCGGGTGATCTTCCCGAAGGCCTTCGTGCCGGTCACGCAGCTTGAGCATGCGCGGCTGGGCACCGTGACCGCCCAGATGCGCCGCGTCGCCGAGCGCGAGCCGCACCTCACGCCGGAACAGGTCCGCGACGAGGTGGCCGCCGGCCGCATGGTGATCCCGGCGAACATCGTGCACCTGGGGCACCGCCTGGACCCGATGGCGATCGGGCGCGCGGCGAAGACCAAGGTGAACGCCAACATGGGCGCCTCGCCCGTCTCGAGCGGCACCGACGAGGAAGTCGAGAAGCTGCGCTGGGCCGAGCGCTGGGGCGCCGACACGGTGATGGACCTGTCGACCGGCGGCAACCTGGACGAGTGCCGCGACGCGATCTGCCGCAACGCGACCGTCCCGATCGGCACCGTGCCCATCTACTCGATGATCATCGGGCGCAAGATCGAGGACCTCGACGAGCGGATCATCCTGGAGACGCTCGAGCACCAGGCGCGCCAGGGGGTCGACTACTTCACCATCCACGCCGGCGTGCTGCGCGAGCACCTGCCGCTCATCAAGGAGCGCCTGATCGGGATCGTGAGCCGGGGCGGCAGCCTGCTGGCCAAGTGGATGCTGGTGCACAATCGCCAGAACCCGATGTACGAGTCATGGGAGCGGATCTGCGAGGTGATGCGCCGCTGGGACGTCACGTTCTCGATCGGCGACGGGCTGCGCCCCGGGGGCCTTGCGGACGCCACCGACCGCGCGCAGCTTGCCGAACTCTCGACCCTCGGCGAGCTCACCGAGCGCGCCTGGCGCATGGGCGTGCAGGTGATGGTGGAGGGCCCCGGCCACGTGCCCTTCGACCAGGTCGAGTTCAACATGAAGCTCCAGCGCCGGCTCTGCCACGGCGCGCCGTTCTACGTGCTGGGGCCGCTGGTGACCGACATCTTCCCGGGCTACGACCACATCACCAGCTGCATCGGCGCCACGGCCGCGGGCTACCACGGTGCCAGCATGCTCTGCTACGTGACGCCGAAGGAGCACCTGGGGCTGCCGAAGAAGGACGACGTCAAGCAGGGGTGCATCGCCTACAAGATTGCCGCGCATGCGGCGGACGTGGCGCTCGGCATCCCCGGGACGCGCGACCGCGACGATGAGCTCACCAAGGCGCGTGCCGCGCTCAACTGGGAGAAGCACTTCGAGCTCTCGTTCGACCCAGACACCGCGCGCGCGTACCACGACGAGGACCTGGACGTCGACACCGACTTCTGCGCCATGTGCGGGCACGACTGGTGCAGCGTGCGCATCTCGAAGGAGATCCAGGAATTCGCCAGCGGCAAGGCCGACGAGTACCGCCGCGACCGTCCGGTGCGCAGCGCGGCGCTCACGCCCGAGCAGCAGGAGATCCTGGAGCGGCGTGGGGTGCTGTCCCCGGATGAGATTCATCGTCTGGCGTCGAAGACGCGCCAGGCCGTCGGCGCCGACGAGGGCAAGGCCTCCTGCCACAGCGACTACGTCGATCCGGACGCCGCGCGCCGCGTGCAGGGCGAGCAGCTGGTGCAGCTGAACACCGCGCCGGCGCACAACGTTCCGACGCATGACTCGGTGATCTGAGCGGACGGCCTCAGAACGGCGAACGGCGCCAGCCCGGCCGCGAGCCCGGGCCGGCGGTGGCCGCATCGGCGGCCTCGGCGACGCGGCGTGCCACGTCGAACGCGGCGCGCGGCCGGCCGGTCGCGCCGCAGGCTGCGCGCATCGATGCCAGGCGCGTCGGGTCCGCGAGGATCTCGCGCACCGCGCGTCCCGCGTCCGCCGCGCGCGCCAGCTGTACCGCGGCGCCATGGCCGACCAGCATGCGTGCGTTGCGTTCCTCCTGGCCGGGAATCGGCCGCAGGAGGAGCATCGGAAGCGACATGGCGCGCGCCTCGGTGGTGGTGAGGCCGCCCGGCTTGCCGACCATCAGGTCGGCGCCGGCCATCAGGGCGTGCATGGCATTCGTGTAGCCGAGGACCCGGACCTCGGTCACGCCCGTGGCGGCGGCGGCGATGCGGCGCAGCGTGGCTTCGAGCGTGGCGTTGCGTCCGGCGACCGCCACCACCGTGCACGTCACCCGGGCGGCGACGATCGCGCGCACCGCGTCGGCGAGGTCGCCGAGCCCCTGCCCGCCGCCGCAGGCCAGGACGATCGGGCGCGCGGTGCGGTCGACACCCGCGATCAACCCGGATGCGGCCATGCAGAAGCGTGGATCAACCGGGATGCCAGTCACCGCCACGCGGTCGGGATCGAGCCCGCCCTCGATGGCCGACGTGTACGCGGCATCGCTTGCCACGCAGGTCAGGTCGATGCCGGGGTGCAGCCACACGGCATGCGGATGCTCGTCGGTGACCACGGTGACGACGGGCGCGCGCAGCTCGCCGCGCAGGCGCATGCGCCCGAGCACGGCCGTGGTCAGGAAGTGCGTCGACACGACCGCGTCGGCTTCGTGCAGGGCAGGGTGGGCGCGGAAGGCGCGCAGCACCGAGTCCTCGGAGCGGTCGAGGATGGGCGCCAGCGTGCGTCGTTCACGGCGCGGCACGTCCGTTCGGTCGTAGATGGCGCCGACCAGGCGCGGCAGGTGCCGCACGGCGCGCAGGTAGCCGTCTCGGTACGCGCGCGTGAACCACCCCGGTGCGTGGTCGAGCGCCTCGACGAACGTGGCACCCCCGAGCTGCCCGCGCGCCTGCAGAGCATCGTGGATCGCCACGCTCGCGCGAGTGTGGCCGCAGCCCACCGCGGCCGAGCAGAAGGCCACGTCGATCGCCCGGAGCCCTCCCTCGTGGGCGTCACTGCGCAAGGACGGGCTCCTCGTCGGCGATCGGCTCGGGCTCCTCGTGCCGCTCGGGCGTCCAGCCGGAAGCGGCGAGCATCCGCTCCACATCGACGATCTGGAGCGTCCCGTCCTCGTGCTCCACGAGGGCGGTGGCGCGCTCGATCCAGTCGCCGCAGTTGGCGTAGGTGAGCCCGTCGGGACGGGTTTCCAGGCGCGGATCGTGGATGTGCCCGCACACCACGCCGTCCAGCCCGCGCCGCTTCGCCTCGTCGATCAACGCGTCCTCGAAGCGCGAGATGAAGGTGCATGCGCCCTTCACCTTCTTCTTGATCGCCTGCGAGAACGACCAGCGGCGGAGTCCGACCAGGGCGCGCGCGGAATTCACTGCGCGGTTGAGCGCCACCAGGTAGTCGTAGCCCAGGCCGCCGATCATCGAGAGCAGCCGCGAGTGCTGCACCGCCAGGTCGTACTCGTCGCCGTGGCAGACCAGGAGCCGTCGGCCGTCGGCCAGCCGGTGCACCGCCTGCGTGGCGATGCGGATGCCGGCAAGGTCGATGCCCGCGTAGGGCCGCAGCGACTCGTCGTGGTTCCCGGGCACGTAGACGACGCGCGTGCCGCGCTTGGCCAGCTTGAGCAGCCGGCGTGCCACCTGGTTGTGCGTGGCCGGCCATCGCCAGCGCTGGCGCAGCACCCACATGTCGACGATGTCCCCGACGAGGTAGAGGCGCTCGCACTCCACCCGCTTCAGGAACGCGGCGAACTCCTCGGCCCGGGTTCCGCGGAACCCAAGGTGCAGGTCGCTGACGAAGACGGTGCGGAAGCGGAACACGATGCTGATAAGCATCGGTTCCAAGCGTTCGGTTTCGGTTTCCCGTCGGCTGGTTGAACCGAAACTGAATGGTCGTCAGCCGGCCATCGCGCGCTCGACGTCCGAGATCGACTTCGGGATTGCCGAGGTGAGGACGCGAGGCCCGGAGGCCGTCGCCACCACGTCGTCCTCGATCCGGATGCCGATCGATTCACTCGGCAGGTAGACGCCTGGCTCGATCGTGACCACCGCACCTTCCTCCAGCGGCGCGTCCGGCGAGGCGTCGTGGGTCTCGAGCCCAAGGTGGTGGCCCATGCCGTGGATGAAGGCGTCGCCGAGGCCGGCGCCGTTGATCACCGCGCGCCCGGCGGCGTCGATGTCCGCGAGCGTCGCGCCCGGCTTCACCGCGGCGATCGCGGCCTCCTGCGCGCGCAGGACGATCTCGTACAGCTCGCGCTGGCGCGGCGAGAACTTCCCGCCGACCGGCAGCGTGCGCGTGACGTCGGCGGAATAGCCCGCGAACTTGGCACCGCTGTCGAGGACCACCAGCTCGCCGGCCGCCAGCGGCCGGTCGTTGGCGTGGTAGTGCAGCACCGTGGCGTTGAAGCCGCCGCCGGCGATGGTCCGGAAGGCAAGGTCGCGCGCGCCGCCGGTGCGGTACGCGTGCTCGACGGCCTCCTGAAGGTCGAACTCGTTCATGCCCGCCTTGATCGAGCGCATCGCGGCGGCGAAGCCGAGCGCGGTGATGCGGCCGGCCTCCGCGATGCAGGCGACCTCGGCCGGGCTCTTGGCCGCGCGCATGCGGGGCAGCAGGTCGCTCCGGTCGTCGATCCGGGTGCCGGGGACACGCTCCGCCTGGGCGCGGAGGATGGCAAGGTCGCCGGACACGGGTGCGTTCCATGCCGACAACGGCATCAGGCAGGCCAGGGCGCGCGTGCGCCGCGTGGCCTCCAGAAGAAGCCGCGGCAGCATGGAGACGCGCATCACGGTGTCGAATCCGGTCCGCTCGCGGAGCGCGGCGCCGAGCTCGTGCCGGAAGCCGTCCCACTTCTCGAGCTCGGGGTTGAGGGGCTTCAGCAGGAGGACCGCCCGCTTCGCAGCCACCGGATGCGCGGGATCGAGGAGGAGCATCGCCCCCGGTTCGTCGGTGACGCCGGTCAGGTACTCGAAGTGCGCATGCGGCCGCCACGGGTGGTGGAGCGACGGGTCGGCCTCGCCGGCGAGCACCAGCCCCACGGCGCCGCCGAGCTCCTTCAGGAGGCGTTCACGGCGCTGGCGGTGCTCGGCGTGCGTGACGGCGGGGACGGCGTCAGTGGTCGGGGCCATGCGCCGAGGGTACCGCGCGGCCACCGCCCCACAGGCGGTCGCGCACGGTGACGAGGAGCGCATAGAAGACGGGCACGATCACCAGCGACAGCAGCGTCGACACCGCAAGGCCCCACACCACCGTGACGCCGATCGACCGGCGCGAGTTGGCGCCGGCGCCCGAGGCCAGGACGAGCGGCAGCACGCCCAGCACGAAGGCGAAGGCGGTCATCAGGATCGGCCGCAGGCGCAGCCGCGCGGCGTCCATGGCGGCCTCGATGGGCGAGCGTCCGCGTTCCGAGGACTCCTTGGCGAACTCGACGATGAGGATCGCGTTCTTCGCGGCCAGGCCGATGAGCATGACGAGCCCGATCTGCGCGTAGACGTCGACCGGCAGCCCCCACAGCCGCAGTCCGAGGATCCCTCCGAGCGCCGCGAACGGCACGGCGATCACCACCAGCACCGGCAGCGTCCAGCTCTCGTACTGCGCGGCCAGGAACAGGAACACCGCCACGATCGCCAGCGTGAACACGATGGGCGCCGCGTTCGAGGACTTGCGCTCCTGGTAGACGATGCCCGTCCACTCGTAGGTGATGCCCTTGGGCAGCACGCGCGCGCAGGCTTCCTCGATGAAGTCCTGCGCCTCGCTCGAGCTGACGCCGGGCGCGCCGGCGCCGTTCAGCGCGATGGTGTCGGTGACGTTGTAGTGCGGGAGGTTGTCCGGCCCGACGGTGGTCTTCTCCTCCGCGAAGGCGCTGAAGGGAACCGGCTGGCCGGATCGGTTGGTGACGTAGAGCTGGCCGAGGTCCTCCGGCGTCATGCGGTACGGCGCGTCGGCCTGCACGTACACCTGGTAGACCTGGTTGAAGCGGTTGAACTGGTTGATGAAGGCGCTGCCGAAGTTCAGCTGCAGCACCGCGAAGGCGTCCGCGACGGTGATGCCCAGCCGCTGCATCTTGACGCGGTCGATCTCGAGCCACACCTGCGGCACGTCCTTCTGGAAGAAGGTGGCCAGGCCCGCGATCCGGTCGGGGCGCTCGCGCGCGGCGGCGATCACGTCCTGCGCGGCCTGGAAGAGCCGGTCGGTGCCCAGTCCCGCGCGGTCGACGAGCTGCAGCTGGAAGCCGCCCACCGTGCCCAGGCCGGGGATGGACGGCGGGTTGAAGGCGAACGCGTTGGCGCCCGGGATCATCCAGAGGAGGGGCTGCAGCCGCTGCACGATGGCGGTGGTGGTGCTGCCCGCGCCCGGGCGGTCGTCCCACGGCTTGAGCACCGGGATCAGCACGCCGCTGTTGGTCTGCGGCGCGCCGGCGATGAAGTTCTGCCCGTCGATCTCGATGATGGTCTCGACCTCGGGCTGCTTCTCCAGGACGGCGCGCACCTGGTCGGCCACCTGCATGGTGCGCTCGAGCGGGCTGCCGGGCGGCAGCTGGTAGGCGACGAAGAAGTAGCCGTTGTCCTCGTCGGGGACGAACGCGGTGGGGGCCGTGGTGACCAGGAGGAGCGCCGCGGCGATGGCCGCCGTGAAGATCCCCATGGCGACCGCCCAGCGGCGCACCAGCCAGCCCACCAGCGACTCGTAGGCCCGCTCCGTGCGTGCGAACGAGCGGTTGAAGGCGCCGAAGAACCCCGTCTCCTTCTGCCGGCGCGGCCGCAGGAACAGCGCCGCCAGCGCGGGGCTCAGGGTCAGCGAGTTGATGCCCGAGATCACCACCGACACCGCGATGGTCATCGCGAACTGGTTGTAGAGCTGGCCGGTGATCCCCGGCATGAGGGCCGCCGGCACGAACACCGCCGCAAGCGACAGCGTGGTGGCCACGATCGGCCCGGCCACCTCCTTCATCGCCTCCGACGTCGCCTTCACCGGGTCGGTCTCGCCGTGCTCGAACTTGCGCTCCACGTTCTCGACCACGACGATCGCGTCGTCCACCACGATGCCGATCGCAAGCACCAGGCCGAGGAGCGTCAGCGTGTTGATCGAGAAGCCCATCGCCAGCATCACCGCGAAGGTGCCGATGATCGACACCGGGATCGCGATCATCGGGATGAGCGTGGTGCGCGCGCTCTGCAGGAACAGGAAGATGATGACCAGGACGAGCGCCGCGGCCTCCCAGAACGTCTCCACCACCTCGGCGATCGAGGCGCGCACGAAGCGCGTCGTGTCGTAGTTGATGACGTACTCGATGTCGCTCGGGAAGTCCTTCTGCAGCGACTTCATCGCCACGTCGATGCCCTTGGCGATCTCGAAGGCGTTCGACCCGGGCAGCTGGAAGACGCCGAGCAGCGCACCGTCCTTGCCGTCCTGCTTGCCGGCCGAGGAGTAGTTCGCCGCGCCCAGCTCGATGCGCGCCACGTCGCGCAGGAACACCGTGCCCTCGGGGCCGGAGCGCACCACGATGTCCTCGAACTCCTTGACCTGCTCCAGGCGTCCGCGGGTCAGCACCTGCATCGCGAACGCCGGTTCGTCGACGGACGGCGCGGCGCCGGCCTTGCCGCCGACCGCCTGGCGGTTCTGCTCGGCCACGGCCGCGGCCACCTGCTGCGGCGCGATGCCCAGCGCGGCGAGCTTCGGGGTGTCCAGCCAGATGCGCATCGAGTACTGGCGCAGGCCGAAGTTCTGCACCTGGGCGACGCCCGGGATGCGCTGCAGCGTCTGGACGATGTTGATGTCGGCGTAGTTGGAGAGGAAGTCCGCGTCGTAGGTGCCGTTGGGGGACCGCAGCGCCACCACCTGCACGAAGTCGGTGGACTGCTTGCGCACCGCGATGCCCTGCAGCTGCACCTCGGGCGGCAGCTGCGGGATGGCCGTCTGCGCGTAGTTCTGCACGTCGACGGTGCCGATCGACAGGTCGTAGCCCACGTCGAAGGTCACGGTGACCACGACGTTGCCGCCGTCCACCGAGTTGCTCGACATGTAGATCATGCCGGGCACGCCGTTGATCTGCCGCTCGAGCGGCCGGGTCACGACGTCGGAGGCCACCTTCGCGGAGGCGCCGGGATAGAAGGCCGACACCTGCACCGTGGGCGGCGTGATCGGCGGGAACTGCGCCACCGGCAGCACCATCATCGACAGGCCGCCGCCGATGACGGTCAGCAGCGCGATGACGGTCGCGAAGATCGGTCGCCGGATGAAGAAGTCGATCATGGCGCGGGCATGGCCTTCGGGTCGAAGGTCTGCGCGCCGTCGAAGAGGCGCTGCGTGCCCTCGACGACGACCTCGTCATCGGGGCCGATTCCCTCCAGGATCACGATGCCCGCCCCGCCCCGCGGGCCGGTCCGCACGACCTTCTGCCGCGCCGTGCGCTGGGCATCGAGCACCCACAGGGTCGCCGCCGCGGTCTGGTAGACGATCGCGCGCTCGGGGACGGAGATCGCGTTCGGGAGGTCCTCCACCTTCAGGCGCACGTTCAGGTACGCCCCCGGCGCCATTGCCCGGTCGGCGTTCGGGATCTCCAGGCGCGTGCGCACCGTGGACGTGGTGGGGATGACCGTGTTGTCGACGAAGACGACCTTGCCCATCCGCGTCCAGGCGCCGTCCGGCGTGGACACCTCGGTGGCGGCCGCGCCCGAGGCCTGCAGGCGACCGAGTTCCGGCAGGTCCTGGGACACCGGCTGGAACTCGATCCACAGCGGGTCCATCTGCCGCACCGTCACCAGGAGCTGCTGCGGACCGACCATGGTGCCGGGCCAGAACGCGGTGGCACTCGCCTTGCCGTCGAGCGGGCTCTCGATCCGGGTGAACGACAGGTTGAGGTTCGCCTCGTTCAGTGCCGCGCGCCGCGCGTCGAGCTTGGCGACCGCCGTGCGCTCGTCGGCGAGGTACTGGTCGAATTCCTGCTGCGAGATCGCGCCCACCTCGACGAGCGGGCGGTTGCGGATCACGCGGTCTCCGGCGTTGCGCAGCTCCGCCTCGACCATCGCCACCTCGGCGCGGGCGCGCTCGCGGGCCACCTCGTAGGGGCGCGGGTCGATCCGGTAGAGGAGCTGGCGCTCGGCGACTTCCTGGCCGTCGCGGAAGGCCTGCTCGTCGATCCACCCGGAGACTCGGGGGATGATGTCGACGGTGCGCACGCTCATCGCGATGCCCGGGTAGTCGCGGTAGACGGCGACGTCGCCGACCGTCGGGCGTACCGTGGCCACCGGCATCGGCGGCGGGCCGGGCGGCGCCTGCGGCGCGCGGGAGCAGGCGGTGGCGATCGCGGCGAG
The DNA here is from genome assembly GCA_018883105.1 of Phycisphaerales bacterium. GTDB lineage: Bacteria > Planctomycetota > Phycisphaerae > Phycisphaerales > SM1A02 > UBA966. The sequence goes on from VEQS01000047.1 coordinate 15,588, forward strand.
CGCCGCGAGCAGGACGGGCGCGCGGTGCGCGGCATGGGGGAGTTTCGTGGTCTGGCAATGCATGGGGCGCTCGTGCGTCAGCCGGCGGAGGCGGTCGCCTTGGCAGGCGGCGCGAGGAAGTCGTTCGGCTTCGGGTCGGGGCGGAACTCGCGGTCGACCCCGTCGACTGCGGGCGGCATCGGCGTGCCCTCCCAGCCGCCGCCGAGCGAGCGGTAGAGCTCGACGTAGTTCTGCGCGGCGAGGCCGCTGGCCTGCGCGAGCCCGTCGCGCGCCACCACCGCCGCCTGCAGGAAGAGGATCAGCGATTCCAGGTTGACCCGGCCGCGGTTGTATTGCAGGAACGCCAGCTGGTACGCGTCGTCGATCTCGCGCGCGGCGTCGACGAAGTTGCTGCGCGCGTTGCGCGCGGCGGTGTACGCGGCGATCGAGCTTTCCACCTGGTTGATCGCGGTGATGGCCGCGAGCTGGTACCGAAGCAGTGCATCCGCCGCCCGCACCTTCGCCTGCGTCACCTGCGCCTGCGTGCGGCCGGTGAGGATGTTCATGAAGTTCCAGGCGACCGCGGGCGTGATGCCGTAGGTCATGTTCTTCGAGATGTCGGTCAGGTTGGCGAAGTCCGGCGTCTGGATCACGAACGTGCCCGTGAAGCTGAAGCGTGGCAGGTACCCGGCTTCCGCCACGCCGATCTCCGCGGTGGCCGCCTGCAGCGTCCGCTCGGCCGCCTTCACGTCCGGCCGCCGCTCCAGGAGCGAGGCGGGCACGCCGACCGCGACCGTCTCCTCGACCATCGGGATGGGCTGCACCGGCTCGACCAGCGCGCGCACGCGCTCCGGGGTCTCGGCCAGCAGGATCGAGATGCCCGCGACCTGCCGCGCGATCTCGCCGTCGAATCGGTAGGAATCGCCGAGCGCCGACGAGCGTCGCGAACGCACCTCGGCCAGCTCGCGCTTCGAGCCCACCTGCCGCTCGACCTTCGCCTCGATGGCGTCGAGGAGCCGCTCATAGCCGGCCGCAAGGTCGCGCACCGCGGCGCGCTGGGCCTGCAGCTGCCGGATGGTCATGTACGCCGTGGCGACCTCGGCACGGATGCTCACGAGCGCGGCGCGGTACTGCGACGCCGTCGCCTGCACGCGCGAGACGCCGGCCTCGATCTGCCGTCGGACGGCGCCCCACACGTCGAGTTCCCAGGTGGCGGACGCGATGTTCCACTGCCAGTTGCTGAACGGCG
>VEQS01000048.1 GCA_018883105.1 Phycisphaerales bacterium
GGGCGCAAGCGCCGGCACCTCGGTCGCCACGACCCACGCCGCCAGCGCGCGGAAGTCGTCGTGCGCGGGCGTGCCGGGCGCGTAGGCCACCACCGACTGCCCGTAGCTGGCCGCCTCGCGGAGCACCTCGTGCTCGCGGACGGCCGCGGGCGAGAGGTGCGGCGCGAACTTGCGCCCGATGGCGCCGAGGATGTCGTGCGAGAGCTGGCTCGCGTCCCGGTGCAGGGTCGGGAGGACGCGCACCGGAAGCGGCCGGCCCAGCCGCTCGACGAGCGCGCCGATCGTGGCGAGCTGCCGCTCGGCCCCGCGCAGGGCGAAGTAGCCGGTCTCGACCGGCACCAGCACCTCGTCGGAGGCGCACAGCGCGTTGAAGGTCAGGTAGCCGATGGTCGGCGGACAGTCGACCACGCAGCGATCGAAGGAGCCGGACACGCGTTCCAGGAAGCGGGCGAGCCGCCGGTCGCGATCGGCGAGCGCCACGAGCCCCCCCCGCGCGCTCTCCAGGCCGGCGAGCGCCACCGTGCAGGGCGCCAGGCGAAGCCCGTTCGACACCTCCCAGAGCCAGCCCGTCGGGTCGCTGCCGCCCGGTGGCTCGCAGAGGAGCGCCTGCGCGAGGCCGAACTCGATGCGCGCTTCAGGCACGCCCAGCCCGGCGGCGCAGTGGCCCTGCGGATCCATGTCGACCAGGAGCACCCGCTCCCCGCGCTCGGCGAGCGCGGCGGCAAGGTTGATGGCGGTCGTGGTCTTGCCTGACCCGCCCTTCTGGTTGACGATCGCGAGCGTGCGCATCCGTGCGGCTCGGGGATGATCGGCGCGGGCGCGCGGGGGGCTGCACTAATGCTGCGGCGGCCCGTCAGCCGGCGCCGACGGCGCGCCACGCGGCGTCCACCGCCTCGTCGGGCGCCGCGATCCCGGTCCGGACGTCGCCTGCCGCGAACGGCACGACCAGCCGCAGCACCCCGCCCCGGCGCTTCTTGTCCGAGCCCATGGCGGCACGCAGGTCGGCCGCGGGACGCGGCACGGGCAGCACCACGGGCAGCCCCACCGAGCCGAGCACCGACCGCACGCGGGCCTCGAGCCCGGCAGAACCAGCGGCGCCAAGCGCACCGGCCAGCCGCGACGCCGCCACCAGCCCGATGGCCACCGCCTCGCCGTGCGTGCACGCGGCATGCATCGACGACTCGACCGCATGCGCGAAGGTGTGCCCGAGGTTGAGCGCGGCCCGCCGGCCGTCGTCGCGCTCGTCGCCGGCCACGACCGCGGCCTTGAGGCGCACGTTCCGGTCGACGAGCTCGAGCATCGTCGCGGGGTCGACGGCACGGATCGCATCGGCATGCGCCTCGATCCAGCCGAGCATCGCCTCGTCGGCGATCACCGCATGCTTGATGCATTCGGCAAGCCCCGAGCGCAGCTCGCGCGGCGCGAGCGTCGCCAGGCACTCCGGGTCGCACACGACGAGCGGCGGCTGCACGATCGTGCCGAGCATGTTCTTGGCGATCGTGCCGTCGCCACGCAGGAGGTTCACCGCACTCTTGCCGCCGACCGACGCATCGACCATCGCCAGGAGCGTCGTCGGCACCTGGATGCACGGGATGCCGCGCATGTACGACGAGGCGGCGAACCCCGCGAGGTCCCCCACCACGCCGCCGCCGAGCGCCACCACCGCGCCGCCGCGGTCGATCCCCCCGTCGAGCATGCGCGCGGCCACCGCGCCCAGCGTCTCGAGCGACTTGGCCTCCTCGCCGCCGGCAACCGCGATGTCGACGACGGGCGCGCCGATCCCGTCCCGCACGTCCGCGACCATCGACGCCGGCACGCCCGCATCGCGAACCAGCGCCACGCGCGCGGCGGGCGACGCGGCGACGCCCGCCGCCGCCATGCGCGCGCCCACGTGCCGGCGCAGCCCGCATCCGAGCTCGATGCGCGACCGCCCCGAGGGAGCGTCGACCTCGACCGTCCGCGTCGGCTGCATCGTGCTCAGGCTATCCCGGGGCCGGGATCGGCTTCGCCGTTCAGCACGGGCCCCAGGCGCCGAGCATCACGCCGAGGTCATTGCCGTCCACCAGGCCGTCGCCGTTGAAGTCGGCCGGACCGGGGGCGCCCCAGCCCCCGAGCAGGATGCCGAGGTCGTTGCCGTCGACGGCCTGGTCGCCGTCGAGGTCGCACGGGCACGCCGGCGGCGCGGGCACCTGCACCTCGTAGGCGCCGCGGTCGATGATCGGAGCGGTGCCGATGCCGGTGTCCGGCACCGAGGCGATGTCGACGAAGCGCGCGTTCCCGGCGAGGTCCGACGCCATGCCGCCCGTCGGCACCTGCGCGTTGGTTCCGGAGTCGATCCCCGGCGACGTCGGCTGCAGGCGGAAGTCGTTGCCCGTGGCGTTGACGAACTGCGGATCGACGTTCAGGTTGCCCGCGCCCGTGAAGCCACCCTGCACGATGCACTGCGCGACGGTGTTGGTGCCGCCGCCTGCGTTCACCTGGTTGGCGGCGGTCTGCCCGGTGGGGCCGCTGTTTCCCCAGAAGATGCAGTTGTAGGCCTGGAGCGTGCCGCCCGAGGTGGTGTTGACGCCGCCCGCGGTGCTGGTGGCGACGTTTGCCGCGAAGGTCGAGCTGTAGGCACGCACGACGCTCGAGGAGACGCCGATCCAGATCGCCGCGCCGCCGCCGGTGCCGGTGGCGCGGTTCGCCGTGAACAGGCAGTTCTCGAACGTGGTGCTGCCGCCGCCGTAGGTCTCGAACGCGCCCGCGCGCGCGGCGCTGTTGCCGCGGAAGACGCAGCGGCGGAACGTGCTGGTCACCGCGTTGGTGTCGAACGCACCGCCGTAGCTGCCGCCCACGTTGTCGATGAAGCTGCAGTCCGTGAACGTGGCCTGCGCGGAGAAGATGTAGCCGGCGCCGCCGCCGAAGGTGCAGCGGTTGTCGCGGAAGGTGCAGTTGCGCACGGTGGGTGCGCCGCCCGAGACGATCAGGATGCCGCCGCCCTTGTCGTAGTTGCTCGCGGTGGCGCCGTTGGCGTTCCCCGCCCGCACCGTGAATCCGTCGAGGATCGCGGTCGAGGACGCGCCGCTGCCCACGAGGACGTGGTAGCTGTTGTCGGCGGTGTTCGCCGCGCCGCTGTCGTTGCCGAGCAGGTCGCCGCTCAGGACGGTGGCGTTCGCCGCCCAGTCGCGCTGCTCGCGCGCGGTCTCGGTGCCCGCGAAGCCGCCGTAGATCCCGACGCCCGACTTCATGGTGAGGAACACCGTGCGCGATGTCCCGGTGGTCGGCTTGTAGGTCCCGGCCCTGACCCAGATCTCGTCGCCCGAGACCGAGGCGGCGAGCGCCGCCGCCACGCCGCCCACGCCCTGGTACGCGTCGGCCCAGCTCGTGCCGTTGCTGGCACCGGAGGTCAGCGACGCATCCACGTAGCGGATGGCGGCGTGGGCGGGAAGCGACACCGCGAGCGCAAGCGCGCCGGCGGCCGACCGGAGGAGGCAAGGATGCGGCATGGGCATTTGGGGGACCCGCCCCCAGGGGCGAGCCGGACAAGCCTAGCCGTCGGTGCAGGGAACCCAAAGCCCCGCGACCGAGAAGTGACCCCAGAGGGATTCGAACCCTCGTTACCTCCGTGAAAGGGAGGTGTCCTGAACCGGGCTAGACGATGGGGCCCGTCGGCGGTGCCGAGCGCGGAAGTGTAACGCGCCAAAAACAAGGCCGAGCGCCTGGACACCGGCGCTCGGCGGGAAGTGACCCCAAGGGGATTCGAACCCCTGTTCCATCCGTGAGAGGGATGTGTCCTGAACCGGGCTAGACGATGGGGCCGGGTTCCGAGCGAAACAGTATACCGATCCACCCCTTCCCATGCACATCGTCTGCGCCTTGGATTTCGAGCGTTCCGCCCTGTCCGCCCTGGCCCGCCGGCGCGGCTGGACGCTGCACTGCTGCGGCCCGCGCGCCGCCGGCGTGGAACGGTGGGCGGGTTCCGCCGCCGCGCCGCCCGAGGGCGCGACGGTCGTGATGGCCGGCGTGGCGGGAGGCCCGTCGCCGATCGATGCGGGCCATGCGGTGGCCGTCGGCCGGGTGGTCGACGGGCGCGGCGGCGAGGGGGGGCCTCCCATCGGCACGGCCACCCCGCGCACGGCGCGCTGCCTGTCGGTCGACGAGGTGCTCTCAAGCACCGAGGCCAAGGACCGCGCCGCCCGCAACCACGGGGCCGACCTCGTCGACATGGAGTCGGCGGCGTTCGCGCGCGTGGCGTCGGCGCGCGGCTGGCGGTGGGGGGTCGTGCGCGGCATCAGCGACACCGTCGACGAGACGCTCCCGGAGGGGATCGGCGACTGGGTCGACGGCCACGGGCGGCTGCGGATCTGGCAGGTGGTGCGCGCGATCGTGCGCCGGCCCGTGCTCCTGGTGCGGCTTCGATCGCTGCGCGCGCGCTCGGTGGCCGCGATGCGCGCGGTCGCCGCGGCGCTCGAGTCGATGCCGGCGGAGGGCGCGGCGTGAGCGGCGATGCGCGGCCGGTCGTCGTCTTCGGCGGCACGTTCGACCCGCCGCACCGGCGCCACGTCGAGGTGCTGCGCGGCGTCGACGCCCTGCTGAAGGCGCGCCAGTCGATCGTGGTGCCTGCGTGGCGGAACCCGCAGCGCGGCGAGGCGGGCGCCTCGCCCGCGGACAGGCTGGCGATGGCGACGCTCGCCTTCGCGCCGATCGCCGACGCCGTGGTGGTGCCGTGGGAGACCGAGCGCGGCGCGCCCTGCTACTCGATCGACACCGTGGAGGATGTCCTGCGGCGCCAACGGGCCGGCGAGGTGATGCAGGGGCCGCTGCGCCTCGTGGTCGGCAGCGACCAGGCACTCAACTTCCACACGTGGCGGGAGTGGGAGCGCCTTGCGGAACTGGCGACGCCCGCCGTCGTCCTGCGCCCGCCGCACGCGCGCGAGACATGGCCGGATGCCGTGCGCGCCGCAGTGCCCGCGCCCTGGGCCGAGCGGTGGATCGCGTGGACGCTCCCGATCGACCCCGTCGACGTGTCCGGCACGGAGATCAGGCGGCGGCTCGCGGCGGGCGAGCCCGTCGGCGGCCTGCTGCCGGCGGAGGTCGAGTCGTACGTGCGGCGCGCGGGGCTCTACGGCACCGCGGCCGGGCGCTGACCGGGCACCGCGTCCGCCAGGCGCGCGCTCACGCGGGCTCGATGCGGAAGTCGTGGATCTCGCTGTGCGCGCGCCGCGGCGTGAGCGCCGAGAGGCCGTCGGGCCGCTCGTCGAAGGCCACGCGGTCGAGCGAGTACCACTGGCCGTGGAAGCGCCACTCGTCCTGCAGCTCGATGCGCGACTCGATCATGCGCTGCACCTCGCCGAGGCTCGACGCCGTGGCCCACGCGAGCGCGTAGCCCGCGCGCGGATGGTCCTCGTCGGCGCTCTCCACCACCGCGACGACGTGCCACAGCGTGCGCCCGAGGCGCCGGCCGCTCTCGTCGAGGTTCTCCTCGGGATCCTCGTCGATCTCGAGGCCCCAGGACTCTCGCAGCTGGAAGAGGATCTCGTCGAGGTCCGGGCACTCCTCGTTCTCGAGGACCAGGATCTCGCGCACGTTGAGGGGCGGCTCGGGCCGCTCGTCGACGTCGTCCGGCCAGGTGCGGTCGACTTCCTCGAGCCCGTGGCGGGCGAGGATCCGTTCGACGTCCTCGCGCATCCCGGGTGGCACCTGGACCTCGATGCCCTTCCAGCTGTCGAGGAACACCTCCATCCACGGCTCGTCGGACTGGGCGCCGGCGCCGATGGACCCGTCCTCGAGAAGCACCTGGCGGTAGTCGCGCCAGGACTCCATGAACTCGTCGAACGGCACGGGTTCGCGTGCGGTGAAGGAGTCCATGGAGCGGAACGCGTCCTTGGACCCCACCTCGACGATCGGGAAGACCTCGTCCGGGAGCAGCTCGAAGAGCTCCTCGAGGAGCGTCGCCACGCGCTCGAAGCTGGTCACCGCGTAGAAGCGCAGCAGGTCGGGGGCATCGCCCTCCGACTGCATGAATTCCACGGTGTATCCCTCGACCGGCGCAGGCAGGTCGACGGGCTCGAGGCCGAGCGGCAGCTGGAACCGGCCGATCCGGTGGCGCTCGAGGTCGGAACGGAGGATGAACGAGCGCATGGCGGCCCCGAGTGTAGGGGTCCCGCCCGGCGGCGCAAAGCCCCGCGGGGCCTCAATGACCGAGATAGGCCGCGCGGACGCGCTCGTCGCGGAGGAGTTCCTGCCCGGAACCGGACAGCACCACCTTCCCCGTCTCCATGACGTACGCCCGGTCGCTCATCCGAAGCGCGGCGGTGGCGTTCTGCTCCACGAGGAGGATCGTCATGCCCTGTGCGCGCAGCACGTCGCGCACCGTGTCGAAGATCTTGCGCACGAGGAGCGGCGCGATGCCCATCGACGGCTCGTCCATCATCAGCATGCGCGGGCGGCTCATCAGGGCGCGCGCGATGGCGAGCATCTGCTGCTCGCCGCCCGAGAGCGTGCCGCCGAGCTGCGTGGCGCGGTCGCGCAGCACCGGGAACATGGCGAAGGAGCGCTCGAGGTCCGCGGCCACGCCGTCGCGGTCGCTGCGGGTGAACGCGCCCATCTGCAGGTTCTCGAGCACCGTGAGGCGCGGGAAGATGCGGCGGCCCTCGGGCACCTGCACCAGCCCGCGGCGCACCACCTGCTCGGGCGACAGGCCGTCGATCGGCGCGCCGTCGAACTCGATGCGGCCCGCGGAGGCGCGGTGGATCCGCGAGATGCACATCAGCGTGGTCGACTTGCCGGCGCCGTTGGCGCCGATCAGCGAGACGATCTCGCCCGGGTGGACCTCGAGGTCGATGCCGTGCAGCACCTCGGCGCGGCCGTAGGCGTGGCGCAGGCCCGAGACGCGCAGGATGGGGCGCCCCGCGCCGCTCATGCCGGCGCCTCCGTGCCGAGGTAGGCCGCGATGCAGGCGGGGTCCGACTGGATCTGCGACGGCGTGCCCTCGGCGATCTTGCGCCCGTGCTGCAGCACGGCGACGCGGTCGGAGATGCCCATCACCACCTTCATGTCGTGCTCGATCAGGATGACCGTGACGCCGCTCTCGCGGATGCGGCGGATGAGGCGCATGAGGTCCGCGCTCTCGGAGGGGTTCATGCCCGCCGCGGGCTCGTCGAGCAGCACCAGGCTCGGGCCGGTGGCCAGCGCGCGCGCGATCTCCAGGCGCCGCTGGTGCCCGTAGGGCAGGCTGCGCGCGAGCTCGGCCGCGCTCTCGCCGAGGTCCACGAAGCGGAGCAGCTCGAAGGCGCGGCGGCGCATCGACTCGCGCTCGCGCCAGAACCACGGGGGCCGGAAGAGGCACGTCCAGAAGCCGCTGCGGAAGTGCCGGTCCATGCCGACGAGCACGTTCTCGACGAGGTTCATCTCCGGGAACAGGCGGATGTTCTGGAACGTCCGCGCCACGCCCGAGCGCGCCAGCAGGTCCGGCGTCCGCCGCTGCGAACGCCAGATCGCCGCGTGCGCCAGGCACCCAACCAGCCCCGCGGCGAGGGCCGCGCCCCAGGTGAGCCACGGGCCCGCATCGCGGAGGACGCCCGGGACGGACCCGAGCGCCGCGCCCCACGGGAACGGCTCGCCGAAGGCATAGCGGTCGACGATCGCGGCCTGCCAGAGCGACGTGGCGTTCAGCGCCAGCACCGCGAGCACGGCGCTGAGCGCGCCGACCGCGGCGTTGGCCGCCCACTGCCGCGGTCCCCAGGTCCGGCGGACCTCGCGCCCACGGAACAGGACCGTGCCCTCGGACGGCTCGTAGATGCCGGTGATGGCGTTGAACAGCGTGGTCTTGCCCGCGCCGTTGGGACCGATCACGGCGTAGATCTCGCCCGGGCGGACCGAGAGGCTCACGCGCTCGTTGGCCACCAGGCCGCCGAAGCGGACGGTGACGTCGCGAACGTCGAGGATCGCGCTCATGCCGACGCCCCCTTCGGCACGCCGGGCGGCGGGCCCCCGTCGCCGGGCGGGGGCTCGTGCACCTCGGTCGGCGGCAGGATGCCCTGCGGGCGGAACACCATCATCAGGATGAGCGCCAGCCCGAAGAGGAGGAACTTCCAGTTGGTCGGGCTGACGAGCACGTTGCGCGCCCACGCGCCCAGGAAGTGCCAGGCGCGGTCGAGGCCGTGCAGCCCCTCGAGCGACGCCGGCGGCGCGGCGTCGCCGCCGCCCACGAGCTCGGTGAGCTTGACGAGCACCACCGAGTTCATGCCCACCATCACCGCCGCGCCGAGCAGCGTGCCGCGCACGCTGCCGATCCCGCCCACGATCACGATGCACAGGGCGAGCACCGACATCTGGAAGTCGTAGTTGCCCGGTTCGCCCGAGCTCGACAGCCGGCTCGCCATCAGCGCGCCGGCAAGCGCCGCGAGCGCCGCCGTCGCGGCGAAGGCCTGCATCTTGGCACGGTCGGGGCGGATGCCCATCGCGCGGCTCGCAAGCTCGTCCTCGCGGATCGAGAGCCACGCGCGGCCGACGCGGCTCCGCTCCAGGCTGCGCACGCCGACCACCACCAGCACCAGGATCGCAAGCAGCAGCCAGTACTGCCCGCGCGCACCGAGCTCGCGGCCCAGGATGCCGGGCGCCGGCAGCGGGTTGATGCCCTGCGTGCCCTTGGTGATGCCGTCGAGGTTGACCAGCACGTCCTTCACGATCTCGCCGAAGCCGAGGGTCACGATCGCCAGGTAGTCGCCGCGCACGCGCAGCGTCGGCGCACCGAGCGCGAGGCCCGACAGCACGCCCACCGCGAGCGTGGCGGCCAGCCCGCCCCAGAAGCCGAGCTGGAAGGGGTAGATCTCGCACGTGGCGATCGCGAAGGTGTAGGCGCCGATTGCGGCGAACGCGGCCACGCCCAGGTTCAGGAGCCCGGTGAATCCGGTGAGGACGTTGAGACCCAGGCCCAGCAGCGCGAAGACGAACACGTCGCACAGCTGGTCGCTCAGGTGCCACGCGTCCGGCAGCGCGCCCTCGACCAGCGGGAACGCCGCCACCGCGGCGAGCACCAGCGTCGAGGTCGTGAGGCGGCGTGCGGCGGTCTCCATCGTCACACCTTCTCCCGCAGGCGGGCGCCCAGGAGGCCCGACGGCCGGAACACGAGGATCAGGATCAGGATGCCGAAGACCACCGTGTTGGTCCAGCGGGCCTCGACGTACTGGTCGCTCATCGAGCGGGTGACGCCGATCAGGATGCCGCCGAGGACGGCGCCGGGGAGGTTGCCGATGCCGCCGAGCACCGCCGCGATGAACGCGTCCATCCCCATGCGGTAGCCCATCTGGAAGCTGATCGTCTGGTTGCAGAGGCTGTAGACGACGGTGGCGAAGCCGCCGAGGGCGCCGCCGATCGCGAACGTGGCGCCGATCACGCGCTCGACGTCGATCCCCATGAGCGCGGCGGCGGTCGGGTTCTGCGCCACCGCGCGCATGGCCTTGCCCAGGCGCGTGAAGCGGACGAGCACCGTCAGTCCGGCCATCAGCGGCACGGTCACGCAGAGGACGAGCAGGTCCGTCCGCGAGAAGACCACGTCACCGACCTGCGCCGCCGGCAGCGCGGAGACGAGCGCCGGGAACGACTTCGGCGCCGCCGCGCTCGTGCCGCCCGCGAAGGCGTCCATCGGCAGGCCGCCCCAGAAGAGCCCCAGGTTCACCAGCACGAAGCTCGCGCCGATCGCGCTCACCAGCAGGCTCAGCTTGCTCGCCCGCCGCAGCGGCCGGTACGCGAGGCGGTTGATCGACCAGTTGAGCGCGCCGCAGAAGCACGCGGTCGCCACCAGGAGGGCGACGAGCCCCGCCGCGCCGCCCGCGCCCGACCAAGCGTCCATCCCGAGCGCGCCGGCCGCGGTGAGGGCGAAGAACGCCCCCAGCATGCACAGGTCGCCGTGCGCGAAGTTGATCAGCTCGATGATGCCGTACACCATCGTGTAGCCGATGGCGATCAGCGCGATGATCATGCCGTTGGAGAGCCCGGTCACCAGCTGCTGGGAGAACACCTCCTGGGCCGACAGCATGCCGTCGGCCGCGAAGCCGGGCACCGCCTCGGCTCGCGCGAGGATGCAGGGCACGAGGTGTTCCGCCGCCGCGATCGCCCGCTGCATCACTCCGCCTTGGAGGGCGCGCCGCCGACGGCCTTCACGAACTTGAACTCGCCGTTCTCGATCGTGTTCACGCTCATCATGCGGTTGGTGGTGTCGCCGTTGGCGTCGAAGCTCCAGGTGCCGAGCGCGCCGGTGAAGTCCTTCGTCGCCGCGACGGCGGCGATGACCGACGCACGGTCCTTGGACTCGGCGCGGTCGATGGCGTCGAGCAGGACCCGCGCCGCCTCGTACCCGTACACCGCGTAGGCCTCCGGCACCTCGCCGTGCTTGGCCTTGTAGCGCTTGACGAAGTCGGCGCCGAGGCCGGTCAGCTGGTCGGAGGGCAGGCCGCCGAAGGTGATGTACACGCCGCCCTGCTCCTTGGTGACGTTGTCCTTGCCCGCGGCCTCGATGAAGGCGCGCTCGAACGTGCCGTCCGGCGAGACGAACGGCACCTTCGCGCCGCCGGCGCGCAGGTCCTTGAGAACCTGCGCGGCGTTCGTCTGGGTCGTCCCGCCGAAGAAGACCGCCTCGGCGCCCGCCGCACGGATCTTGGTGACGAGCGACCGGTAGTTGGACGCCTTCGGGTCGATCCCCTCGAAGCCGACCACCTGCACCCCGGAGGCCTCGGCGGACTTGCGGAACACGTCCGCGATGCCCTTGCCGTACAGCTCGCGGTCGTGCAGGACGAAGACCTTCTTGGCCCCGAGGTCCGCGCGGATGAACTCGCAGGCCACCGCGCCCTGGATGTCGTCGGCAGGCACGACGCGGAAGTAGGTGATCTTGCCGGTGGGCCGGTACACCGCCGGCTCGTTGGGCTCGCCCATGCCGGGCTTGGTGAGGCCGGTGTGGGTGTTGCCGGGGCTGATCATGACGAGGCCCGCCTTGTTCAGCATGGGCATCGAGACCTTGGCCGCGCCCGAGTTGTAGGTCCCCAGGTAGCCGATGACCTCGGCGTCGGCGATCGCCTTCTTCGCGTTGGCGGCCTCCACCTGGGGATCCCAGTTGCCCTTCTGCGGGCTGGCGTCATCCATGTCCTCGTAGGCGATCGCGAAGCCGTCGACCTGGCCGCCGCGCTCCTCGATGGCCATGCGGATGCCGTTCACCATGCTGGTGGTCTGCGCATTGGCGCTGCCGGTGCGCGGCAGGCTGCTCACGAGCTTGAGGGTCTTTCCCTGCTGCGGGGCGGCAGCTGCACCGGCGAGGGCGGCCGCGAGCGAGATCGCGGAGACGATGGCGGCGGTCCGGCGGAGCATGCCGCGATCATAGCCGGGGTCCGGAAACGTGGGCGATTTCCCGTTGCGGCGGCGGCAACCCAGCTATCGTCCGCGGCTCCAACGGCCCCAGGAACCCAATGAACCTCCGAACCACTTCCATCATCGTCACCGCCCTGCTCGCCTCGTGCTCGCTCCCGGTCGGCTGCGGCCCGAGCTCGAGCCTCCCGCCCGAGGAGCAGGTCAAGATCCTGAAGGACGACGTGGCGGCCACGATCGAGACCTGCAAGTCGAAGTTCCCCTCCACCGCGAAGGACTTCTCGTCGGCCCATGCCTACGCGGTCTATCCGGCCATCGGCAAGGGCGGCTTCGTGGTTGGCGGCTTCTCGGGCAAGGGCCTCGTGTACGAGCGCGGCAAGCTGGTCGCGCGATCGAGCGCCGGCGGCGGAACGATCGGCGCGCAGATCGGCGGCCAGTCGTTCTCCGAGGTCATCTTCTTCGAGAGCGAGGCGGCGTTCGCCAGGTTCAAGCGCGGCGAGACGGCCTTCCAGGCGGGCGGCAGCGCCACCGCGGGCACGGCGAGCGCCAGCGCGGCCAACGACTACAAGGACGGAGTGAAGGTGATGACCTTCGACGGCGGCGGCCTCATGCTCGAGGGCGTCATCGGCGGACAGACCTTCAGCTTCGAGCCGGTCAGCTGACGGCGGCGGGCGAAGGCCCGCGTTCACCGACCCAGGAAACCGAGCACGACCCCGGCCGACTCACGGCCGGGGTCGTGTCCTTCGAAGGAGCGCGCGACCGCGTCGAGGTCGGCGGCGACGCGGGCGCGCGCGGCCGGGTCGTCGAGGAGCGGGGCAAGCGCGCGCACGACGGGGCCGGTGCCGCCGGAGAACGGCACGAACTCCGGCACGATGCGGCGCCCGGCGACGATGTTCGGCAGCAGGCGGTCGCGCATGGTGAGGACGAGCGACCCGACCAGCACCTTCCACCACGATGCCCAGTAGACGGCCACCATCGGCTTGCGCTGGTGCACGAGGTCGAGGCTCACGGTGCCGCTCACGTTGAGCGCGCAGTCGCACCAGGCGATGGCGGCGTCTGGGTCGCCGCTTGCCACCTGCAGGTTCGCCGGCCACGCGCCGCCGCGCGCGGCCGCGCGCACCAGCGGCACCAGCGCATCGTTGGCGGCCATGACGACGCCGGCGAGCCCCGGCCGCGCGGACGACGCCGCGCGGAAGGCCTCGAGCATGCGCGGCATGTTGGTCCGCACCTCCGACGAGCGGCTGCCGGGAAGCAGCAGGAGCCGCGGCGCGCCCTGCGGGAACGCGGCGGCGCGCGCACGCGCGGCCGCGTCGACCGGATGCGCGAGCACCGGGTGGCCGACGAAGTGCGCGCGCACCCCGCGTGCCCGGAACCACGCCTCCTCGAAGGGAAGGAGGCAGAGGATCGCGTCGCTCGTGCGGCGCCACTTGCGGATGCGCCACGGCGCCCATGCCCAGAGCTGCGGCGCCACCAGGTTGACGACGCGCGAGCCCCCGGCCGCGCCGCGGCCGTGGCGCTTCATCCACGACGCGATGTGCCAGTTGGCGGCGGGGCTGTCGACCGGGACGTGGACGTCGACCGGGTTCGCCGCGGCCCATGCGCGGATCTCGCGCACGGTGCGGCGCACCTCCAGGATCTTCCGCAGCCCCACCAGGGTCATCGCGCCGTCGCGCGCGGTCTCGCCGGCCATCTCGCAGCCGGCTTCGCGCATGCGCGGGCCGCCCCACCCGACCACGCGCACGTCGGGCGCCTGCGCGCGCAGGGCGCGCACGAGCGGCGCCGCGTGGGCGTCGCCCGAGGGCTCGAACGCGGTGACGAGGACGGTGGGCACGCGCGGAAAATAGCGCCGGGGGCGATATGACCCATTTTCCGTTCGGAAAATGGGTCATATCGCCCCCGGCGCCATTTATCCTCCCTCCCCCCGATGATCAAGCGCACGCACACCTGCGGACAGCCGCGCCTCGCCGACGCCGGCACCACCGTCGCCCTCAACGGATGGGTGAACACCTACCGCGACCAGGGCCGCGGGCTGCTGTTCATCGACCTCCGGGACCGCGACGGCCTGTGCCAGGTGGTGTTCGACCTCGAGGGCGGCAACCAGGAGGTCGTCCAGCGCGCGCGCGCCCTCCGCCGCGAGGACGTGATCGGGGTGCGGGGGACGCTGCGCAAGCGCGCCGGCGACGCCAACCCGAAGCTCGCCACCGGCGAGGTCGAGCTCGTCGCCGAGGAGCTCGAGGTCTTCAACAAGGCCGAGAACCCCCCGATCCTGCCCGACGAGCATGAGGCGGAGAAGATCGGCGAGGAGACCCGCCTCAAGTACCGCTACATCGACCTGCGCCGGCCGCGCATGCAGCAGATCCTGCGCACCCGCAGCGCAGTCACCAAGCTCGCGCGCGACTACTTCGCCTCGAACGGATTCGTCGAGGTCGAGACGCCGCTCCTCATCAAGAGCACGCCCGAAGGGGCGCGCGACTTCATCGTGCCGTCGCGCCTGCACCCGGGATCGTGGTACGCGCTGCCGCAGAGCCCTCAGCTCTTCAAGCAGATCCTGATGGTGGCGGGCCTCGACCGCTACATCCAGGTGTGCAAGTGCCTGCGCGACGAGGACCCGCGCGCCGACCGGCAGGCGGAGTTCAGCCAGATCGACCTCGAGATGAGCTTCGTCGACCGCGAGGACGTGATGGCCATGATGGGCGGCTTCGCGCGCCTCGTGTGGAAGGAGGTCCTCGGCTGCGACATCGGCGAGATCCGCCGCATGACGTGGCAGGAGGCGATGGACCGCTTCGGCATCGACCGCCCGGACCTCCGCAACCCGCTGGAGATCCGCGACGTCTCCGACATCGTGAAGGCGAGCGAGTTCCAGGTGTTCCAGCAGGCGCTCGCGAAGGGTCGCGCGGGCCGCGCAGGCTGCGTGAAGGCGATCCGCGTCCCCGGCGGCGCCGAGCGGCTCACGCGCAAGATGACCGACGGCTACACCGAGTTCGTGAAGCAGTTCAAGGTCGGCGGCGTGGCCGTGGCCAAGTTCACCGCGAACGGCTTCGACACCGGCGTCGCAAAGCACCTCGAGCCGTTCCGCGCCGCGCTCGCCGAGCGCCTGGGCCTGCAGCCCGGCGACAGCGTGCTCATCGTCGCCGACCACTGGGACGCGGCCACCAAGGCGCTGGGCGAGCTGCGCCTCAGGGTCGGCCGCGACCTCGGCCTGGTCGACGAGTCCGCGTGGAGGTTCCTCTGGGTCGTCGACTTCCCGATGTTCGACTGGGACGACGAGGGCAAGCGCTGGGTGGCGATGCACCACCCCTTCACGAGCCCCAACCCCGACCAGTTCCACCTGCTCGAGTCCGACCCCGGCGGCTGCCTGAGCGCGGGCTACGACCTGGTGGTCAACGGCAGCGAGATCGCCGGCGGGTCGATCCGCATCCACCGGATGGACGTGCAGGAGAAGGTCTTCAAGCTGATCGGCCTGACGCAGGAGGACGCCGAGCTCAAGTTCGGGTTCCTGCTCGGCGCGCTGCGCCACGGCGCCCCGCCCCACGGCGGCATCGCCTTCGGCCTCGACCGCCTGGTGATGCACCTTGCCGGCACCGAGAACATCCGCGACGTGATCGCGTTCCCGAAGACCCAGTCGGGCGGCGACCTGATGATCGAGGCGCCCGGCCCGATCGACCCACGGCAGGTCGAGGACTGCGGCATGCGGGTGACGATGATCGACCCGAAGTAGGCCCCGCGCGGAAAATGGTCCGGGAGGGACGGGGCGGTTTCAGTCGGGCGCCAGGCGCGTCATCACGCGCGCCGCGCCCATGTCGCCCCACACGTTGACCGTGGTGCGGCACATGTCGAGCAGGCGGTCGACGCCGATGACGATGCCCATCGCGCCCACGGGCACCTTCTCGCTGCCGAGCGAGGCGTTCACCGCGGTGATCACGATCACCATGGTCACGAGCCCGGCGCTCGGGATGCCGGCCGCGCCCACCGCGGCGAGCGTCGCCGTGGCGACCACGACCGCGAGCTCCCCGAGCGAGAGCTGCACGCCGTAGAGCTGGAACAGGAACACGACGGCCACCGCCTCGTAGAGCGCGGTGCCGTCCATGTTCAGGGTCGACCCGAGCGGCGCGCAGAACCGCGTGGCGCGCTGCGAGCAGCCGCCCTCGGTCTCGCAGACGCGGATCGTCACGGGGAGCGTCGCGCTCGAGCTTGCCGTGGCGAACGCCGTCGCCAGCGCCTCGCGCATCGACCACATGAACCGGAAGGGGTTGCCGCCGCCGAGGACGAGCTGGAACGCCGGCAGGATCACGAACATGTGGATCGCCAGGCCGCCGATCACGACCGCCATGTACATCCCGAGCGGGCCGAGGAGCTGCGCCAGCCCCACCCGCCCAACGCTCGCGCTCACCAGGAGGAACGCGCCGACCGGCACGATCCACATCACCCAGCCCACCGCGCGCAGGAGGGCATCGTTCAGGGCGCCGAAGACCCGCGCCGCCGACTCCGTGGCCGCGCCGCCGAGGGCGATGGCCACGCCGAGCACCAGCGCGAAGGTGATCATCCCGAGCGGCTGCCCCTCGGACATCGCCGAGAACGGGTTCGCCGGCAGCATGTCGCGCGCGATCTTGAGCCACGCGTAGGCGAGCCCCTCGCCGCCCGCGGCCGCCGCCTGCGCGAGCTTCGGCGCCGCCCCGAATCGCTCGACGCCGCTCTGCTTGAGCGCGGACACGTCTTCGGGCGAGAGCCCCAGCCCCGGCCCGGCGAGCGAGACGAGCGTCGCACCGAGGGTCGCGGCCACCAGCATGGTGGCCAGGAAGTAGGCGAAGGTCGCGAGCCCGAGGCGCCCCAGGCGCGACGGGTCGCCGAGCGACGTGATGCCCGCGAGCACGCTCGTGAAGATGAGCGGCAGCACCAGCATCATGAGCGGCCGCACCAGCATCAGGTCGCCGGCCACCGAGAACGCGGAGACCACCCCGTCCAGCCCGTTGCGGTGCAGCACCTCGCCCACCAGCAGCCCGGCCACGAGCGCGACGATCGACCCCGTCGCCACCCAGCGCTCCTTGCGGCCGAGCGTGCCCGCCATCAGTGCACGCCCTGGGCCGCGAGCCACCGCTCGCAGTCGATCGCCGCCTGGCAGCCCATGCCCGCGGCGGTGATCGCCTGCCGGTAGTGCTGGTCGGCCACGTCTCCGGCGGCGAACACGCCCTCGATGTTGGTCTGCGAGCCGCGCGAGCGCAGCAGCACGTAGCCCTTCTCGTCGAACTCGATGCCGCTTCCGGCCAGGAACTTCGTCGCCGGCGAGTGGCCGATCGCGATGAAGAGCCCCTTCACGTCCAGCCGGCGCGTCGCGCGCGTGCGCACGTCCTTCACGACGACGGCCTCGAGGTGCTTCTCGCCCACCACGTCCTCGACGGCGCTGTTCCACACCATCTCGACCTTCGGGTTCGAGAGCACGCGGTCCTGCATGCTCTTGCTC
>VEQS01000198.1 GCA_018883105.1 Phycisphaerales bacterium
GGACGGCGACGACCTGGGCATCCTGCTCGGCGCGTGGGGGCCGGCCAGCGGGAGCGCCGCCGACCTGAACGTCGACGGATTCGTCGACGCCGACGACCTGGGCATCATGCTCGGCGCCTGGGGCACCTGCGGCTGAGCCGCGGCGCGCGCCGCCCGGCCTATCCTCGCGCGTGCCGTGCTGATCGCCGCCGTCATCGCCGTCTCGGCCATCGCGCCTCCGGTTCCCCGCTGGACCGACGACGCCGTCCGCCAGCACGTGACGCGCGCCCGCGCGGCGACGCTCGATGCATGCCGCGAGCGCGGCATCTCGCTGCCTCCCGACTTCGTCGCCTGGGTCGACCGTGACCCAGCACGGCGCACCGCGGTGTACGGCTGGCGCCCGGACCCGATGCCGGTGCTGCTTGGGCTTCGATCCCTGGAGATCGACCTCGGCACCGACACGGTGCGACGCGACTACCCGCAGCTGGCGCTCGCGTTCGCCATCCACGGCTCCTACGCCGCCCCGCGCAAGGACGGTGCCTCGCCCTGGAACGACGGCGACGCCGAGCGCGCCGCGCCGCTGCCCGACGTCTCGGCGCGGCCGAAGCTCGTCCTCGGGATCCCCGCCGATCCCCGGGTGCGCGTCGACACCAAGGACGCCTCGCGCCCGCTCGACCGCGACGACCACGTCATCAACTTCCTGGAAGACCATGCGATCGTCGGTGCGGACGTCATCGCCTCGGCGGCCCTGCAGCGCGAGTTCAACGCGTACATGGCCGCCCACGGCCACCCCGAGGTGTCGATCGACTGCGGCGACGGTGCCGTGCGGTGGAACTCGACCGAGGCGATCGCCGACGCGGCGCTCCGCGAACGCATCAAGGCGGCGCATGAGCTGTTCCACGCGGCGTATCGCGCCAAGGGCCGCATGCCCGCCGAGCGCGACCGCGCGCCCACGCACGCCGAGTCCATGGCGTGGTTCGTGCGCAACGACCGCGCCGGGCTCACGCCCGCCCAGCGCCAGTCCATGCAGTGGCCGCGCTTTCCGCTGAACGCGCCGTGGCCCGTCCTCATGATGCTGGTGGCCGACGACCAGCCGCTCCGCGAGCGCGAGGCCATCTGGACCGCCTTCCGCGACACCGGCGAGCTGCGCACCTACGGCGAGTACATCGACGGAATCGCGCAGCAGTTCGACATGCAGTCGGCACGGCGCGTGAGCCCGTTCCCCTTCAGCTACGGCTCCATCCAGATGATGTGGAAGGACGGCGGCGTCTGCGGCACCATGGGGAACATCGGCGCGCGCACCCTGCGGATCGCCGGCGTCCCCGCCTCGACCGCCGGCCAGCCCGGACATTGCGCGATCGTCTTCATGGACTGCGACCGTGCCAGCGGCAGGTTCGCCTGCAAGGGCGGCCAGTACGCCAGCGGCGGCGACGAGGTCACCACCGTCCACGCCTGGTGGGCCTACGACGACGAGGCCGGTCGCCGCCCGATGGTCTTCCACCAGGCGATCGCGTGGGCCGTGAACCGCGACGCGGAGGGATTCACGAAGACCCTCGCCATGGCACGGATGTTCGACGCACTTCCGCCCCAGGGCCGCGCCGAGGCGAGCGCCGACTTCGCGCGCGCGGCGCTCAAGGAGAATCCCTACGCGTTGCCCGCCGTGCTCGCGGCCATCGAGGCCTCGGGGACGCCGGGGCAGCTCGACGACATCTCCAAATCGCTCGGCGAGCGCCTCGGTCCGGTCGTGGCGGCCGACGGCAGCACGCTTCTCGCGAAGACGCTGTCCGATCGGATCGACGAGCGACGCAGGAAGCTCGGGGCCTCGGCCCGAAAGCCCTAGCATCCCGCCCCATGCTCGAGCGACTGTCCGATCCGGTTTCCAGCGCGCAGCTCCTCACGTGCGCCTTCCTCGCGATCCTGTTCCTGCAGTCCGGCCTCGACAAGGTCATCGACTTCCGCGGAAACCTCGCCTGGCTCACGCAGCACTTCGCGAAGAGTCCCCTGCGCGGGCAGGTGCCGGCCATGCTCATCGTCGTGACGATCACCGAGATCGCGGCCGGCGGATCGGCGGCCCTCGGCCTGTGGCAACTGCTCGCCGACGGCAACCCCCGCCACGCGCTGTGGGGCGCGCAGCTCGCCGCACTCAACATCGTGATGCTGTTCCTCGGCCAGCGGCTGGCGAAGGACTACGCCGGCGCCGCGGCGCTCGTGCCCTACTTCATCCTGAGCGTCGGGGCGGTCGTGTTGATGGGGCTGTGAGGCCGTCGGCGCCGCCGACAAGGGAGGCGGCGCCGACGGACCTCGGAAGTCACCCTCGTCGGCGCCGCGAGCCCACCAGCCCGGCCGCGCCCAGGAGCGCGAGCGCGCCGGGGGCAGGCACCCCCAGGTACAGGGTGTCGACGGCAACGCGCGGGGCGGCGGCGGTGGAGAAGACGCCGAAGTCGGTGATGAAGTCCGTGGGGCCCGGGTTCGCGATCCAGAATCCGACGAAGCCGCCGGACGCACCGACCGAGAAGACCGCTGCCGACCCGGACGACGGCGGATTCGACCCGCTCGGCAGTCCGCCGAACGTGGCGAGCACCGTGCCCGCCACGGCGTTTCCGCCCGAGTCGAAGAGCCGAACGTAGGCACCGACTCCGAACAGGCCGGTCTGCGGGGTCACGGGGCCGTTCAGGCCGAACAGCATGCCCTGATAGCCGGTCGAGCCGACGCCGCGGTCGGCGTACAGGTACGAGGCGGCACCGCTTCCGCCGAGGGCGAGCGAGCCCGTGAATAGCGGCGTCGCCGTCCAGAAGCCCTGCGAGGTCGATGCGAGCGACGACTGCGCATACGTCGGGTTGACGACGTTCGCCGTCGACATGTCGTCCCCGTACACCGTGTAGTTCGGTCCGCCGATCCACGGATTGGCGCTCGCCCACACCGCATGGTCGTTGTACGAGATCGTCACGTACGCCTGCGCCGCCTGCGCGCACGCCACCGCCGCGCCGATGCACACCACTCGCATTGCCGGAGAATTCATGGCTCAGACCTTCTTGCTGGAGGCACACACACTCCGCGGTCACCGGTCTCAACGCCTGCAGACTGGCCCGCGCCTCCACAAACGCAAAGCAAGGCCCTGGCCCATCACCGAACCCGGTCCGAATGTTGCCTCTCGGACCCTCAGCCCCAGTCCGCAAGCAGGCGGCCAAGGTCGATGCCGTCCACCACGCCGTCGGCATTGAGGTCCGCCGCACATCCACTGCAGGGGCCCCACGCCGCAAGCAGAATCCCCAGGTCGTTTCCGTCGACGCTCCCGTCCGAGTTCAGGTCCGCGGGCGAGGGGCCGAATGCCAGCATCACGTCATCAAGCTCGATGGTCGATGCGATGGCATCGCCGCCGCCGTCGACGGCGAGGTGCAGCAACACGGAACGTCCCAGAGCCTCCGGCGGCATGGTGACGGACAGCGTGGCGAAGGACGTGCCGAGCCCCGCCACCGGCCAGGAGCCGCCCGCGACCGCCCATGGCCCGGCATCCTCGTGTCGCTCGAGTTCGACCCGGAGCAGGTCGTTCGCGCCGAACGACGCGGAACGCCTCGCTTTGAAGGTCAGCACCAGCGGACGCCCCGGTGCTGGCGGCAGCGGCAGGTGCATGCGGTTGTGCACGAGCCGCGGCCGGGCCGCGGACACGCGCGCGAACCAGTTGCCCGACGCGCTCGCGAGCGTCGCCCCGACGCCGCCGTGCATCGCCCAGCCGGCGCGAGTGCCGGCTTCAAACGACCCATTCTCGACAAGCGGCACCGATCCCGCGGGCGGCACCGTCCCGGGCGGGATCGCGGCTCGCACGCCGCCGCCGATTGCCGAGAACCGAAACCCGACGTTTGCCGCGCCCTGCGGCCACCAGGACGAGCGCATCTGCGACGTGATCGTCTGCTC
>VEQS01000049.1 GCA_018883105.1 Phycisphaerales bacterium
CGCCGCGCTGGGCTTCCTGCGCGCGCCTCATCGCGTTCTCGTAGGCGCGCTGCATGAAGCCGCCGGGCTTCTTCGCGGGCGCCTTGGAGAAGTCGACGCCTTCCATCGACTTGCGGATGCGCTTGCTTTCGTAGATCCCCACCAGCGTGCTGGTGGCGATGTAGATGGTGAGCCCGCTCGGCGCGGCGTACAGCATGATGGGGAAGAGGATCACCATCATCCACTTCATCATGGCCTGCTGCTGAAGCTGCTCGGGCGTCGCGTTGGGCGCCGGCGGCGGGGTCATGTACTTCTGCTGGAAGTAGAAGACGACTCCCATCAGGATCGGGACGATGTTCACCGACGACAGCGTGGTGACCCAGATGTTCACCTCGAACGGCAGCGGGATGAACCGGTCCTGCGCGCTCAGGTCTCCGAGGAAGGGCCAGCCGCCGAACTGCTGGAACACGCCGAAGAACGCAGGCTGCTGGCGCAGCTCGAAGGCGAAGTAGAGCACCGCGTAGAGCGCCAGCCAGATCGGCATCTGCAGGAAGGTCGGCAGCATGCCGCCCGCGCAGCCGAGGGGGTTGATGCCCTTCTCTCGGTAGAGGCGCAGCGTCTCCTCCTGCAGCTTCTTCGGGTCGTCGCGGTAGCGCTTCTGCAGCGCGTCGATCTCGGGCTTGAGGGAGCCCATCTGCTTCGACACGCGCATCATCGAGACCTGCGCCCGGCGGGTGAGCGGGTGCAGCAGGCCGCGCACCACGACCACCAGCACGATGATCGCCAGGCCCCAGTCGAACACCACCCAGTCGTGCAGGAACGCCAGGAACGACACCAGGATGTCCGCGAGCCACGCAAACGTGCACCAGCTGCAGCAGCCGCTCATCAGGTAGAGGATGAGCCCCTGCATGTTGAGCGATGCGAAGGGCTGCGCGGCGCCCAGCACCGAGCGCTCGAGCGGGCCGGCATAGACGCCGACGTCGAACGGCGCGGACTGCCCGGGCGCGACGGTGACCGCGTCGCTGGTGACGTCCGTGAAGACAACGCGGTCGGGCTTGCCGTGGAACGTGCCCTCGCCGACCTGCGCCTGGACGACGGCTGCGGCCGGGGCGATCGCCTTCGAGGGAGATCCCGGCGGCGCGTACGGGGCGTGGATGGCGAGCGCGAAGTAGCGGTTCGTGGCCCCGAACCACGAGAGGTTGTAGCGCTCCTCCTGCTGGCGGGCATCCGGCCACACGCGCCAGTCGCCGGAGTCGACGCGGCTCACCACGGTCGACTGGTCGAGCGTCGCGCCGTGCACGATCACCGTCGACTGCGCGGGGTCGCGCTCCTTCGACATCAGGTAGCCGGAGTGGTAGCGGCGCGCGTCGACGAGGTCGGTCGGGTCGCGCGGCAGGTCCGAGGGGCCGAACTGCACCCAGCGCACCGAGTGCGGCGAGGCGGAGAGGTTCTCCACGCGCTGCTCGCAGCGGATCTCCCACGATCCCGGCTCGACGCTCCAGCGTCGTGTCGCGCGCATCTGCAGGGCGCCCGTCGAGTCGGCGATCTCGGTGATGAAGGTGCCGGGCGCCGTCTCGGCCCAGACCTGGCCGACGACCGACACCTCGCGGCCATCGACCTCGATCGCGCGGGCGCCGAGGATCGGCATGGTGAAGCCCTGGAGCGTGCCCGGGGCGGCGATCTCGTAGCGGCCCTCGAGCGCATCCTCTGCCGTGCCGGCGGCGCGTGCCGCGGCAGCGCGCGTGCGGTCGGTGCCGGACTTCCACAGGTCGCTGAAGACGACGCGCGAGATGCCCGCGCCGCGCGGGGTCAGCTCGACGAGGAACTTGCCCTTCGCGGGGTCGAGCGAGCCGAGCGGCGTGGCGGCGGTCGACGGCGATCCGGGACTCTTGGCGACCCACGGGCTTGATGGCGCGGCCGGCGGCGGTGCGGAGGCCGGCGCCGTACCCGCAGCGGACGCCGGCGCAGCGGCGGATGCATCCGCGGTGCCGGCTGGCGTGGTCGCGGGTGCGGCGGCCGGCGCCTGTTCCGCGGCCGTTCCGGGGCCGCGCTGCTGGCCCATCACGACGATGGCGACGATGCCGGCGACGATCGAGAAGATCGCGACGGTGATGAGAAGGCGGCGCGGGCTGGGCGCATTGGCCGGTCGGCCGGCCGGGGCTTGGTTGTTCATCTCTGTCGGTCCCTGGGTGCGGTGACGCGTCGCGTCACCTGCCTTCGAGCAGGCGGTCGCCGAGCATCGGGTGGAGCTCGGGGATCGCGTGGATCTGGTCGACCGTCAGCTGGATGTCGTAGTTGACGCGGTGGAACCGGACCGTCGGCTGCTTGCCGTCGGGCCCGGTGTCGAGGATCGCGTACGAGGCGCGCGGGTCGCCGTCGCGGGGCTGGCCGACCGAGCCGGGGTTGACGATCGCCTTCTCCTCCGGCCGCACCACGTAGGTGCGGTCGGGCAGCTCGTCGGGGGGCCAGAACTCGGAGTCGTCGGTGAAGACGCCGGGCACGTGGGTGTGGCCCACCAGGCAGACCCGGTCGATCCGCTCGAAGACGCTGTCGAGCTTCTGCGGGTCGTTCTCGGGGTCGGTCGGGAACAGGTACTCGTTGATCGGCTTGCGCGGCGAACCGTGCACGCAGAGGAAGTCGCCCTCCACCACGCGCACCCGCAGCCGGTTGAGGAAGTCCCAGCGGCGCACCCCGGCGGCCGGGTCGTCGCGCATGTGGCGCTCGAGCTCGCGGCGCGTCCAGAAGGCGGCGTCCTCGGCGACGGCGTTGAAGTTGCTCGGCTCGTAGACCACGCCGAAATCGTGGTTCCCGAGCAGCGACCACTGGCAGCGCTGGGCCACCAGGTCGACGCACTGCACCGGGTTGGGGCCGTAGCCGATGATGTCCCCGAGGCACACGATCCGGTCGACGCCCTGGCGGCCGATGTCCTCGAGCACCGCCTGCAGGGCGGCCAGGTTCGAATGGACATCGCTGATCAGCGCGGTTCGCACGGCAGTTCTCGGGAAGCGCCGGATCCTAGCAGGGCGCCCGGGCGGCCCCGATCGCGCGGGGCGGGCATGTCCTAGGATATTGGCCCTCTTTCCGAGACCGAGTCACCCCACACGAGGACCTTCGCCATGGCCGAAACCAAGCACTTCGATCTCATCGTCATCGGCGGCGGCCCCGGCGGCTACGTGGGCGCGATCCGCGCGGCGCAGATGGGGAAGAAGGTGGCGTGCGTGGAGCGCGCCAAGCTCGGCGGCGTCTGCCTCAACTGGGGCTGCATCCCGACGAAGGCGTTGCTGCACGCGGCGAGCGTCTACGTCGAGGCGTTCCGCCACGGCGCCGAGATGGGCTTCGAGGTCGACCCGAAGAACGTGAAGCTCGACTGGTCGAAGGTGATCGGCCGCTCGCGCAACGTGGCCGGCACGCTGAACAGCGGCATCGCGTTCCTCTTCAAGAAGAACAAGATCGAGCACTTCCAGGGCCACGCGAAGGTCCTCGCCGGGAAGACCGCGGCCGGCTCCTGCAAGGTGCAGGTCTCGAAGGCCGACGAGGACTACTACAAGGGCACCGGCGCGGTGTCGAAGGACGACGTGGTCATCACCGCGGACAAGGTGCTCATCGCCACCGGTGCCGCCCCGCGCGAGCTGCCGTTCGCCCCGAAGGATGGCAAGACCATCATCTCGAGCTACGAGGCGATGGTGCTGCCCGAGCGGCCGAAGTCGATGGTGATCGTCGGCTCGGGCGCGATCGGCATGGAGTTCGCCTACTTCTACAACGCGTTCGGCACCAAGGTCACGGTGGTCGAGATGCAGGACCGGATCATGCCGGTCGAGGACGAGGACATCTCCAAGGAGGCGCAGAAGATCTTCTCCAAGCAGGGGATCGAGTTCCGCCTCGGCTGCATGACGAAGGCGATCGAGAAGACGGCTGGTGGCGCGAAGGTCACGGTCGAGGACCAGGCCACGAAGAAGTCCGAGGCAATCGAGGCCGAGAAGGTGCTCGTGGCGATCGGCGTCGCGGGCCGCTTCGACGGCCTGTTCGACGCGTCGCTCGGGCTGAAGACGGACAAGGGCCACATCGTCACCGACTACATGGAGAAGAAGGACAAGGCCACGTATGCCACGAGCGTCCCGGGCGTCTACGCGATCGGCGACGTGATCGGCCCGCCGTGGCTCGCGCACGTCTCGAGCGAGGAGGCGGTCGTGGCGGTCGAGCGCATGTTCGGCCACGCCTCCACCGGCGTCCACTACGACTCGATCCCCGGCGCGACCTACTGCAACCCGCAGGTGGCGAGCGTGGGCATGACCGAGCGGCAGTGCAAGGAGAAGGGCATCGAGTACCGCGTGGGCAAGTACGGCCTGAAGAGCCACGGCAAGGCGATCGCCGACGGCGCGGCCGAGGGCCTGGTGAAGATCATCGTCAGCAAGAAGTACGGCGAGATCCTGGGCGGCCACATCATCGGCCAGAACGCGAGCGAGCTGATCCACGAGGTGTGCGTGGCCAAGGCGCTCGAGGGCACGGTCGACGACCTCATCGCCACGATGCACGCCCACCCGACGATGGCCGAGAGCATGCACGAGGCCGCGCTCGCGGCCGAAGGCCGCCTGATCCACGGCTAAATAGCTCCCGTTCCTCTCGGTCCATTTTCCCGGGGCCGCCCACGGGGTCGCCGTCGTAGGGATCGACCCAGCGCGGTTTCCATGCGGTCGATCCACGCATCGCTGGCGAGGGGATCGCCGTTGGTGCCGGCGGCATGGATCGCTCGCTGCAGGTGCTCAGGCTGCGAATCTCCAAGGAGCGTCCGCCACTCCTTGGCGCAGATCGAAGTGGGCCGGTAGTCGGCCGTGAGGATCTCGGGCTTCGGTCCGGCGCCTGCGTGCCAACGGGCACTCGACCAGTGCCAGTCCAGCGGATTGTCGACAAGTCCGGCCGCGCACGGGTTGCGCTCGATGTATCGCAGCGCCGCGATCGTGTGGTCGTCGTCCATTGGCGATGCGTAGAACGCACCCTGCCAGTTCGGTCCGACGTCGCGGTTGCCGACATTGATCCAGAGCGAGAGGCTGGCGGTCGCCTTGCCGATCATCAGGCTCAGCGCGTCCTCGTCGGGTGGAGTCGCGCAGAGGTGGACATGGTTGTTCATCAGGACGAATCCGCCGACCAGCACCCCCGTCCGCGTGGCCCAGCGGTGGAGGAGGTCGATGAAGACCGCCTTGCTCTCGTCGGACTGCATGATGTGGCGGCCGTGCGCGGCCCGCTGGACGACGTGATGCGGGACCCCGGGGATGATTGTGCGGCGGCGGCGCGGCATGGCGCCATCTTCCGAAGGTCTTTGGCGCCCCCGCCGGGATGCCGCCGAATTTCGCTCCAGAAAATGGTCCGGGAGGAACGGGAGCTATTTCAGGAGGCTGCGGCCGGTCATCGCCGCGGGCTGCGGCAGGCCCATCATCGCGAGCATCGTCGGCGCGATGTCGGCGAGGCGGCCGCCCTGGCGCAGCGTCCTTCCCCGGAACGCCTCGCCCACGACGAACAGCTCGACGTCGAAGTTGGTGTGCGCCGTCTGCGGCGCGCCGGTCGCGGGGTCCTTCATCTGCTCCGCGTTGCCGTGGTCGGCCGTCACCACCAGGCTGCCGCCGCGCGCGAGCGTCGCGTCCACGATCGCGCCCACGCACTGGTCGACCACCTCGCACGCGCGCACCACGGCGTCCATGTTCCCCGTGTGCCCCACCATGTCCGGGTTGGCGAAGTTGACGACGATGAACGGCTCGCAGTCCGGCGCGGCAAGCCGCGCGAGCACCGCGTCGCGCACGCCGTGCGCGCTCATCTCGGGCCTCTGGTCGTAGGTCTGCACGTCCTTCGGGCTGGGCACCAGCTCGCGCCGCTCGCCGGGGAAGGGCTCCTCGCGGTAGTCGTTGAAGAAGAACGTGACGTGCGGGAACTTCTCCGTCTCGGCGCAGCGGAACTGCGTGAGCCCGAGCCCGGACACCCACGCGCCCATGATGTCCGGCATCCGCCCCGGGCGGTCGAAGGCCACCTCCATCGGCAGGCCCTCCTCGTAGCGGCACATCGCGGTGAACAGCAGGTCGCGCGGCCGCGGATCGCGCGCGAACCCGCCGCCCTTGGCCTTCGCCCAGTCCTCGTCCGGCAGCACGAACGCCATCGTCAGCTCGCGCGGCCGGTCGCCGCGGAAGTTGAGGAAGACGACCGCGTCGCCGTCCGCCGGCACGCCCGCGCCCGCGAGGATCCGAGTCGGCGGCACGAACTCGTCGCCCGACATGTTGGGCGAGCTCGGCGCGGCGTAGTAGTCGCGCAGCACCTGCGCGGCGCTCGCGCCCGCGGGCGTTCCCGGCCGCGCGAGGATCGCGTCCCATGCGCGTTGCACGCGGTCCCACCGGAAGTCGCGGTCCATCGCCCAGTAGCGGCCGGCGACCGTCGCGATCCGCCCCCCGGTCTCGGCGAGCACCGCCTCGAGCCGCTCGATCACGGGCAGCCCGCTCGTCGGCGGCGTGTCGCGCCCATCGGTGAACGCGTGGACGAAGACCCTCTCGCCCGGCACGCCTTGCGCCTTCGCCAGGCGCAGGATCGCCTCGAGGTGCGCGAAGTCGCTGTGCACCTTGCCGTCGCCCACGAGTCCCATGACGTGCAGGGCACGTGCCCGGCCGCCCGGCGCCGTCTCGCGCGCCCGAGCGCACGCGGCGAGGAGCCTCGGGTTCCGCGCGAACTCGCCGTCTCGGATCGCGCGCGTGATCCGCATGAGCTCCTGGTCGACGATCCGCCCGGCACCGATGTTCTGGTGCCCGACCTCGCTGTTTCCCATCACGGGCTCGCCATGCTCGACGGGCAGGCCGACGTCCTCGCCGCTGGTCTTCACGAGGACGTGCGGCCAGTCCCGCTCGAGCCGATCGTTGACCGGCGTGCGCGCCGCACGCGTCGCGTCGCCGCCGCGCTGCTCGGCGTGGGGGTTCATGCCCCAGCCGTCGCGCACGATCAGCACGCAGGGCACGTTGCGGAGGGTTGCGCGTCGGTCCGGGTGGGCGTCCACGGCCGAAGAATACGGACGGGCCCGCGGCGGCCCCTAGCATGGGCCCGGACAGCGCGCAGGACGACCATGAACATCGGCGCCGAGCTCCTGGGCAAGTACGGTGGCACGGGCGAATCGCCTCGCCGCGAGCCGCCGCCGTCCACGTGGGAGCGCATGACCGCGCACCTGATGTTCCTCGCCGGCCTCGCATCGCTTGCGGGGCTCTGGCTCGCCGTGCGCGCGTCGCGGGTCACGCCGCGCGAGGCGGTCATCACGATCGTCGCCTTCGCCGCCGGCGTGCTTGCCTTCCGCACCTACGCGTGGCTTCGCGGCCCGACCGCGGACCGCATGCACGAGGACCGCGAGGACGGCGTGGTCGACCTCATGATGGCGCCCCGCCGGACGATGATCGGATGGCGACTCGGATGGCCATTCTGGCTCGGCGTCACCCGCATGCCGATCTGCCTCCGCATCGGCGGCCGCGAGGTGTCGACGACCCCGATCGGCACGACGCCGATCCAGCGCGCGATGACGCGGCTTGCGGCGATCTCGCTCCTTTCCGCCTGGATCATGGCCCGATGAACATCGGCCACGACCTGATGCGCCGCTACGGACCTCGCGATGCCGCCACGCGTGGCATGCCGGGGCCGCCTCGCCGCCGGCACCGCGGGCTTGCCGTCGTGCTCCTCGCCGGCGGCATCGCCGCGTTCGTCGCACTCGGCTGGTCCGGCGCCGACAGCGAACCGTCGGCGAAGCTCGCGGTCACGCTGGCGCTGGCGCTCGTGGCCGGCGTGCTCGTCGATCGCGTGGTCGCGTGGCTGCGGGCGCCCGTCCACGAGCAGGGCTCGGCCGACGCCGGCGACGTGCTCGACCGCCTGTGGATCCCGCCGTGGCTGCGCTGGGCCGGGGCGCTTGCCGGCCGCTGGGCCGAGTCCCCGGTGCGGGCGGCCTGCATGGCGCTCGTCGTGCCCGCCCTCCTGCTCTCCCTTGGCCTGGCGCGGCACTGGAAGTGGCTTCCTTCCACCTACACGAGCCGTGGCCTGCGCGGTGCGCTCGCGCCGGCCCAGCCCCTGCCGGCGGACGCGCCGTCGCCGCCCACGTCGCCGTGACCGCCCGAGGCGCGGTCCTCCGTATCCTCACGGCATGTCAATCGCCACGCAGGACGCGAACGGCACGACGCTCCGCCAGCGCTACGAGTCCGTCCAGGCGCGGATCGCCGCCGCGGCCCGCCGCGCCGGCCGCCGCCCCGAGGACGTGATGCTCGTGGTCGTGTCGAAGTCCGGGTCGCTCGACCAGGTCCGCGAGCTCATGCAGCTCGGGCAGGTGGACTTCGCCGAGAACCGCGTGCAGCAGCTCCTGCAGCGCGCCGCGCAGGTCGACGAGTGGCGTGCCCGCCGCGCCGAGCTCGGCGGCACCGCGCCGGCCGTGCGCTGGCACATGATCGGGTCGCTGCAGCGCAACAAGGTGAAGAAGACCGTCGAGGTCACGCGCCTCGTCCATTCCGTCGACAGCCTGCGCCTCGCCGAGGAGATCCAGGCGGTGGCCGCGCGGCGCGAGTCCCCGGTCGAGGTGCTCGTCGAGGTGAACGTCTCGGGCGAGGCGTCCAAGCACGGCGTCGCCGCCGGCGCCGTGCGCCACCTGGTGGCGCAGGTCGACACGATGGTGAACGTCCGTCCCCGCGGGCTGATGTGCATGGCCCCGCTCGAGGGCGGACTCGACGCCGCGCGCAGCACGTTCGAGCGCTGCCGCGAGCTCTACGAGGACATCCGCCAGTCCGGCGCGGGCGGCGAGCGCTTCGACGTGCTGTCGATGGGGATGAGCGGCGACTTCGAGGTCGCCGTCGAGTGCGGGTCGAACATGGTGCGCGTCGGCGGCGCCGTGATCGGGCCGCCTCAGGTCGCCGAGGCGCCCGAGGACGCCTGACCGAGCCGCGCCGCCACGAGCGACGCCACTTCCTCCGTCACCCGCCGCAGGTCGTCGTTGACGACGAAGGCGTCGAACGCGCGGCCGCCGCGGGCGCGCGCGATCTCGCGCTTGCTCTCGGCGAACCGCCGCTCGATGGCCGCC
Organism: Phycisphaerales bacterium; assembly: GCA_018883105.1. Lineage (GTDB taxonomy): Bacteria > Planctomycetota > Phycisphaerae > Phycisphaerales > SM1A02 > UBA966. Next base: position 9,050 of record VEQS01000049.1, read on the forward strand.
TCGTCGTCGCGCCCGCGCGCACGCAGGCGCTTGAGGAGCTCGGCCTCGTCGGGCGGCAGCACGAAGATGCCCAGCATGTCGGGCACCTTGCGTCGGACGTTCTCCGCGCCCTGCACGTCGATGTCGAGGATCACCAGCCGGCCGCGCGCGATGTCGCGGCGCACCGGCTCCTCCGGCGTGCCGTACCAGCTGCGGCCGAACACCTGCGCGTGCTCCAGGAAGCGGTCCTCGTCGATCCAGCGCTGGAACGTCGGCTCGTCGATGAACCAGTAGTCGACGCCGTCGCGCTCGCCCGGGCCCGGCGCCCGCGTGGTGGCGCTCACCGAGAATGTCCCGCCGAAGCGGCGGACGAGGTCATGCACCATCGTGGTCTTGCCGACGCCGGAGGGACCGGCGATCACCAGCAGCGTGCCCGCCGGCGCCGGCGGACCGGCCGCCGCATGCGGGGGGGCTGGCGCGTCGGGACGTCCTTCGCTCGTCGGCATCGGGGCACGGAGTCTATGGCGGGACCCCGTGCCCGATGCCGGCGGCGAGCGGTCACAGTTCGCCGACCACGCGTGCGCTGGCGAGGATGCGCCAGCCGGTCTCCCGGAACGAGGGGAACCTCCCCATGGCTCCCGCGATCGTCCGGATGTCCTCCTCGTCGACGATCCACGGGTCATCGGCGTCCGCATCCGGCGCGTCGCGCTCGCGGCGCGCGTGCTCGAGCGTGAGCGCCCGCTCACGAAGCGGCCAGCTGTCGGTGCGCTCGGCGATGTCGATCGCCTTGTTGGTCAGGATCGCCATGGCGCGCCCGAACACCGGCTCGTCAAGGTGGTCGAGCGCCACGTTGCACCCGTAGACGCACCACCACCCATGGCTCTCGAGCCACGCGCCCGGTGCGTGCGACTCCGGATCCTCGACCTCGGCGAGCGAGGCGACGATCGCGTCGACCGCCTCCTCCGGGGCGAGCTCGCGCGTCCCGACGCGCGCCTCCAGGAGCGCCCCTCGGCACGTGCGTGCCGCGCCGTCGAGTGCGGCGTCCGGGTACCGCATGTGCGCGTCTTCGAGCAGGTCGGCCGCCCGCGCGAGGTCGTCGCACGCCTCGGATGCGGCCGCCCGGGCCTCGCCGCCGAGCTCCGAGAGCAGTCGCCGTGCACACTGGCCGCGGTGCATCAGGGCGAGTGCGTGCCCGATCCGCTCGGCGCGGCCGGCATGGACCCGGTGCGAGAAGCGCTCGACCACCTCGTGCGCGGTGGCGCGTGCCTCGACCACGTTCCAGAGCGCGTAGTGCGCGCCCGCCAGGTTCACGCGCAGCATGGCACCCATGGCCGGCGAGAGCGGCGAGGCGGACAGCGCGGCGCGCAGGCACTCGACGCTGCGGCCGAAGCGCCCGAGCCCCTCGTAGGCGCCCGCGAAGCGGTTCAGCGCGCGCGCCCGGTCCTCGGGCGTGCCCGCCGACATGAGCATGGCCGAGGCGGCGGAACGCATCGATTCCCAGTCCCCGGCGCGGTGCGCGGCCAGGGCGCGTGCATCGAGCTCGCCGTAGGGCAGGCCGAGCATGCTCGCCTCCGCGCCGTCGTCCCAGCGTGCGTCCCACACGCCCTGGACCACGTCGCCCACGTCCCACTCGAGCGCCTCGGCGAGCGCCACCACCAGGTCGAGCTTCGGGTTGCCGCTCCCAGGGATGATCTTCGAGAGGTCGCGCCCCAGCCGCGATGCCAGTTCCTGCCGGCTCCAGCCCCGGTAGGCGCGGGCCAGATCAACGAAGCGGCTGAGCCGCTCACGACGTGCCACGTGTGCCTGCATGTCTCGTGCGTCCTCGCTGGGGATCGTTGGCGTCCCCGATCGCCGTCCACGAACTGCGGCGCGAGTATGGAACGCGTTCCGCGCGCGTCGAACGCGTACCGCCGAAATTCCGGACGAAACGCGAGAAGCTCGTGAAGGATTTCACGATGTGCGCACGCGGTGAAGCCGCGGTGGATGCACGGTGGATTCGCGCGACGATCACGTGGCCGGTGGGGCCGCATGCGCGCGCGGGGCGCCGCGCCTGGCGGCGCACCACGACTGCACCGTGCGCATCAGCGACGCGGTGACCTCGTCGGGCCCGGTCGAGGAGTCGACCACCGCATAGCGCTCCGGCCACCGACGCGACTGCGCGAGGTAGCCCGCACGCACGCGTGCATGGAACTCGTGTCCCTTCCGTTCCATCCGGTCGAGGAGCGGCGACAGGCGGCGGAGCGCCACCTCGGTCGCGACGTCGAACACCACCGTGAGGTCGGGCACGTGGTTGCCGGTGGCCACGCGGCCGACGGCGACGATGTCGTCCTCGTCGATGCCGCCCGCCGTCCCCTGGTAGGCGAGCGTGCTGGAGACGAATCGGTCCGCGAGCACCATCGCGCCCGACGCCATGGCCGGCGCGATGCGCTGCTCGTAGAGCTGCGCGCGGCTCGCCATGTAGAGGAGCATCTCGGTGCGGACGGTCATCTCGGCGTTGGCGGGGTCGAGCAGGATCGCCCTCATCTTCTCGCCGATCGGCGTGCCGCCCGGCTCGCGCACCTCGACCACCTCGATCCCCGCGGCGCGCGCGGCATCGGCGAAGCGGCGGAACTGCGTGCTCTTGCCGCTGCCGTCGGGACCGTCGAAGACGACGAACGTGCCCGCGAGGGCGCGCATCCACGAGCGGTCCTGGGCGGGTTCCGTCGCCACGGGCCCGATGGTAGCGGTCGTCCGCGCGCTCACCCGCCCGCGGCCACGCGCGCCGCGGCGCGCGCATCCCACCGCCGGTGCTGCCGCGCGATCGGCATGCCCGAGTAGGCCGTCCCGCACCGGTAGCAGACGAGCCGCGCTCGGACGAAGGCGAGAACGGCGACGTCGATCACGACCAGCGCGACGAGCGTCGCGAGCACCAGCGGGTCGCTCGAGTGCCCGGTCAGCGCCGCGACCAGGCCGGCGGCGGCGAGCACGAGCGCGAAGGGCGTGAACCAGATCGGCGTGCGCCGGCGGAAGAGCTCGGGGCAGCGGCATGCCACGCACGCACGCAGGCATCCGGAGTCGTCGAGCGCCTGCTCCCAGTCGAGGAACGCCTCGCGCACCGAGCCGTCCGCGGCGCGGACCTCGATCCTCGGCGGCCGCGCGGCGGCGTCGACCTCGGCGGTCCCCACCGGGCGTCGCTCGAGGTCACGGAGCCGGATCTGCATGCGCGCGGCGAGCATATCCCTCGCGGCGCTACGATCGATCCCCGCGATGCCGACGCGCGCCCAGGACACGCCGCTCTGCCCCGAGGGGGACTTCCGCTTCTGGACGGGGATCGGCGGCGGCGCGCTTGGCGTGCTGGCGCTGGGCTGCCTGGTGGGTGCGCTGCCGTCGGGGCCCGAGGGGCTTCCCGCGCGCCTCTCGGCCGCCGCGGCGAACGCGGTGTGGGTGGTTCTCTGCTCGGCGGCGGGCACGGCGGGGTTCATGGCCGTCGCGCTCGTGCGCAGCCGGCCGGCCGGCGCGCTCGCCGACATCGCCAGCCGCGCGTTCGCCTGCACGGCGGTGGCGTCGCTCGCCCAGTTCGTGCCGGTACCGGGGGCGCTCCTCAAGGCTGCCTTCGACGGCATCGCGGTGGCGGCGGTGGCCGGGGCGCTCGCGCGTCCCGCGTTCCGGATCCCCTCGCTCGATGCCTACGCGGCCGTTGCCGTCGCCGCGGGCGCCGTGGGCGCGCTCTCGGGCGTCGCGCTCCTGGTCACGTGGGCTGCCGCGCCCGCGTGACCCCCGGCCTCACTCCCGCGTGCGCTTCTCGCGCTTGCGCTCGCTGAAGACGATCCGGATCGGCACCTCGCTGAAGGGCAGGTGCTCGCGCAGCTGGTTCCGGAAGTAGCGCTCGTAGCTTCCCGCGAACAGGTCGGGCTTGTTGACCACCATCGCCAGGGTCGGCGGCTGCACGTCGATCTGGGCGACGTAGAAGACCTTCGCCTTGGTGCCCAGGCGCGAGCTCGGCCCGCGCGCCTCCAGGATCGCGCGCACGGCATGGTTGATGCGACCGGTTCCCTCGCGGTGGCGCGCCTGGTGCGCCAGGTTCGCCACCATCCCGAGCAGCTCGCGCAGCCCGGTCGAGTCCTTCGCGCTCACGAAGACGATCGGCGCGAACTCGAGCCCGGGGAACTCCTGCGTCAGGTACTCGATGTAGTCCTTCGGCGACAGCTTGGACGCCACCAGGTCCCACTTGTTCACGGCGATGACCGTGGGCTTCCACTTGGTCTCCAGCTGGTGCGCCAGGCGCTTCTCGACCTGCGAGCACTTCTCGGCGGCGTCGAGGAGCAGCACGCACACGTCGGCGCGGTCGATGGCCGCGTCGGTGCGCGCGTTGGAATAGAACTCGACGTCATCGGCCCAGCTCTTGCGCTTGCGCACGCCGGCGGTGTCGATGACCACGAGGGCCTTGCCGTCGACCTCCAGGCGCACGTCGACCGCGTCGCGCGTGGTGCCGGCGATCTCGCTGACGATCACCCGAGGCTCTCCCGCGAGCGCGTTCACCAGCGAGCTCTTGCCCGCGTTGCGCCGGCCGACGATCGCGAAGCGGATCTCGGGATCCGGCGGCGGCCCGTCGGGTCCCGGTGCGCCGATGCGCTCCCAGACCGCCTCCTGCAGGCGCCCGGCGCCGAAGCCGGACGCCGCGCTCACCAACAGCGGCTCGCCGAAGCCGAGCGACGCGGCCTCGATGCCGTCGCCCTCCCAGCTCGGGTCGTCCACCTTGTTGGCCACCGCCATGACGCGCCCGGAGAGCCCCGCCTCGCGGAGGAGCCGGGCCACCATCTCGTCGAGTGGCACGATGCCGTCGTGCGCGTCGATCACGAAGAGCACGAGGTCGGCCTGCGCGACGGCCGCGCGGATCTGCCGCTCGATGTCGGGGGCGAGGACCGCGAGATCCTGTCCCGCGTCGTCGATGCGGCCGCCCTCGGCGGCGTAGACGCCGTAGCCGCCCGTGTCCATCAGCTCGACGAAGCGCGGCTCGTCGTCGCGCCGGCCGGGCGGGGCCTTCAGCTCGACGATGGTCGAGATGCGGTCGCGCGTGACGCCCGGCGTCGGGTCGACGATCGAGATGCGCCGGCCGGCGAGCCGGTTGAACAGGCTCGACTTTCCGACGTTCGGCCGCCCGATGATCGCGAGGCGCGGGAGGGCCATCAGCGCGGGCCGCCGAACAGGCCGCTCGTGTCGGGCGCGGGGGAACCCGCCGAGCCGTCGATCGAGCCGCTCATCTGGTTGAAGTAGGACTGGACCGCCTGGCGCTGCGCGGTCATCTGCGCCATCGCCTGCTGCATCTCCGCGCGCATCTTCGCCGGGTCGCCCTGCTGCTGCACGACGCGCACGTTGCCGCCCGTCGGCATGCCCCCGGCGCCGGTCGGCGCCGCCGGGTGCTTCGAGGGCGTCAGGCGCATCCGCACGGTGCGCGGCGCGGCCACGCCCTGCTGCATGGTCATGGTCACGTCGACGTCCTTGCCCGCGAAGACGTACTGCAGGCCGATGGTGCGCGGCGTCCCGTCCGGGCTGTCGAGCGGCGCGGCCATCGCGAACACCAGCCCGTCCCCGCCGGCGATCCACTCGCCGTGCTGGAAGATCATCGACTTGTCGAGCTCGGTGAGCATCACGTGCGTGTACTTGCCGAGGCCGGGCGAGAACCCGATGTAGTCGACCTGGTCGAGCACGTAGCCGCCGTTGAGGAGCGTGGTCTCCCCCATCAGGAAGTTGTCCGAGAGGGTGAACGAGTAGTGCGCGTTCCCGGTGAAGCTGCCCACCACGGCCCCCGACTCGTCGAGCGCCTGCCCCTCGATGTCCCAGCGGCCGACGAGGCGGTCGAGGGCCTCCATCGCTGCCTTCGTGTCGGCCTCGACCTCCGTGGCGCTGCCGTGGCCCGGGCGCGCGGCCCCGCGGTCCTGGACGGCGGGGGCGAGCGCGAGCGCCGCGGCGAGGGCGGCACCCCCGGCGGCGCCGGCGAGGACGAGTGCGGTCGGTCTCAGGGCGGCGCGTGCGGCGGTGGTCATCGGTCGGCTCCGGCGTGGTCCGTCGGCGGAAGGGCGGAGTCTACGCTTCCCGCCGAGGAGTCTCCGCATGCCGACCGAGTTCGAGCGCTTCCCCAACCTGCGCGTGTTCGACCACCCGCTGGTGCAGCACAAGCTCTCGATCGCGCGCGCGCGCGGGACGACGCCCGCCGACTTCCGCCGCATCCTCGACGAGATCGCCGGCCTGATGGTGTACGAGGTGTCGCGCCGCTTCGACACGCGCGCGATCGCGGTCGAGACGCCGCTCGAGACCACCGAGGGACGCCAGCTCAGCCGCCCGGTGACGCTGGTGCCGGTCCTGCGCGCGGGGCTGAGCATGACCGACGGCGTGCTGCGCCTCTTCCCCGAGGCGCGCGTGGGGCACATCGGCATCCGGCGCGACGAGGCCACGCACCGGCCGGTCTTCTACTACGCGAAGTTCCCGCACGACGTGCGCGACGGCTACTCGATCGTCATCGACCCGATGCTCGCCACCGGCGGCAGCGCGTGCGCGGCGATCCGGCACCTGAAGGAGGTGGGCTGCCGCGACATCCAGATGGTGTGCCTCGTGGCCGCGCCCGAGGGCGTGCGCCGCGTGCAGGAGGAGCATCCGGACGTCCTGGTGTTTGCCGCGTCGCTCGACCGCGAGCTCGACGCGAACGCCTTCATCCGGCCCGGGCTCGGCGACGCGGGCGACCGCGTGTTCGGCACGGTCGAGTGAGCGGTGCATGCGCGGACCCGCGTCGTCGCGCGCCGGCCGTCAGTGCGCGCGCGGCTTCCACGCCACGTCGGCATGGCCACGCTCGTGGTTGGCGCGGCGCGCCATCGCGAAGAACAGGTCGCTCAGCCGGTTCATGTAGCGAAGCAGCGGGTCGCCCACCGGCTCGATCGCCGAGAGCGAGATGATGGCGCGCTCGGCGCGGCGGCACACCGTGCGCGCGAGGTGCAGGCGCGCGGCGAGCTCGCTGCCGCCAGGCATCACGAACGCGGAGATCGGCGGGTTGCCGCCGTCGACCTCGTCGATCCAGCCCTCGGACTCGGCCACGTCCTGGTCGTCGATGCGGTGGATGCGTGCCTGCTGCTTGGCACCCTCGGGGGTGGCGAGGTCCGCGCCGATGTCGAACAGGCGCGACTGCATCACGTCGATGATCTCGTGGAGGCGCCGCTCGAAGGGGTGCGAGCGGTCGCAGGCGCACCCGACCAGGCCGAGCACCGCGTTCAGCTCGTCCACCGTGCCGTACGCCTCGATGCGCGGGTGGTCCTTCGAGACGCGCGCGCCGCTGAAGAGGCCGGTGGTGCCGTCGTCGCCGGTGCGCGTGTAGAGCCTCATGGTCGGATCTCCTTCGCCGCGCCCATGGGCGCGGATTCGTGGCGGGTCAGTCGTCGCGCACCGTGGCGCCCGGTGGCTCGAGGCGCGCGCCGGCGGCGGTGCGCACGGCGAGCAGGAACCCCTTCCGAAGCGCCGCCGCCGCCACGCGCCCGTCCGGCGCCACCGTGACGATCACGGCCTGGTGGTGCGGCTCGATCGCGCGCACCGCGGCGATCCGCGCCACCGCCTCGTGCGCGGCCTCGAGCGGCGACGCGCCGCGGCGCATGCACTCGACCGCGAGGAAAGCGCCGCACGCGCTCGAGATCAGCTCGCC
>VEQS01000050.1 GCA_018883105.1 Phycisphaerales bacterium
CGGGGGGGGCCGGGCGCTGCGCGACCGGTGCCGGGGCGTGCGCGGGGGCGGCGGCCGGCGGGATCGGCTGCGCGGGCGGGGCATCGTCCGGCGCCGGCGCCGACAGCGCCGTCGTGATCTCGTTCGCCTCGGCGGCGTGCTCGACGCTCCACGAGGGCACCTCCGCCTCCGGGAGCGCCGCGATCCGCAGCAGGAAGTCGTTGCCCTCCAGGAGCTGGTCGATCCGCGCGCGCGTGGTGCGCTCCTGTCCCTTCTGGATGCGGACGAACGTGTCCTCCATGTGGTGCGCGACGGTGACCGCCGCGTCCACGCCGACGATGCGAGCCGCACCCTTGATCGAGTGTGCCGCGCGCATGAGCGGCGCGATGGCCGACATGTCCTCGGGCGTGCGCTCGAGCGCCAGCAGCCCGTCGGTGAGCGCCGCGCAGTGGGTCTCGACCTCGGCGCGGAACAGCTCATGCATCGAGAACCCGCCGAGGTCGCTCATCCGACCGCCCCCCGGAAGATCGCTGCGAGCGCGCCGGCGTCGAGCACCGAGGCCTCGCCATGCTCCAGGCGCGCGAGGGTCGCGATGCAGCCGTTGCGCGCCACGGCGACGGTGACCGGAGGAGCGCGCATGGCGGAGGCCGGGACGTCGACCACGCCCACCACCTCGTCCACCTCGAAGGCCCAGCGGTCGCGCGTGGCGCCGACCACGACGAGCGAGGCGCGCGGCCGTGGGCCCGTGGGCGGGGGCAGCCCGAGCGCGGCCTCGAGCGCCATGCAGAGGAGGATCTCGCCGTCGTGGTTGGCGATGCCGCGGAACACGGCGCCGCTGCGGTGCGGCACGCGGTGGACGTGGCCGGGCGGGGCGACCAGCGCGGTGTCCACCGATCGCACCGCCAGCAGCTCGCCGCCGGCGCGCACCACCAGCAGGCTGGTGCGTTCGGCGCTGCGCCGCTCGATGGGCGCCGCCAGCGCCGCGGTCGCGCGGTCGAGGTCCTCGTCGGCGAGCGGACGGGCGAGCAGGGCCTCGAGCCCGTCGTGGGGGTCGGCAACGGGCGCGATCGCCCGCGCATCGGCGGTGTCCGGCAGGCCGCTCACGTCGTGCCCCCCGTGGCGCGCGCGCGGTAGCGCTCGGCCTGCTCGGGGTCGCCGCGGCGTTCGGCGAGGGCGGCCAGCTGGAGGAGCGCCTCGTGATGCGATGGATCGACGTAGACGGCCTGCCGCAGCCAGCCCTCGGCGATCGCATCGAGCCCGAGTGCGGAGTGGATCGAGCCGAGGAGTTCGAGGAGCGCCGCCGACCGGTCGCCGCCGGCGTGGAGCCGCTCGGCAATCTCCAGCGCCTCGCCCAGCTGGCCGGCGTCGGCACGCGCGCGGGCGCCGTCGATGTCGGCGGATGGGCGTCCGGACGCGGCCGGCATGGAGGCGGACGCCGCGGCGGGCGGTCGCGACGCCATGGCCGCGGGTGCCGCGGCCGTGCGCGTTGCCGCGGCGCGGGGCGGCGCGCGACCGGCCGAGGCCGTGCCCGAACGACCCGCGATGGCCGGCATCGTCGCGCGTGCCGGCGCATCGGCGCCGCGCCTCGCGTGCGCAAAGCTCCCCGCCGGCGCGCCCGGCAGCGGCTCGAGCCGGTCGGCGATCCCGAACAGTGCGGGGCGCTCGGCGTGGCCGAGGAACATGGCGCCGCCCCGTGCGAGGACGCGCAGCAGGGCACGGCCGATCGCCGCGCGGCCGGTCTCGCCGAGGTAGATGCCCAGGTTCCGGCAGAACACCGCGTCAAAGGCATCCGCTGGAAGCGCGTCGATCGCCTCCGGGGCGGCGCCCTGCACGAAGCGCACCCGGCCGCGCACCACCGGGTCGACCGTCACGCCGGCCGGATCCTCGCGGAACCACGCGGCGGCCCAGGCCGGCAGCCCGCCGCGGACGGCCATGCGGCCGAAGCGGCCGGCGGCCGCACGTTCGAGCGCCGCCGCGCTCGGGTCGATCGCGACGACGTCGATGGCATCCGACGGAATGCCCGCCGCCAGTGCGGCCGCAACCATGGAGAATGGCTCCGCGCCCGTGGCGCATGCGACGGACAGCCCGCGGAACCCGCGCGTGCCCGGTCGAGCGAGCGCCTCGCGCAGCGCCTCGAACGAAGCCGGATAGCGGAACAGCCACGTCTCCGGCACCGTGATGCGCTCGCGCAGGCGGCCGAACTCCGCCGGGTCACGGAGCAGCCGGTCCGCGTAGGCGTCGACGTCCGGGTCGCCGAGCTCGCGACGCCGTTCGTCGACGACCGGGCGGAGGACGCGCTCGCCGGCGAGTGCCGGATCGATGTGCGCCGCGCGCAGGAGGTCGGCGACGCGGCCGAGGCCCGTCATGGCCCGATCCTCGGCGTGACGTCTGCGGGACCGGCAAGCATGGCATGCGCCTCGGCCAGCGCCGCCGGCTCGAAGCGCTGCACGGCGTCGGCGCCGACGGGAATCACCGCGCCGAGCCACGGTGCGCCGAGCGCACCGGAGGCCCACGCCGCGTCGAGGTCGAGCTCGGCCGCCTCCGCCACGCGGTCGACGGCCAGCGCGAAGCGGGCGCGGGTTCCCTCGCCGATGCCGGTGTCGACCAGGAGCACCCGCGCCCCCACGGTGCGCGAGACGGCGCCGCCGCCCGCAAGGAGCGCCGCGGCATCGACCATGGGCACGAGCTCGCCGTGCACGTCGATCGCGCCCGCCAGCCACGGCGGGCCGCCCGCGACCGGCCGTGCCCGCACCAGCGGGTGCACCGCCTCCACCACGCGCGCGTCGATCGCGAATCGGGTGCCGGCGGCATTGAAGACGAAGGCGCGCATCGGTCAGGCGCGCAGCTGGAACGCGGCGATCGCCGACTTGAGCATGCCGATGGCGCGCTGCAGGTCGTCGGCGGCGCGGCCGAACTCGCGCACGGCCTCGCCGGTGGCCCGGGCGTTCGCGGTGAGGTTCTCCATGGCGCCCGAGATCTGCCCCGCGCCCGAGGACTGGCTCTGCATGCCCTCGCGCACGGCGGCGAAGCTGCGGGTCGAGTCGTCGACGCTGTCGATGATCTCGCCCATGCTGCGGCCGATCGAGCGCACGTCGCCCACGTTGCGGCGGACCTGCTCGCTGAAGCGGTCCATCTCCATGACGCCGCTCGAGACCGCGCCCTGCATCTCCTTCACCATGCGCTCGATGTCGAGGGTGGCCTGGCCGGTCTGGTCGGCGAGGCGACGGATCTCGCGCGCCACGACCAGGAACCCGCGGCCGTACTCGCCGGCCTTCTCGGCCTCGATCGCGGCGTTCACCGAGAGCAGGTTGGTCTGCTCGGCGACCTTGGTGATGGTGGTCACGACCCCGCCGATGTTGACCGCCTTCTCGTTGATGGCGGCCAGGCGGTCGGCGACGCCCGCGGTCGCGGTGTCGAGCGACTGCATCGCGCCCTCCATGCCCTCGAGCTGCGTCCGGCCGTCGTTGGCGAGCTTCGCCGTGCCGGTGGCGAGCGTGTTCATGTGGTCGATCTCGCGGGCAAGCTCCTTGCCCGTCGCGTCGATCTCCCGGACGGCCGCGGCGATCTGCGCGGTGCTCGCGCCGAAGCCCGCCACGGCCTCCTCCTGGCGCCGCGCCGTGGCGGCAAGCTCGGAGGACGTCGAGCTGAGCTGCGTGCCCGCCCCCCGCACCTGCCCGACGAGCGCGTTCAGGTCGGCGGTCATGGCGTCGAGCGCGCGGAGCAGGTCGCCGGTCTCGTCGGGGCACGCCGATCCGATCGGGTCGCGCGTCAGGTCGCCGGCCGCGACCCGCTGCGCCGCGTCGGCCGCGGTGTCGATGCGGCGGACGAGCCGCTGCGTCGGCATCCACAGCAGGCCGGCCATGAGTGCGACGCCCGCGATCGCCAGTCCCGCGGTCATCGACGTGTCGGCGGCGATCGGCGCCGTGACGACGGAGGACGGCACCGACACCATCAGCGTCCAGTCGCCGGTCGGGATGCGCGCGATGGCGAAGAACGACCGTTCGCCCGTGGCAGGATCGTCGAGCTCGTCGACCACGCTGCTGCGGCCGCCCTCGGCCAGGCGGCGGTAGACGGCGCCGAGGGGCGTCTCGTCGATCGAGCGCATGCGCCAGCCGTCCGGGTCGGACGCGTAGCTTCGGCCGCTGCCGTCGCAGGCGGCCACCACGCGGCCGCCGCGCGACACGAGGAAGATGTCCGAGTCGGCGGTGTCCGCGCGCGCGAGCACCTCCGCCTGCAGGTCCTCGAGCGCGCGGTCCGCGCAGGCGATTCCGGCGAACTTCCCGTCGACGATGATCGGCGCGCTGTAGGTGACCATCACCTTGCCCTCGTAGTCGTAGGGCTCGGTGACCACGCGCTCAACGGTGCGGCTGCGCTCCCAGGTGCGCCTGGGCGCCTGGTAGTAGTCCTCCTCCATCGCCGTCAGCGGCTTGAGCGTCAGGGCATTGCCGCGCTTCCAGTCGCGGAACCAGTAGACGAGGAGCCGGCCGTCCGGGCCAACGCCTCCCTCCGGCACCGCGCTCGCGTCGTTGCCGTCGGCGTTCGGCTCGTACCCGGTGCACATCCCGGTGATCGACGGCGTGGCCTCCAGCAGCGCGCGCACCAGCGCGGACGCTTCCTCGCGCCGGCCGAAGAGCCGTGCCTGCGCCACCGACAGCACGCGCGCCGTCTCCACGCCCTCGGCGTTGCGCGATTCCACCCAGTTGGCCAGCGACTGGGCACGCAGCGCGAGCTGCTCGCGGGACTCGGCCACCATCGAGCCGTACTTGCGCCAGGCGTTCACCGCGACGATCGCCACCAGCACCGCCGCCGCGGGGAGGATCGTCGCCGCGGACATGCGGAAGAGCAGCCGGTGCGTGAGTGCCCGCGCGCGTTGGCCGGTCGTCATCGGCCGCAGGATACGGCCGGGGCCCTCCGTCAGTCGCCCGTGTGCGCGCTGCGCACGGCGCGCAGGGCATCGAGCTGGGAGAGCAGGATGTCGACGAGTCCGGGGTCGAACTGCCGTCCGCGCTCGGCACGCACGTACTCGAGCGCCTGCTCCTCGCTCCACGCCTCCTTGTAGGCACGTCGGCTCGTCAGGGCGTCGAAGACGTCGGCGATGCAGACGATCCGCGCGAACAGCGGGATCTCCTCGCCGCGCTTGCCGCCGGTGCGGACCACCCCGGTGGCGGGGTCGACGATCGGGCGGCCGTCGAGGTCGACGTGGCCCGGGTAGCCGGCGCCGTCCCAGCGCTCGTGGTGGTTGAGCACCACCTCGCGCGCGGTCTCGTCGAACTGCGTGGGGCTGTCGGCGAAGAGCCGCGCGCCGATCACCGTGTGCTGCTGCATCTGCCGCAGCTCGTCGGCATCGAGGCGACCCGGCTTCTTCAGGATGACGTCGCTGATCCCGATCTTGCCGACGTCGTGCAGCTTGGCCGCGATGCGCAGGCGGTCTCGCTGGCGCTCGAAGCCGGGGCCGGTGAACCCGCGGCGGCGTGCCCACTCGTCGAAGAGCACGCACGAGTAGCCCGCCACGCGCTCGATGTGCGGGCCCGTCTCGGCGGGGTCGCGCACCTCCGCCATGCGGATCATGCGCAGGATCACGCGCTCGGTGACCTGGGCGCGCTCGAGCACCACCGTGGCCATGGACGCGAAGTGCTCGGCGAGCCGCTCGTCGACGGCGCCGAACCGGCCCGGCACGCCTTCCTCGGGGCCGCGTGCGTTGAGGAGCTGCAGCACGCCGAGCACCACGTCGCTCGAGTCGCGCATCGGCACCGCCACCACGCTGGTGGTGCGGTAGCCGGTCATCGCGTCGTAGCTGCGGTCGAACTGGTACGGCGCCCCGGGTTCCATCGCGTAGGCATCGGCCACGTTCACCGAGGCCCCGGTCATGGCGCAGTAGCCGGCGATCGACTGTGGGCTGACCGGCACCACCAGGCTCGAGAAGCGCGTGCTCGAGTGCCGGCCGGGCGCCTCCAGCGTGTCGTTCTGGCTGAAGGCGAAGCGCAGCGCGTCGCCCTCGCGGGTGTAGATCGTGCCCGCGTCGGCGCCGGTCAGCCCGCGTGCCTCGCTCAGGATTCGTTCCATCAGCAGGTGGAAGTCGTGGATGCGGCTCAGCTCCATCCCGAGCCGCGTCAGCGACTCGACGCGCGACTGCCAGGTGCGCGCCTCCGGCGGGGCGGCCGCGGCCGGCGGCGCGGCGGCGCGGGCCTCGTCGGCGTCGCGCACGGCGTCGCGCAGCTGCCGCTGCAGGCGCCCCATGGCCGCCAGCGCCTCGTTGCGCTCCTCGAGCACGTTGAAGCCGTCCGACAGCCCGCGGATCCTGGCGCGCAGCTCGATCGGGTCGGGCATCTTCTCGACGTAGTCGGAGGCGCCCGCGTCGAACACCGCCGCGCGCAGCTGCGACTCGCCCGCGCTGCCGAGGGCAAGCACCGGAAGCGCCGCGGTCTCGGTGCGGTTGCGCAGGCGCCGGATCAGGTCGAGCGCCGGCGTGCGGCCGCGCAGGTCAAGGTCGAGGACGACCACCGTCGGGTGCAGCTCGAGCGCCTCGATCTCGGCGTCGCCGATCGATGGCGATGCGTGCACCGCGATGCCGCGGTCCGGCGCCATGGTCGCCCGGATGCGCGCCACCAGCGACTCGTCGGCGCTGACCACGAGCACCACCGAGGCGTTGGGGGCGGGCAGGGCCTGGGACGGGTCGGTGGTCGGCACGGGCATCCGCCTGCAGGGCAATGGCTCCGGTGGGAGTCGAACCCACACGCCCGTTGCCGGGCCGCGGATTTTAAGTCCGCTGCGTCTGCCGGTTTCGCCACGGAGCCTCGTGAATCGTAGTTCGCCGGCCCTGCGCGTCCGCGTAACCGCGCGGCGCGCGGCGGCCTGGGCCACCGCTCAGTGTCGCGACCCTGCCTGCTTCTCGTGGTGGCCGCCGAAGGCATGGCGCATGGCGCTCAGCACCTTGTTGCCGTACTCGGCGTTTCCGCGGCTCGAGAAGCGGTCGTAGAGCGACGCTGAGATGACGTGCGCCGGCACGCCTTCCTCGATGGCGGCGATCACCGTCCAGCGCCCCTCGCCGGAGTCGCTCACGCGGCCGCCGAACTTCGAGAGCTGCGGGTCCTCGGCGAGCGCGGCGGCGGTGAGGTCGAGCAGCCAGCTCGACACCACGCTGCCGCGGCGCCAGAGCTCGGTGACCTTCCCGAGGTCGAAGTCGTAGCGGTACGCATCCGGGTCACGGAGCGGCGTGGTCTCCGCATCGAGGGCGACGGGGTCGTTGCCCATGTTCGCGTGGCGCAGGATGTTCAGGCCCTCGGCGTAGGCCGCCATCAGGCCGTACTCGATGCCGTTGTGCACCATCTTCACGAAGTGCCCGGCGCCCGCCGGGCCGCAGTGCAGGTAACCGAGCGCGCTGGTGTCGCCGGGGCCGCCGCGGCCGGGCGTCGCGGGAATGCTGCCGGTGCCCGGGGCCAGCGTGCGGAAGACGGGGTCGAGCCGCGCCACCGCGGCCCCGGGGCCGCCGATCATCACGCAGTAGCCGCGCTCCAGGCCCCACACGCCGCCGGAGACGCCGCAGTCCACGTAGTCGATGCCCTTCGCCGCCAGCGCCTTCGCGCGGCGCAGGTCGTCGCGGTAATAGCTGTTGCCGCCGTCGATGATGGTGTCGCCGGGCGAGAGCAGGGGGACGATGCGCTCGATCATGTCGTCGACGATGCCGGCCGGCAGCATCAGCCACACGTGGCGCGGGGCCGCGAGCGAGCGGACCAGGTCCTCGACCGAGGGCGCCGCCACGCCGCCCAGCGCGGCCAGCTCCTGCGCGGGTGCCGGGTTCCGGTTCCACGCCACGACGCGGTGCCCGCCCTTCAGCAGCCGCTTGCCCATGTTCGCGCCCATGCGTCCGAGACCGATCAGCCCAAGTTCCATGGCGAGTCCTTCCGTGTGCGGTGCGGTGCGCCGTCGGCGCGCGTGCGGGCGCGGACTGTAGTTCAAGCCCGCGCCGCGGGGCGGTCGGCGGCCATCGGCACCACCGTGCGCGCAAGCCAGCGCGCGAAGGCGCGCTTCGGGAGCCGCCCCGGCCCGGGCGAACGCACCGACCCGTCGCGCAGGAAGAGCGTGGCCTCGACGTCGTCGGCGTCCATGGTGTCGATCGGGTTGGCGACGATCGCGTCGACGCCCTTGCGGGCGAGCTTGCGCCGGGCGGAGGCCTCGAGTTCATCCGGTCGCTCCAGCGCGAAGCCGACGATGAACCGTCCCGGTCCGGTGCGCGAGGCGAGACCCGCCAGCAGGTCGGGGGTCGGCTCGAGCGAGAGCGTCACCGGCCCGTCTTCCCGGCGCATCTTGCCGGACGCCGGCCGGGAGGGGCGGTAGTCGGCCACCGCCGCCGCCATCACCAGCAGGTCGTGGGCGGGCCAGTGCCGGTCAAGCAGCCGCCCGAGGTCTGCGGTGGTGACGAAGCGCTCGGTGGCCAGGCCGCCCATCGCCGCGACCCCGGGGCCGGCCAGCACCGTCACGGCACAGCCTTCGGCGGCCAGGCTCTCGGCGATCGCCATGCCCATGCGGCCGCTGGAGCGGTTTCCGAGGTATCGAACCTCGTCGATCGGCTCGTGGGTCGGGCCGACCGTCACCAGCGCGCGCAGGGGGCGGCCGGCGGCGTGGACGGTCGATGGTCGGGCGGGGGCGGCGTCCATATTCTCGGCCCTGCGCATTGCGCTTCCGGCGCCTCCGACGCATACTACGGATCCCCTGCAGCGCTCCGGGCCGTCCGGAGCCGGCAGAGGGGTCGGTCGGTCGCAACCCTCGCGGCCTCCGGTCGCGAACAGTCGAACGCCCCGCGCCGCGCCCCGATCGGGGTCGGCGACACGGGGCGTGGTGGCCATAGGAGGTCCATTGGCTCGGAAGGCGCGTCAGAAGCTCGGCGAGATCCTGGTCGCCCAGGGTGCGGCGACCCAGGCCCAGGTCGAGGAGGCGGCGACCACCGCGAAGGCGCGGCGGATGCGGCTCGGCGAGGCCCTCGTCGATGCCTCGGTCTGCCAGTTCGAGCAGGTGGCCAAGGCGCTGGCCGAGCAGTTCGGCGTCCCGTACATCGACCTCCAGAAGCCCGAGGACATCGCCAAGATCGACATCGCCAAGCTGGACGCGACGTTCAAGAAGACGCTCGTCCTGCCGATGGTCGGCCCAGGCCGCCTGCGCCTGGTGATCCACGACCCGATGGACCTCGACGGCCTCGAGATGCTCCGGTTCCGGATCGGCGACTTCGAGCAGGGCGGCATCGCGTCCAGGCGGTCGATCGAGGGCTTCATCAAGGGCGGCGGCTCGGGCGGTGCCGCCAAGCGCGGCCCGGACCAGCAGCTCATGTCCAGCTCGATGGACAAGAGCGTGGACCGCTCGATGGACCGCAGCGTCGACAAGTCGATCGACATCGACGAGGCGCCGATCATCAAGCTGTCGGAGCGCGTCATCGTGAGCGCCGTGCATTCGCGTGCCTCCGACATCCACATCGAGCCCTACGAGGACCACGTCCGCCTGCGCTACCGCATCGACGGCGAGTGCGTGGTGCGCGAGCGCTTCCCGAAGAACATCCAGAACGCCTTGCTCTCGCGCTTCAAGCTGCTCGCCGGCGTCAACATCGCCGAGAAGCGCGTTCCGCAGGACGGCCGAATCAAGTTCCCGGTGCCGCGCATCGACGACGAAGGCAACCCGCAGCGCGACGCGAACGGCGCGCCGATCGTCGACCAGATCGACTTCCGCGTCAGCACCTGCCCGGCGCACTACGGCGAGAGCGTGGTGCTGCGAATCCTGCGCCCCGACAGCGTGCGCATCGGCCTCCTGAACCTGGGCTTCGAGCAGGACTCGCTGGACACCTTCAACAAGATCATCCGGAGGCCCAACGGCATCTTCCTGGTGACCGGTCCCACGGGAAGCGGCAAGACGACCACGCTCTACTCGGCGCTCGACGTCCTCAACACGCCGGACCGCAAGATCATCACCGCCGAGGACCCGGTCGAATACAACTTCAACGGCATCAACCAGGTCCAGATCCGGGAGCACATCGGGCTCACGTTCAACGCCGTGCTCAAGAGCATGCTGCGCCAGGCGCCGAACATCATCCTGGTGGGCGAGATCCGCGACCGCGAGGTGGCCGACATCGCCATCCAGGCGGCGCTCACCGGCCACCTGGTGTTCAGCACGCTGCACACCAACGACGCGCCGAGCGCCATCACGCGCCTCATCGACATGGGCGTCAAGCCCTTCCTGGTGGCCAGCTCCATCCAGGCGATCATGGCCCAGCGCCTGGGCCGCGTGCTGTGCCCGAAGTGCAAGACGCTCGACGACGCGCCGGACCCCAAGTTCCTCAAGCTCTGCGACATCCCCCGCGAGGAGGCCATGGGCCGCGTGATGAAGGCGGTCGGCTGCCCGGCGTGCAACGGGGGCTACAAGGGCCGGAAGGCCATCTTCGAGATGATGATCATGAACGCGGAGATCCGCGACCTGGCGTTCCAGCGCGCGGGCATCTCCAAGCTGCGCGCCGCGGCGATCCGCGGCGGCATGCGCAGCCTGCTCGGCGACGGCCGCATCAAGATCCTCAAGGGCGTCACCACGCCCGAGGAAGTCGCCAAGTACGCCCAGATCGAGGGCTTCGACCCGAGCGAGGTCGCCAAGGCCTGACGCCCGGACCGCAGGACACCCACCCATGAGCGAAGTCGCCCCCGCCGAATCATCCTCCAAGCCGACGCTCCAGATGGACCGCCTGCTCGACGTCGTCGTCAAGCAGGACGCGAGCGACCTGCACCTCTCCTGCGGCCGCCCGCCCACCATCCGCCTGAGCGGGCGCCTGCGCAACCTGGCCACCAAGGTGCTGGAGCCCGACGACATGCTCCAGCTGATGAAGAGCATCACCCCGGAGCGCAACCAGCAGGAGCTCCAGGAGGTGGGAGGCACCGACTTCGGGTTCGCCTTCGGCACCGCGGCGCGCTTCCGCGTCTCGGTGTTCAAGCAGAAGGGCGCCATCAGCATGGTGCTGCGCCAGATCCCGAACCGGCTGCTGAGCTTCGACCAGATCGGCCTGCCGGAGATCTGCAAGGACCTGATCCGGCGCCCCCGCGGCCTGTTCGTCGTCACCGGCCCGACCGGCAGCGGCAAGACCACGTCGCTGGCGACGATGATCGACTACATCAACATGAACTTCGAGCGTCACATCGTGACGGTCGAGGACCCGGTCGAGTACTACCACCAGCACAAGAAGTCGGTGATCAACCAGCGCGAGGTGCACCTGGACGTGCCGACCTTCGCAGAGGCGCTGCGCCGCGTGCTGCGCCAGGACCCGGACGTGATCCTGGTCGGCGAAATGCGCGACCTGGAGACCATCGAGGCCGCCATCCGCGCCGCCGAGACGGGCCACCTGGTGTTCGGCACCCTGCACACCACGGGCGCCGCCGGCACCATCAACCGCATCATCGACGCCTTCCCGACCAACCAGCAGGAGCAGGTGCGCGTGCAGCTGTCGACCTCGCTGCTGGCGGTGCTGAGCCAGGTGCTGTGCGCGCGCACCGACAAGCCCGGCCGCGTGGCCGGCTACGAGTTCCTGGTGGTGACCCCCGCCATCTCGAACCTGATCCGCGAGAACAAGACGTTCCGCATCGACTCGGCCATCCAGACCGGCAAGAAGTTCGGCATGCAGCTCCTGGACGACCACCTGTGGAGCCTCTACTCCAAGGGCATCATCTCGGCCGAGGAGATGATCGACCTCTGCCGTCACCCCGGCGACATGACCGAGAAGGTGCACCGTGCCGGCGGCAACGTCGGCCGCGCCGAGCTCGACGAGGAGCACAAGGCCTGATGCCCGGTCCGCAGGTCCTCACCCCCGTCGCGATCCCCGAGCTGGCCAAGCGCCGCATCGGGCGCGTCCTCACCAAGATGGGGCGCGTCTCCAAGGAGGACCTCGAGCAGGCCCTCAAGATGCAGCAGGCCTCGCACAAGGGGAAGAAGGTCGGCGCCATCCTCATGGAGATGGGGAAGGTCACCCAGCGCGACATCGACATCGCCCTCGCGGCCCAGATGGGCTACGAGTACCTCGACCTCGCCGAGGCGGAGATCCCCGCGGAGGCCCTGAAGTCGCTGCAGCCGGCCACCGCCAACGCCTACAAGGTGGTCCCGATCGCGTTCGACCCGGCCCGCCGGGTGATCCGCATCGTGATGAAGAGCCGCGACAACTACCGCGCGGTCGACGACCTGAAGAACGTCCTCGGCTTCAGCGCCGTGGAGTGCGCGATCGCCCCCGGCGAGCAGATCGACGCGCTGCTCGCCAAGCACTACGGGACGACCGCCTCCGCCGGCGACACCACCAGGCGCATCCTCGCCGAGCAGGACTCCGCGGCGGTCAAGGCCGCGGCGGCGCGCTCCACCGCCAGCATCGACCTGTCCACCCTCGCCGACGCCGCGAGCGACAACAAGGTCGTCGAGCTCCTGAACCACCTCCTGATGCAGGCCATCGCCGACAAGGCAAGCGACATCCACCTCGAGCCCTTCGAGGAGGAATTCAAGGTCCGCTACCGCATCGACGGCGTGCTCTACGAGATGGCGCCGGTGCACAAGTCGATGGCGCTGCCCATGGTGAGCCGCGTCAAGGTGCTGGCGAAGCTGAACATCTCCGAGCGCCGCCTGCCGCAGGACGGCCGCGTCGAGCTGAACCTGCCGACGGGCCCCGTCGACCTGCGCGTCGCCGTGCTGCCCACGATGTTCGGCGAGAGCGTGGTGATGCGCGTGCTCGACCGCTCGAACGTCCAGCTCTCCCTGGACCGCGTGGGCCTGCGCGACGACGACCTCGAGGTCGTCCGCGGGCTGATCACCAAGCCCAACGGGATCGTGATCGTCACCGGCCCCACCGGCAGCGGCAAGACCACCACGCTGTACGCCGCGCTCAACGAGCTGAACACCGAGGACACCAAGCTCCTCACCGCCGAGGACCCGGTGGAGTACGACATCGAGGGCCTGGTGCAGTGCCAGGTGAACCACGAGCAGGAGCTGACCTTCGCGCGCCTGCTGCGCAGCTTCCTCCGCCAGGACCCGGACATCATCCTGGTGGGCGAGGTGCGCGACCTGGAGACGGCGCAGATCGCCATCCAGGCGTCGCTCACCGGCCACCTGGTGTTCACCACGCTGCACACCAACGACGCGCCGTCGAGCATCGCGCGACTCCTGGACCTGGGCGTCGAGAGCTTCCTGCTCACCGCCACGCTGGAGGCGGTGGTCGCCCAGCGCCTGGTGCGCCGCGTGTGCACCCAGTGCAAGGAGGAGTACGTCCCCAGCGACGAGCAGCTCATGGAGCTCGCGCTGCGCCGCCAGGACGTCGGCGAGCGCACCTTCTGGCGCGGCCGCGGCTGCGACCGCTGCATCAAGACCGGCTACAAGGGCCGTCTGGCGATCTTCGAGATCATGGTGATGAACGACGACCTGCGCGAGCAGATCATGGCCCAGGCCAGCACCAACGTCCTGCGCCATGAGGCGCGCAAGCGCGGCATGCGCACGCTGCGCGAGTGCGGCCTGCTTGCCATCTACGACGGACAGACCACCATCGACGAGGTGGTGCGCGAGACCCTGAGCGAGGAGTGACCGCCCGATGGCCACCTACGCATACGAGGCAGTGACCGGCACCGGCGCCAAGAAGAAGGGCACCGTGGAGGCGACCTCGTCCGACGACGCCGAGGCAAAGCTGCGCGCCGACGGCCTGTACCCCACCTCCGTCAAGGAGCAGAAGGGCAAGGGCAAGAAGCAGGAGGAGGCCGCCGCCCCGAAGAAAAAGAAGAAGAAGGGCGGCATCAGCCTCTCCTTCGGCGGCGTGCCCCTGAAGCGGATGACCATGTTCACCCGCCAGCTCTCCACGCTGCAGGACGCCGGCCTGCCGCTCCTGCGGTCGCTGCAGATCCTGGAGAGCCAGCAGAAGCCCGGGAAGCTCAAGAGCATCCTCGGCGCCGTGTGCGAGGACGTCGAGGGCGGAACGACGCTGAGCGACGCCTTCGCCAAGCATCCCAAGGCCTTCGACCGCCTGTACTCCAAGATGGTCAAGGCCGGCGAGATCGGCGGCGTTCTGGACGTGATCCTGCAGCGACTGGCCGACTTCATGGAGAAGGGCCAGCGCCTGCGCAGCCGCATCAAGGGCGCGCTGATCTACCCGACCGTCGTCATCTGCATCGCGGTGGCGATCGTGACGGGCATCATGTACTTCGTCATCCCGAAGTTCCAGGAGATCTTCAACGACTTCAACGTGAAGCTCCCGGCGCTGACCCTGTGGCTGGTGTCGGCGTCGAAGTGGATCGCGGGAACGGCGAGCCCCGACCAGCGCGTGCCCGGCGTGGTGTGGATCGCATCGTCGCCGTTCCTCATCTACTTCTTCTTCAAGGTCATCCGCAAGACCCACTACGGCAGGGCATCCACGGACTGGATAGGCCTGAAGATCCCGGTGATCGGCGGCCTGATCCAGAAGACCACGGTGGCCCGCTTCACCCGGACGCTCGGCACCCTGGTGGCGGCGGGCGTGCCCATCCTGGAGGCCATCACCATCACCAAGGAGACCTCGGGCAACTGGGTGTTCGAGGAGGCCCTGGGCAAGGTGCACGACAGCATCAAGGAGGGCGAGACCTTCGCCGAGCCGCTGCGCAAGGCCAAGGTCTGCGACCTGATCGTCGTGAACATGATCGACGTCGGCGAGGAGACGGGCGACCTCGACGTGATGCTCATGAAGATCGCCGACAACTACGACGAGGAAGTGGACGTCGCGGTGGCGAGCCTCCTGAGCCTCCTGGAGCCGTTCATGGTGGTGATCCTGGGCGGCATCGTCGGCACCATCGTGCTGGCGCTCTTCCTGCCCCTCGTCAGCATGATCGAGAGCGTCTCGGGACAGAAGGGCAAGTGATGCGCATCCCCGCACGCCGGACGGCCGGCTTCAGCGTGGTCGAGATCCTGGTGGTGCTGGGGATCGTGATCGGCGTGATCTCCACGGTGATCGTCGGCCTGAACGTGGCGGCGGGCCGGGCGCGGACGGCCAACACCGAGTTCCTGATGAACTCCATGACCAGCGCGATCAGCCGGTTCCGGTCCGAGACCGGGTACCTGCCGCTCTCGCTCGGCGACCCGGGCCTCCTCGGCGGCAGCGGCACGCCGCGCGGGCCGATCAACGGGCCGCCCACGCTCGGCTGGGCGCGCGACGGCCTGGGCTTCGGGCCATTGCCGGTCGGCAACGACGGTTCGCCCGCCTACGGCGCCTGGGGCCCGCAGGGCCGGCAGCGGCTGCAGCTGGTCGGCTCGGCGACGGCCCTGCCTGAGTTCCTGCTTGGGCTCGGCGACCGGTCCCAGGACGGCTACGGCGTCATCAAGCCGGGCGGGGTGCTGCCGACCGATGCGGCCAGCGTCAACACGCCGGGATACCGCGAGCAGCCCACGCTCGGCATCCGCGACCCCGGCCGCGACGGCCTCTGGGGCGCCTATGTCAGCCCCCGGCAGGGCAGCCCGGGCAATGGCCTCTTCGCCTCGCGGAACCTGGCGACCCCCAACGCGGCGGGAAACACGGAAAAGGTGAACCCCTTCCTCAAGGGCAAGAGCCTTGGTCCGTATCTGGAGGTGAAGTCCGACGCCGAGGTCGGCGCGCTGCTCGGGTTTGCCGCAGACGGCACCCCGCAGGTGGCCAAGCCCGGCGAGGTGAACGACTTCGACGCGTACCCCAAGGTCTTCCTCGACTACTTCGGCAACCCGATCATGTACTACCGACGAGGCTGGGTGAACGGCGACCCGCGGACGATCGACCAGAGCTGGTCGCTCGCGGACATCGTCGCGCTGCGCCCCGCGCGCTTCGGCAGCGGCGAGGACTTCGACGCCATGCCGGACACGGCCGGCGACACCAGCGCCAGCCGCGCGGCGCGCGCGGCCGAGTTCGCGCTGCTCTCGATCGGCCCCGACCGCCGCTGGAACCCGCAGGTCCGCGCCGACGCCGAGGGCTTCAACGAGGACAACCTCGTGAGGTTCGGCCCGTGACCCGACGCGGGAGGGCCACGCCGTGCGCCGCCCGGGCGCGCGCCTTCACGCTGCTCGAGATCATGATCGTGATCGGCGTGATTCTCACGCTGATGACGCTCGTGCTGGGCGTCGGCTCGGCGCTCCTTCGCAACGCCGAGAAGAGCCAGGTCGAGAGCTCGATGGCCATCATGGAGAGCGCCCTCAACGAGTACGAGGCGCAGATGGGGCGCCAGATGACGTTCAACGGGGCGTGGAACGCGGGAGGCTCGCAGCAGCTGTTCCCGCCCGGCGTCAACCCCGCGACCGGCGACACGCTGTTCGACGTCCGCGATCCCGGCATGCCCCCGGCGCCCGCCAACGGCGTGAACGCGCCGATCATGTGGGCCGCGCGCGCGCGTGGCGCAGGAGTCTTCGCGGTGAACCTGCTCCGGCAGGTCGACTCGATCCGCCCGATCGTCGCGGGCATCTCGCCCGGGCTGCTGCGGCCGGAGCCGAACACCCCGGATTACCCCGCGCGCAACGTCGGCGGCACCGGCGCCACCCTGTACGTGCCGTCCGCCAAGCAGGGTGCCGGCCCGCGCGACTCCACGCGCTCCGAGTTCGTCGATCCGTGGGGCGGCCGCATCGCCTGCGGGTTCCCGGGCCGCGCCTACCGGTTCGGGTCGGAGCTGCCGGGATCGCTCCCCGACTCGGACGGCACCGTGCGCACGCCCTAC
>VEQS01000051.1 GCA_018883105.1 Phycisphaerales bacterium
TCGAGCCGATGCCCCAGCTCAAGCCGACCTGCCAGACCGACTGCTCGGACGGCATGGTCGTCTACACCGACAGCCCGCGCTCCATCGCCAACCAGAAGTCGGTGATGGAGTTCCTGCTGATCAACCATCCCGTCGACTGCCCGGTGTGCGACAAGGCGGGCGAGTGCTACCTGCAGGACTACTCCCACGAGTACGGCCGCGGGCAGAGCCGCTTCCTGGAGGAGAAGGTCAAGAACCCGAAGAAGGACATCGGGCCGAACATCCTGCTCTACAGCGACCGCTGCATCATGTGCACCCGCTGCGTGCGCTTCACGCGCGAGGTGACCGGCACCGACGAGCTGATGGTCGAGGGCCGCGGCGACCGCGAGATGATCGACGTCTTCCCGGGCAAGCCCCTCGACAACCCCCTCGCGGGCAACGTGGTCGACCTCTGCCCGGTGGGCGCGCTCCTCGACAAGGAGTTCCTCTTCCAGCAGCGCGTCTGGTTCCTCACCAAGACCCCGTCGATCGACGGCCTGACCGCAAGCGGCGACAACCTCTTCGTCGAGCACAACGACGGCAAGGTGCACCGCATCAAGCCGCGCACGAACATGGAGGTCAACACCTGGTGGATCACCGACGAGGTGCGCCACTCGTGGAAGCACGTCCATTCCGAGCAGCGCATCCGCATGCCGCGCGTGAAGGGCCTCGAGGCGTTTGAGCCCGGCCAGGCCGCGCAGGCCTGGCGCGCAGCCCTCGCCAAGGCGCAGGGCACGCTGGCCGCCGCGGTGAACGCCGGACGGCGCGTGGCGCTCATGGTGAGCCCGATGCTCAGCTGCGAGGACGCGTTCGAGATGGCCTCGTGGGTGCTTTCGCTCGACCCGAAGGCGGAGCTCGCGGTGGGCCCGGTGCCCTTCGTCGGCGAGGACCGCACCTTCAAGGGCGGCTTCACGATGTACGCCGAGAAGGCCCCGAACGCGCGTGGCGTGCGCCGCGTGCTCGAGGCGCTGGTGGCGAGCCGGCAGGGCACGGTGCACGACTTCGCGTCGTTCCTGTCCGCCATGCGCTCCGGCAGCTTCGGCGCCGCGGTGCTCACGGGCAACTACCCGAGCGACTGGGTGACGCCCGCGCTGCGCGACGCGGCGCTCTCCACCCCGGTGGTCCTGGTCGACACGCTCGAGAACGCGCTCTGCAACGTGGCCGAGTGCGTGCTGCCCGGCGCCACGTGGATGGAGAAGGCCGGCACGTTCGAGAACGCCAAGGGCCGCCTGCAGGCGTTCCTGCGCGCCATCGAGCCGATCGACTTCGCGCGCGCGGAGTGCCAGGTCGGCGCCGACCTGTGCGCGTCGTTCGAGAACCGCCCCTCGCGCTCGGTGAACCCCGCCGTGGTGCGCGCTGCGATGGCCGCGGTGCCCGGCCTCGAGCGCTTCGCGAAGGAGGTCCACGTCCCGGACCTGTCCTTCGAGCAGCCCTCGGACATGCAGTTCGCGGAAGTCTGACGCGGCCGCCCGGCCCGCTCAGCGACGGCCGCGGCCGCGCCTGGGCGCGGTCCGCGCGGAGGGCAGGGCATGCGCCCTCGGATGCCGCGCGACCGGGTGCTCGGCGCGCGCCTGCGGGGCGGGCGCCTCGGTGCGCGTGCCCTTCGCCTGGTTGCGGCCGGCCTTTGCCGCCGGCCGCGCGCCCTTCGCCTGTCCGTGCGGTGCCTTCGGCTCGGTCCGCGCCATGGGCAGGGAGGAGAGCGCCGCGAGCCCCTGCGGCAGCGCGGCCACGGGGACGGCCTTGCCGATCAGCTTCTCGATGGCCTTGAGCGCGCTGCGCTCCGCGGGCTCGCAGAAGGCGATCGCCTGCCCCGTCGCGCCGGCGCGGCCGGTGCGGCCGATCCGGTGCACGTAGCTCTCGGGCTCGACCGGGATGTCGAAGTTGATGACGTGCGTGATGCCGTCCACGTCGATGCCGCGCGCGGCGACGTCGGTGGCCACCAGCACGCGCGTGCGCCCGGAGCGGAACGACTCGAGCGCGCGCTGGCGCTGGTTCTGGTTGCGGTTGCCGTGGATGGCGGCCGCGTCGACGTTGGCGCGCATCAGCCGCTTCATCACGCGGTCGGCGCCGTGCTTGGTGCGCGTGAACACCACCACGCTCGCCAGCGCATCCTGCTCGAGCAGGCGCTCGAGGAGCGGCTGCTTCAGGTCGCGCGCCACGTGGATGACCGACTGCTCGATCTTCGGCGCCGCACTCGCCACCGGCGTCACCTCCACCTTGACGGGGTCGCGCAGCAGCGACTCGGCCAGGTGGCGGACTTCCTTGGGCATCGTGGCCGAGAAGAGCATCGTCTGCCGCTTCGCGGGCACCATGCCGGTGATCGTGCGGATGGGCTTGATGAAGCCCATGTCGAGCATGCGGTCGGCCTCGTCGAGCACCAGCACGTGCACCTCGGCCAGGCTGCAGTGCTTCTGCTGGATGAGGTCAAGGAGCCGCCCGGGAGTCGCCACCACCACGTCGACGCCGTCGCGCAGGGCCTTCACCTGCGGGTTCTGGCCCACGCCGCCGAAGACCACCGCCACCCGCACCTTGGCGTGGCGGCCGTAGGTGGCCAGGCTCTCGCCGATCTGCACGGCGAGCTCGCGCGTGGGCGCGAGGATCAGCGCGTGCGGCCGGCCGGGCGTGCGGCGCGCCGATCCGCCGATCTCGTGCGCGGCGACCAGCCGCTGGATCAAGGGCAGCGCGAACGCCGCGGTCTTGCCGGTGCCGGTCTGCGCGCAGCCGAGCACGTCGCGTCCCTCGAGCGCGGGCGGGATGGTGCGCTCCTGGATCGGCGTCGGCGTGCGGTAGCCCTCCTCGGCGAGGGCCTTGAGGAGCGAGGCGTTGAGGCGGAGTGCGGCGAACGGCATGGGAGGCGTTCGACCATACGCGAAGCGCACGCGCGATGCCGCGTGCGGATTCACGAATGTGGGGGATTTGTCCCCTTTCGCCGCCGTCATCGCCTCGATTCCGGATACCCTTTGGCACCTCCGGTTCGCCGGAGCGCGGCCCGAGTCTGCCGCAAGGAACCCCACCGAACCATGCACGTCCATCACGGTCACGATCACGACGCCCCGGGTGAGGTCACCGACGGCGTCAAGTTGCTCACGCTCGTCGCCGTGGTGACGCCACCGCTCGCCATCGCCTTCGCCATGTGGCTCGCGTGGGGCGGCTGGTTCCACTGGGTTGACCTGGTGATGATGGTCGTCCTGTATTGCCTCACGGCCATGGGGATCACGATCGGCTACCACCGCCTGTACACGCACCGGTCGTTCGAGGCGTCCGCCCCGGTGGCCTGGACCTTCGGCATCCTCGGCTCGATGGCCGTGCAGGGCCCGCTTCTGTGGTGGGCCACCACGCACCGCTGCCACCACCAGCACTCCGACCACGAGGAAGACCCGCACTCGCCGCACGCCGGCCGCGCGCCTGGCTTTGCCGGCTGGCTCAAGGGCTTCGCGCACGCCCACATCGGCTGGCTATTCAGCACCGTGCCGCCCGCGCAGATCGCCCGGTATGCGCCCGACCTCGCCAAGGACGAGCGCGCCTGCCGCATCAGCCGGCTCTTCCCGCTGTGGGTGGCGCTTGGGTTCGCGCTGCCGGCCCTGATCGGCGGCCTGGTGTCGCAGAGCTGGATGGGCGCCCTGCTCGGGTTCCTCTGGGGCGGCGTGATCCGGATGTTCCTGGTGCACCACGCCACGTGGAGCGTCAACTCGATCTGCCACCTCTGGGGATGGCAGACCTATCGCTCGGGCGACCACAGCCGCAACAACCCGGCGATGGGCATCCTGGCGATGGGCGAGGGCTGGCACAACAACCACCACGCCTTCCCCGCGAGCGCGCGGCATGGCCTGGAGTGGTGGCAGTTCGACATCAGCTGGATCACCATCCGCTCGCTGGCCGCCGTCGGCCTGGTGCGCGGCATCCGGCTGCCCTCGCCGGATCGCCTCGAGGCCAAGCGCCTCGCCGCGGACTGACCGCGCCCGCGCGGCGCCACGGACGCCGATGCAGGCAACGACGACCGATGACCTGAGCACCCGCGGCGCCGTCGCCGAGGTGTGGCGCATCGCCTGGCCCACCGTCCTGACGATGGTGTCCTACACCATCATGCAGTTCGTCGACGCGCTGATGGTGGCGCAGCTGGGGCCGGTCGAGGTGGCCGCGCAGGGAAACGGCGGCGTCTGGAGCTGGGCGGTGATCTTCTCGGTGGTGGGCGTGCTCACGGTGGTCAACACCTTCGTGAGCCAGGCCGTCGGCGCCCGGCGGCCGCACGAGGTGGCGCGGTACGCCTGGGCGGGGGTGTGGCTCGCGCTGGCCGCCTATGCCGTGATCCTCGTTCCCCTGGGCCTGCTCCTGCCGTCGGCGTTCGCGCTCATGGGGCACTCGCCGCGCACAACGGAACTCGAGTCGCAGTACGCGACCGTCCTGGTGTTCGGCTCGGTGGTGACGGTCCTCGGCAAGTCGATGAGCCACTTCTTCTTCGGCATCCAGCGCCCGCGCGTGATCGCCGCGGCGGCGATCGCCGGGAACGTGGTGAACGTGGCGCTGAACTACGCGCTCATCTACGGCGAGGAGGGCCTCCCTTCGTTCGGCCTTCCCGGCATCCCCGGCATGGCGGCCATGGGCGTGCGCGGCGCGGCGATCGCCACCGTGATCGGCACCGCGGTCGAGCTGTCCGTGCCGCTCGCCCTCTTCCTGGGCCGGCGGATGGACCGCGAGTACGGCATCCGCCGCGCATGGCGGCCGGACCTCGCCGCCATGCGCGACGTGGTGCGGCTGGGCACGCCGGCGTCGCTCCAGCAGGGAAGCGAGATCCTCACGTGGGCCATCTTCATGAGCGTGCTGGTCGGCCGGTTCGGCGACGTGGCGCTCAGCGCGGGATGGTCGACGCTGCGCTACATGCACCTCTCGTTCATGCCGGCGGTCGGATTCGGCATTGCCGCCACCAGCCTCGTCGGGCGCCACATCGGCGCGGGCCGGCCGGACCTGGCGGCGTCGCGCGCCCGGATCGCGCTGGCGATCGCCGTCGCCTACATGGGTGCCTGCGGCATCCTGATGCTGGTCTTCCGCGGCCCGATGATCTCGGTGTTCGCCTCCGGTGCGCGCACCGCGCCCGAGGTGGCGGCGCAGGTGGTCGAGGCCGGTGCGTCGTTCATGGTGGCCGCCGCCTTCTTCCAGGTGTTCGACGCGGTGGGGATCGTGCTGCTCGGGGCCCTGCGCGGCGCCGGCGATACGCTCTGGCCCGGGATCGCGACCGTCATCCTGAGCTGGTCGATCATCGTCGGCGGGGGATGGCTCCTGGTCGAGCGCGCGCCGGACCTGGGGCCGCTCGGGCCGTGGATCGCGGCGAGCGCCTACATCGCGGTGCTGTCGCTCGTGCTTGCCGTGCGCTGGAAGCGCGGCGCCTGGCGCACGATCCGCGTCCTGGAGACCCCCGAGGAAGAGGCCGCGCGGGCGCGATAACCGCCTGCAGGCGCGGTGTTTCCGGGCCTCGCTACACTGCGTCGCTCGGCGCGTCCGGCGCCGCGTCCCGTCGCCTCTCGCCTTCCCCTCCCAGGAGCAACGCAGCATGTCCACCACCGGCCTCGACACGGTCATCGGCGGAACCTCGACCTCGAACGACCCGAAGGGCGCGGCAGAGCGCTTCAAGAAGGGGATCGAGTGCGAGAAGGCCGGCGACCGGTGGGCCGCGATCGAGCACTACGCCGCCGCGTGCGAGGGGCACCGCTCCGCGGAGCACCTCTTCCGCCTGGCGTTCATGCTCGACCTCGTGGGCGAGGAGGACGGCGCGATGGAGCTCTACAAGGAGATCTGCGCGCAGCCCGAGCCCCCGGTGAACGCGCTCATCAACCTGGCCGTCCTCTTCGAGGACCAGGGCGAGATGGGCCACGCCGAGCGTTGCCTGCGCAAGGTGCTCGACGCGCGCCCGAACCACCTGCGTGCCCGCCTTTTCATGAAGGACGTGTCGGCGGCGAAGGAAGGCGTCTATGACGAGGGCAACGAGCGCGAGATGGCCCGCGTCACGGGCGAGCTGGAGACCCCGGTCACCGACTTCGAGCTCAGCGTGCGCAGCCGCAACTGCCTGAAGAAGATGAACATCCGGACGCTGCGCGACCTGCTGATGATCACCAAGGCCGAGCTGCTCTCCTACAAGAACTTCGGCGAGACCAGCCTGGCCGAGATCGAGGCGATGCTCGCCCAGCGCGGGCTGCGCCTGGGGCAGGGCCTCGACCAGGGCTACGTGGCGCGCGCGGCCAAGGAGTACATCGACTCGCTCGCCGACCGCGTGGATTCGTCGGTGCTCGGCCGGCCGGTCTCGACGCTCGAGCTCTCGGTGCGCGCCCGCCGCGCCCTGCAGAACCTGGGCGTGCAGACCATCGGCGAGCTGGCCGCCCGCACCGAGGCCGAGCTGATGGGCGTCAAGAACTTCGGGCAGAACTCCCTGGACGAGATCAAGCGCAAGCTGGTCGACCTCGGGCTGTCGCTGCGCGAGCTCGACTGAGCCCGACGGGGCCGATGGGCCAAGGGGCCATGCCCCAGGGGCCCGCCTGACCGCCGAGCCGTGCCCCCCGGAAATGCTGCCGCGCCGTGCGGCGCCGAGCCGATCCAGTGGATTGGATGCCGCACGCCCGAACCCCGTTCCGGTGCTCCGACCTGGCCGCCTCGGCGGTGTGGTCGATGCTGGGCGCGGCCCTCGTCATCCATGGCTGTGCGCAGACGCCGCCCGCGGCGCGGCGTGACCCGTCCGCCGCGCGCGCGCCGGCGGTGGTCGCGCGGGCACCGGTCCCTGCACCGGCCGCGCCCGCCCCGGCACCTGTCCCCGAGCCCGCCCCGGCCCAGCGCCGCCCCGTCTTCTCCGAGCGTCCATCGGTGCCCACCGAGGAGCCCGAGCTTCGCGTGCGCATCGCCGCGCTGCGCCGGGCCGACCCGGTGGTGCGGCTGTCGCACCCGGGTGGTTCGCTGCGCATGCTCGGCGCCGGGCTTCCCGCGCGGCCCGTCGCGTCGCCGGTCGACGTGCGCCCGACCGACGCGGGCTGGCGCGTCACCGAGGGCGCCGGCACGCGCGGCGCGCGCACGGTCGACGTGTCGCTGAGGGGCCCGATCGAGTTCGCGCCCCCGCCCGGCGCCCGCCAGGTGACGGTCTATGACGGCACCAGCTGGCCGGGGCCCGTGCGGATCGTGCCCACCGCCGACGGACCCGCCGCCCTCGACCTCGTGGTCGACGTGCCGCTCGAGCGCTACCTGCCCGGCGTCCTGGCCAAGGAACTGATCAAGTCCTGGGACCCTGAGGCGTTCCGCGCGCAGGCGATCGCCGCGCGCAGCTTCGCGGTCTGCGAGCAGGCGCACTGGAAGGGCCGCCGCCACTACGACCTCGTCGCCGGCGAGGCAAGCCAGGCGTGGGTCGGCGAGGTGAAGGACGCGAAGCCCCGCGAGGCCGTGGCCGCCACCCGCGGCATGCTGCTCGCCTTCGAGGGCCGCGTGGTGCCCGCCTACTACTCGAGCACCTGCGGCGGCACGCCGGCCAATGCGGTCGAGTCGCTCACGCACAACCCGCACCACGGCATCGCGCCGCTCGCCGCCGGGCTCGACGGGCCCTCGGCCGTGCGCACCTGCTGCGACGACGCGCCGCGCTGGCGCTGGGACCAGTCCTTCACCAATGCCGAGATCTGCGAGCGCCTGCGCCGCTGGGCGCGCGCCCGGCTCGACCTCGACCGGCCCGCCGCACCGGGCTCGCCGCCGCCACCGCCGCCCTCCGACGGCGAGCTCGCCCTCGACGCGCCGCTCGAGGCGCTGGCCGGCATCTCGCGCATCGACTCGATCGAGGTGACCGCTTCGAACCCCGCGGGCCGGCCGAACCGCGTTCGGCTCCAGGACGCCTCCGGCCGCACCCTCGAGCTGCGCGCCGAGGACTTCCGCCGCGCGGTGAACTTCGCGCCCGAGGGGTCGCCGACGCCCAAGCATCGCCTCAACAGCAGCCACCTCGCGAAGGCGCGCGTGGTGGCCGACCGCGTGGAGTTCGCCGGCCGCGGCTTCGGCCACGGCGTCGGCATGTGCCAGTACGGCGCGCAGGACATGGCCCGCGGCGGCGCGCGCGCGGAGCGGATCCTGGCGACCTACTATCCCGGGGCCGCGATCGTCCGCGCCTGGTGAGGCCGGCGCGCGGCGCCCCGCCCATGTTCACCGGCATCGTCGAGCACCAGGGCCGCGTCGCGGCGCTGCGCCCCGAACCCTGGGGCGCACGCCTGGAGATCGACCCGTGCGGCTGGCACCACGCCCCCGGCGACGGCGACTCGATCGCCGTGAACGGCTGCTGCCTGACGGTGGTGGGCCGGCCCGCGCCCGGGCAGGCGTTCCGCTTCGACGTGGTGCCGCAGACGCTGGGCCTCACGACGATCGGTGCGCTCTCGGTCGGCGAGGCGGTGAACCTCGAGCACGCGGCCACGGCGGCCACGCTCCTCGGCGGGCACATCGTGCAGGGGCACGTCGACGGCGTCGGCACGGTGGAACGCGTCTCGCGCGAGGGCGGCGAATGGCGCACGCGCATCGCGGCGCCGCCTTCCGTCATGGAGCACGCGGTGGAGCGGGGCAGCGTCGCCGTCGACGGCGTCAGCCTGACCATCGCCGCCGCGGGCGACGGCTGGTTCGAGGTGGCGCTCATCCCGGCCACGCTCGCCAAGACCACGCTGCGCGACCGCGCCGCCGGCCACCGCGTCAACCTCGAGGCGGACGTGCTGGCGAAGATGGTGGGGGAGCGGGTGAAGCGAGCGCTGGCGGCGGCCGGTGCACGCCCATGAGGCGCGCGATCGTTCCCTCGGGGAACGTCGTGAGCCGCTCGATGAGCGCCTGGCGGCTCGCGACCTCGAAGTGGCGTGACTGCGCGACCAGCCCCTCGGTCTCCGAGAGCTGCCGCTGCAGGGCGAGGAACGCGCCGTCCGCCGTCAGCGCGGGGTAGCGCTCGGCCAGCACGCGCAGCTCGTCGCGCGCGGATGCGCCCGCGCGCAGTCGCGCCACCGCCGACTGCACCGCGGACTCGTGCACCGCCGTGGCGCGCGTCACCGCGGCCAGGTTGGGGATGAGGTCCGCCCGCCGCTTCAGCTGCACGTCGACCAGCGAGGCGGCCCGTTCCCAGCGGTTGCGCACGCGCACCGCGCCGTTGCGCACGATGATCGCCCACATGAGCCCGGTGACCGCAAGCCAGGCGAGGAGCCCGAGCGTCGCCGCGGCCAGCACCGCCACCGGCCCCGTGGCCGAAGGCACGAGGGCCGCGACCGCCATCGAGAGCCCCAGTCCGCCGCCCGCCGCGCACGCCGCCCCGAGCACGAACCCCACCACGGCGAGCGCCCGTGCGTTGAAGGCGTGCGACGCCTCGCCCGCGAGCGACACCATGAAGATCCCTTCCTCGCCGCCGGCGCCGATCTCCAGCCGGTCGCCGCCCGCCGACGGACGCGCATTCCCCATCACCCACGCCGGGCGCCCGACCGGCACGCCCCGTTCCTCGAAGCTGCGCACGCCCACGCTCCCGCGGACCGTGGCGCGCGGCGCCTTCGTCGCATACAGCGCGTCGCCGCGCCGGGCCGTCGCCGAGAAGGTCGTCACCGTCGTCCAGTCCGCGCCCGTCGAGCGCACCACGATGGTCCCGGTCCGGTCGCGCAGCAGGAAGTCCACCGTCGTGCCGCCCGAATCCACCACGTCACGGCCGTGCCGGGTGCGCGTCTGGGTCCTGCCCTTCGAGTCCCTGTAGGTCTCGGTGCGCTTCCAGTGCTCGTGCACCGCCCACGCATGGTGCACGCAGGGGATGCCGCTCAGTGCGCCCGCCGGGGCCTGGTCGTGGACGATGGTGCCCGAGGTCTCCACCATGCCGACGAACACCCCGTTGACCGTGGTGGTGGGCACGTCCTTCATGAGCCGCGCGAACCGCGTGCGGTTCCACCACAGCCACAGGAAGAGCGGCGCCACGAGGGCGACCAGCAGCAGTCCGGGCGGGGGAAGTTCCCCGGAGGTCCCCGCGTTCACGCACGGTCCCCGCGGCCGCCGCCGCCCGCGCGCGCCCGCTCGACCACCAGGAGCGTCACGTC
Organism: Phycisphaerales bacterium; assembly: GCA_018883105.1. Classification (GTDB taxonomy): domain Bacteria; phylum Planctomycetota; class Phycisphaerae; order Phycisphaerales; family SM1A02; genus UBA966. The sequence goes on from VEQS01000051.1 coordinate 10,071, forward strand.
GTCCGCCTGGCGGACGCTGCCGAACTGCATGTCGATCCGCCGGCCCACCTGCTCGACGAGTGCGGCGGCATCCGGCGCACCGCGCACCGCGGCGAACTCGTCGAGGTATCGCTTGGTGGGAAGCCGTGCCTGGCGGTCGCCGGACGGGTCGCCCGGGAACGCCTGCTCGAGCCCGTCGGAGTGCATGAGGAGCCGGTCGCCGGGCGCGAGCTCGACGGTGACTTCCCCGTACTGCTCGCCCTCGAAGACCCCGAGCAGGCCGCCCTCGGCCGGCACGAGCTCCATCGTGCCCCCGGCGCGCAGCACGACCGGCGCGGGATGCCCCGCGCAGGCCAGCCGCATCGAGCCGGTCTCGGTGTCGATCACCGCGTAGACGGCCGTCGCGAACCGCGTGGTGTGTTCCTGGTGCGCGAGCATCTCGGCGTTGATGCGCGCGAGCGCCTCGCCCGGCGGCACGATGCGGTACGTGCCGTGGCCCACGTCCTTCGCCGGAAGGCCGCGGCAGATCACCATGGTCAGGAGCGCCGCCGGCACGCCGTGGCCCACGGCGTCGGCGATGAAGACGCCGAGGTGCCGCTCGTCGAGGCGCACCACGTCGTAGACGTCCCCCGACACCCAGCTGGCCGGGCGCCAGAAGACGCCGATCCGGATCTCGCCGAGCTGGGGGAACCCGCGCGGCAGGAACTCCCGCTGCACCTGCGCCGCCAGCTGCAGCTCCTCCTGCATCCGCGCCACCTCGCCGCGCAGGCCGCTGCCGAAGCGCGCGGCCACCGCCAGCTCGCGCACGGCGCGGTCGATGTCGCGCTGGCGCCCGACCAGCCCGCGCAGCACCGCGGCCACCGTGGCGTCGTCGGCGTCGATCGGTTCCGTGGCACCCAGGCGCGGATCCGGCCGTGCGGCCGACCGCCCTCCCGCCATGAGGAGCACCGCCGTCCGTGCCTCCTCGGCGGCATCGAGCGCCGCGGACATCCCCTCCGGCACGTCGCCCTCGCCGAGGAGAAGCACGAGTCCCGCGGCATCCTCCACCACGGCGCCCGCGTCCGCCAGCGCCACGGCTCGCACGCGCATCCCCGCGCCAAGCAGCCCGGGAAGCGCCGCAGCGAGCGCCTGCGCGCGCGCCATGCAGCCGGACGTGGCCGCCACCACGATGGCCGCCTCGCCGCGCGTCGCCCCCGCCGCATCCGCGCGTGCCCCTCGGGCAAGCGTCATCGCGCCGCCGCCTTCAGGGCCTCGAGGTCAAGCGCCAGCTTCTGCTGCACCGCGATGCCGAGCTCCTTGGCGCGTCCGGCGCGCAGCTCGATCGCGAACTGCGCCGGCAGCACGCTTGAGTAGCGGGGCAGGCGCGCCTCGTAGATCGACTGCGGCTCCTCGGCCCCGCGCGGCAGTTCCTTGCGCATCGTGTGCACCGCCGTCACGTACCCCAGGTGGTCGAGGTAGACGATGTCCATGTCCGTCACGCAGTCCTTCATCCAGAAGCCGCGTACCTGCACGTCGGGGAACACGAAGATCATGCCGCCGTCGTCGGCGATCCGCTCCACGCCGCCGAGGCCGCGCTGGCGGGACGGGTCGCTGGCGCTCACGGTGAGCGCGAACGGCTTTCCCGCGATCTCCATCGCGTAGGTCGCCCCGTCCGAGGGGCTCGTGGGCGCGCAGCCGCCGGGCCAGCCGGCCGCCGCCGCCGTCAGCGCCCACGCAGCCACGTGAGCGAGGCGTCGTCGGCGACCACGGGTGTCCTGCGGCTGCGTTCGTGCCATGCGCGCAGGATATTCACGTCCACGGCATCGCGGAACTCCGACGCGCCGGCGGGCGCGGGCGCCTCGCGCGCGCCGATCCATGCAAGCACCAGCCCGCGGATGCGGTCGGCGGTGGCACCCGCCTCGCGCAGCGATGCAAGCGAGCGGCTGCCGCGGCGCTTGGCCATCCGTGCGCCCCCGGCATCGAGGACGAGCGGCAGGTGCCACCACCGAGGCGGCGTCCCGCCGAGGGCGCGGTGGATGCGTGCCTGGATGGCCGCCGACGGCAGCAGGTCATCCCCGCGCACCACGTCGGTCACGCCCTGCGCCAGGTCGTCGACGGTGACCGCCAGCTGGTACGCCGGGTGCCCGGCCTTCGTCCACACGATGCAGTCGCCGTCGCTTGCGGCCGGGTCGAAGCTGTGCGCGCCCGCGACCTCGTCGGCGATTCGCTCGACGCCGGGATCCATCTGCATGCGGTGGTTGACGTCGTGGCGCACGAAGCGCCACGCGGCCCGCTCCTCCGGCCGAAGCGTCGCGGGGAAGGGCGTCGGCGCATCGCCGGCGTGCGGCGCCGACAGCGCTTGTGCGGCCTCGCGCACCTCCGCGCGCGAGTGCGGGCTTTCGTAGACCAGCCCCTGCGCCGCCAGGCGCTCCATCGCTGCCTCGTAGGCCGGCAGCCGCGCCGACTGGCGGATGACGGGCCCGTCATGGTCGATCCCCAGCCACCCGAGCAGTTCCTCGACGTCCGCATCGCCGGCGGCGCGCGTGCGCTCGCGGTCCAGGTCCTCGATCCGGAGCACGAGCCGCCAGCCATGCCGGCGTGCGAGCGCCCAGTTCACCAGGAAGGTGCACGCGTTCCCGAGGTGGAGCGGCCCCGTCGGCGAGGGCGCGATGCGCGAGCAGGCGGGAACGTGCTCCATCGGGCGGATCGGTATAGTCGATCCGATGACCAGGCTCGACGCACAGGCGGCGCGGTCGCGGCTTGCCGGACTTCCCGGCTGGACGCTCGACGGCGACCTCATCCAGCGCACCTACGCCTTCGCCGACTTCGTGCATGCCATGCGCTTCGTCGACGCGGTGGCCGCCGAGGCCGAGCGCGTGCAGCACCACCCGGACATCCTGGTGCGCTACTCGAAGGTCACGCTGTCGCTGAGCACGCACGACGTCGGCGGCCTGTCCCCGAAGGACTTCGACTTCGCCGCCGCGGCCGACCGGCTCTCCGCGCCCGCGCGCTGAGGTTCAGCCGGTTCCCGCGAGCGCCTCGCGCACCACGCGGGCGCGCACGGCGCGCTCGTCGTCGTCGGTCTCGATCGATGGGTCGGCGGCGCGCAGGTGCGCCGACTGCACCTGGATCGTGAGCCGCGCCAGGGTCTCGAGCGACACCCCGGACAGCAGCCCCGCGCACGCACCCATGCGCACGGTCGAGAGCTGCTTCATCGCCTCGTCGAGGCCCAGGAGCCGCGCCGCGCGCAGGAGCGCGATCCCGCGGAACACGCGGTCCTCGAGGAGCGTCCGCTGCTGGGCCAGGAGCCGCGCGCGCGACTCGCGCTCCCAGGTCACCACGAGCGGCAGGATGCGCCCGGCCACCAGCTCGAGGAGCTCGTGCTCGGTGACGCCCAGCGTGCGCTGGTTGGAGATCTGGAACCAGTCGCCGGTGGCGTCGGTGCCCTCGCCGTGGAACCCGCGCACCGCCAGGTGCAGCTCCTTCGCGGCGCGCTTCACCTTCTCGAGCTCGTTGGTGACGCGCATCGCGCGCAGGTGCACCATGGCTCCGATCCGCATGCCGCAGCCCACGTTCGTCGGGCACGCCGTCAGGTAGCCGAGCCTGGGATGGAACGCGAAGTCCAGGCGGGAGCCCAGCGCGTCGTCCACGCCCATGGCCACGTCGAAGGCCTCGCGCATGGCGTTCCCGGGCCGCAGGACCTGCATGCGCACGTGGTCCTCCTCGTTCACCATGAGCGAGAAGCGCTCGTCGGTGGTGACCGCGACCGCGCGGGGCGAGTCGCCCTCGGCGAACTGCCGCGACACCAGGTGCCGTTCCCAGAGGATCTGCCGGTCGCGCTTGGGGAGCGTGGGCATGTCGAGCCACGCCAGGTGCGCCGGCGGCGCCGCGGCCGCGCGCCCGCCGGCCAGGCCGACGCTCGCCTCGTCGCTTCCCGCCGCGGCACGCACCGTCTCCAGGATCTCGCGCCGCTGCGGGTGGGTCGCGCGCCCGACGAACGGGAAGCCCACGACGTTGCGCGCCAGGCGCACGCGGCAGCTCATGACCACGTCGCTGTCATCGGCGGGGCGGAAGGGGCTCCCGGCCTCGGGCACGTCGGCGCTCACGCTGGCTCGCCCCCGGCCGGCTGCGGCCGCAGTTCCTTGATCGCGTCGCGCAGGCGTGCCGCGCGTTCGTACTGCTCGGCCGCGACGGCGGCCTCCAGGTCGCGCATCAATCTCTTCAGGAGCGCCGATCGCTGCGCGTCGCCGGCTGCGCGCGTGGGCGCGCGCCCGACGTGCTGCAGCGCGCCGCCCTGCGCGCGCTCGATCACGGGGCCGAGCGTTGCCTCGAAGGTGCCGTAGCAGGCCGGGCATCCCAGGAGCCCCGAGCCCTTGAAGTCATGGAAGCTGTGCCCGCACTCCGCGCACGCCGGGCCGCGCGCGCGCGTCACGCTCACCTGCGCCAGCTGGCCGAGCAGCGCGTTGATCGGCGCGTGGCCGGGCATCTGGATGCCGGCGGCCGTCGCGTGCTCCTCGCAGAGGTGCACCTCGGTCACCTTCCCGCCGACGATCACGGTGTTGTGGACCACCGCCGGCTTCGCGCAGTGGTCGCAGGGTCGGAACGGGGCGGGCATGCCGGTCCCAAGTCTATTGCTGCACGGCGGCCCGGACGCGCGCGATCTCGCGGAGGAGTCCCGGAACCCGGTCGAGGGGCTGCACCGTGGCGGCGTCGCTCGCGGAGGCCTTCGGGTCCGGGTGGCACTCCAGGAAGACGGCATGCACGCCCGCCGACACCGCCGCCCGCGCCAGCATCGCGCAGCGCTCGGGGCGGCCGGCCGTCGCCGTGCCCGCACCGCCCGGCAGCTGCGTGCTGTGCGTCGCGTCGAAGCACACGGGTGCACCCAGCTCCATCATGTCTCCGAGGCCGATGAAGTCGACGACCAGCCGGTGGTAGCCGAAGAACGTGCCGCGCTCGGTGAGCATCCGCTGCGTGCAGCCACCCTCGGCGAGCTTGGCCAGGACGTTGCGCATCTCCTCGGGGGCCATGAACTGCCCCTTCTTGACGTTGACGGGCCGGCCGGTCGCGGCGGCCGCCGCCAGCAGGTCGGTCTGGCGGCAGAGGAAGGCCGGCACCTGGAGCAGGTCGACCGCCTCGGCGGCGGCGGCGGCCTGGCCGGGTTCATGGATGTCGGTGGTGACCGGCGCCCCGAGCCGCTCCCGCAGCCGGGCGAGTTCCTCGAGCCCCGGCCCGATTCCCGGACCACGCGCCCCGCGGATGCTTGAGCGGTTGGCCTTGTCGAAGCTCGCCTTGAACACGAAGTCGAAGCCGAGGTCACGGCAGGCCTCGCCCACCACGCTGCCGATCCGCTCGTTGACCTCCGGCGATTCCAGCACGCACGGGCCGGCGATGACGAGCAGCCGGCGGCCCGGGTGCGCGAAGAACTCGGGAAGGACGTTGCTCATGGGGGTCGGGTCGAGGGCGGCCGGGCCGCACAGCCGTCAAAGTCGGACGTCGGCCGCGGCGCGGGGCTTGAATTTACGTGATTGCCGTTTCGCGGGACGGGTCCCGTATCCGACATTCCGCCCGGTTCCCCCTCACGCCCATCGCGGGCACGGGGTGCCGCCCGGAGCCCGACCGACCATGCCGCAGCTTCCCGACACTCCCGAGCAGTTCAGCCAGGCCGTGGTGGACCTCGTCCGCCGCCGGCACCCATCCCGCGCGGTGGCGCTCACCGGCACGCTGGTGCTGACCGTCGATGGCCGGCACATGGGCCTCGAGAACCTGTGGCGCACCGTGCAGCGCGCTCCCGAGCGCTGGGTGGAGACCGTCGAGCACCACGTCGACCGCGTGCTCGAGGGCGACCAGCTCGCCTCGCTCGACATCCCGTTCCCGGTGGCACGCGCACGCATCATGCCGCGCATCCAGCCGGCCTCGATCTTCCGCACGCTCGACCGCGAGCAGGTCGCGCACGTGCAGTGGGTGAACGACACGGTCATCGTCTTCGTGATGGACATGCCGCACTACACGGTCTCCATCGGCACCGAGCAGATGATCCGATGGGGCGTCACCGCCGACGAGCTCGAGGAGATCGCCCGCGCGAACCTGGAGCGCTACGCGCCGAACCTCGACGTGCAGGTGGTGCGGTCGAACGAGGGCGGACGCGCCGCCATCATCTCGATGCACGACGGCTACGACGCCGCCCGCCTCCTGATGGGGGACCTCCATGCGCGGCTCGCCTCGCAGCTGGGGCGCACGTTCCTGGTGGCCGCGCCGGCGCGGGACATGTTCCTGGCCATGACCGGCGACCCCGAGCCCTTCGTCTCGCGCCTGCGCGCGCGTGCCGAGCAGGAGTACCACCGCCTGCCGTACCCGATCTGCTCGGACCTCTTCCTGGTGACGCCGGACGGCGTCGCGGGGACGCGCGCCGAGGCGGCCTGAGCGGCGCGGCTATCGTCCGCGCCGGCGGTGCTGCTCCTCGTCGACAACTACGACTCGTTCACCTGGAACCTCGTCCAGCGCTTCGCGGAGATCGACCCGGCGCTCGCGGTCGAGGTGGTGCGCAACGACGCGATCGACGTCGCGCGCGCCGAGGCGATGTCGCCGACGCACCTGGTGGTGTCGCCGGGCCCGTGCACGCCCGCGGAGAGCGGCG
>VEQS01000199.1 GCA_018883105.1 Phycisphaerales bacterium
TCCGCCGGCGCGGGCGCCTCACCCGAATCGTTTGCCCCCAGGCCGATCCGAAGCGTCGGCGCGGTGCCGGTGGCGACCTCGGTCAGGTGCACGCGCTGCCATCGCCCGTTGAGCGGGATGCGCGAGAAGCCCTTGCCGGCCGCGCCGCGCGCCGTGATGAACGAGCCCTCCGGGCCCTTCACGCTGAACGAGAACGTGTAGGTCTCGCCGGCGAGCACCGTGGCGCTGGTCTCCAGGCACGACCATCGCTCGGGCGTGGGCGCGCCGCCGGCATCGAAGGACACGCGCGCGGCGTCGCGTGCCCCGGACGGCCCCGTGTCCGCGTCGGCCTCGATCTTCGGCATGAGTTCCGGCGCCGACCCTGCCGCGCGCCAGGCGCCCGCGGGGAACCGTGCCGACTGCGGCAGCAGGTTCACGGCCTCGTCGGCGTAGCCGCATGCCGGTCGCGCGCTCACGGCGCCATGCGTGCGGTACGTCACGGCGTCGGCACCGCCGAGGGGCGTCCCGGCCAGCAGCATGAGGGCGATCGTCGGGGCGGGCACGCTCATCCCGCCGGGGTACCGGCGCGGGCATCGCGCTCGTGCTCGATGAGCGCCAGGTGCTTGAAGGCCGTGGCCGCGGCCAGGACCAGGGAGATCTCGAATCCGCGTCGGCCGTCGAGCATGCCGCCCTGGAGGAGATACGCGCGGACGAAGGCCCATGGCGCGTTCAGGACCGCCTTCGCCATCGAACTTCGCTTCCCCGGGACCTTCGCCGCCAGCCGCGCGTATGCCAGGTTTCGCTGCAGCGCATCGTCGACGGAGGTCCAGCTCTCGTGCCGCAGGTCGCCCGCGAGGCGCTCGGTGCGGCCGTCGACTTCAATTACCTCGTGCACGGCCCGATCGCGCATGCGCGCGGCACCGCGGCGGACCAGCCGTACCACGCGATCGGGGTAGGCGATCCGCAGCGGCCCGCCCTTGTACCAGTACCGCCGGGCGATCCAGTAGCCGTTCACCGTCGTGTCGCCGCGGGCGAGCGCGCCGCGGATCGCCTCGGTCAGTTCGGGCGTCACGATCTCGTCGCTGTCGAGGAGCAGGATCCATGCTGCGCCGCCCGCGAGGTCGATGGCCCGCTGCTTCTGGCGTGCGTAGCCGAGCCAGGGCTGGTCGTGGACTTCCGCGCCAAGGGCCCGGCACGCGGCCTGGGTGCCGTCGGAGGAGCCGGAATCGACGACCACGATTCGGCGCGCCACCGGCTGCACGCTTCGGATCGACCGCTCGATGGTGCGCATCGAGTCCTTCGTCGTGTAGACGACGCAGAGGTCAGGTGCACCGCGGTCGTGCCCGTGGGAGTGCATCGTCGGACGGAAGATACCGCTGCGCCGTAGCATCGCCCCCTGTCGATGGAACGACGCATGCCGAGTGCATTGGGGTCGCCGCAGGCGGTGCTCGATGCCGCCGAGCGAGCCGATCCATTCGGCCACGCGCTCCATCTGGCACTGGCCCTGCTGTGGGCGTTCGTGCAGTCGATCACGAACGCGGGCGAGGGCATCGCCTGGGGCATGCTGCTGGCCATCGCCATCCTGCGGGTGCCGAAGGTCTGGTGGTGCTGGGCGCCCGCCGTCCGCGATCCGCTGTGGTGGGTCATGGTGGCGTGGTTCGCGTGGACCTCCTTGACGTCGGCGTGGGGGCCGGATCTCGGAGCATCGACGCCGTCCCCCATCCCGGACCGGTGGCTCTTCACGCCGCTCATGCTGTGGCCGGTGATGGGCCGGCCGTGGCTGGTGCTCGGCGCGATGGCCATCGGCGGCGCGGCACACTCGTGCGCCACCCTGGTCATGTCGTGGAATGGACGCGGCTGGGGCACCTATGGAGACGTGCGCGGCCTGTCGTCGCTGATGATGACCCAGTGGCAGTTCGTCTCGGCGTTCGTGCTGTGCGTCGCGGGCATGCGCTGGATGACGGGCATCGGCCGGGTTGCGGCGATCGTGGCGATGGTTCCATGCGCAGTGGCGGTGTGGATCCTGGCGGTCCGGACGGTGCTGGCGGCAGCGGTGGTGGGTGTCATGTCCGTGTTCCTGCGTCCACGCCCGCACGTGCGCGGTGCCGGGTGGGCGTTCGTCGGCGCGGGAGTCGTCGCGCTGCTGGCCGGCTCGTTGCTGGTCGTTCGATCGCCCGCGTGGGCTCGGACCCAGGACGGCTTGGAGGCGGCTCGCGACCTGCGCGCGCAGGACCGCATCGACGCCGCCGTCGGCGTGGCATCCGGTGGACGTCTGGTGCTGGTCCGCGCCGCCTGTGAAATCGGGCTGGAGCATCCCGTCCTGGGCGGAGGCGCCGGGTGGTTTGCCGCCCGCCTGCCGCAATGGACCCTCGCGGAAATCGCGCGTGATCCGCGGGAGCGCCAGTATTTCGACGCATGGCCGGCGGGGCAGCTGAACAACGCCCACAGCGCCCTCCTGCACGCGTGGGTCGACGGCGGCATCCCTTCCGCCTCGCTGCTTGCCACGCTCCTCTTCGGCCTCGCGTGGCGCCTCTGGACGCAGTCGCGCACCGTGCCGCTCGCGTCCGTCGCGCTCGCGCTGTACTCGATCGTGCTCGTGAACGTCCCCTTCGGCATTCCCACCACGAAGGCCCCGGGCGCGCTCATCGCGATCTGCCTGGCGATCAGCTGGCTCGGCGCGGGATCAGTCCCGCGTGCGCGGATTCTCCAGCCGAAGCCATGAGGCCGGCAGCAGGTCCGGGTCCGGCGGTTCCCTGAGGAGCCAGCAGGTCGGCGCCACCACCAACCCGCCGCCGGTGGCCAGGCGCGCGCCCCACCATCCGAACGTGCTGTTGGCGATGATGTGATGGCCGCAGGCGGCCAGCACCGCGAGGTCCTCGAGCCCGGTCGAGGGGTGCTCGCCCGACGCCACGTCGACCGCGCCCGGCAGCTTCAGGTGCGCGCGCACCCAGCCCGGGTCGTCGGTGACCACCAGGAAGCGCACGTCCCCGAGTCGCGCGCGCAACAGCTCGGCCGCCTGCGCGTACCACGCGGCCGGCACGATGGGGAACAGGTCCCGGTATGCGGGCTTTGCGTAGTCGCCGCGCCGCACGTGCATGCCGACCGTCGCGCGCTCGCGCGCCGCGCGGATCCACCGTGCGGCGTATGGCGTCTCGCGCGGCAGCTCGATCATGGCCCGGAGGGCATCGATCCGCGGCGCCACGAACGCGTCGGTCTGCATGAAGCCCGACACGAGCGGCGTCTCGTCGGGCGGCACCGTGGTGCGGCCATCAAGCAGCGACTGCACGTCGCCCCGCGTCCGCAGGATGTGCGCGCCGGGGATCGTGCAGGCCGGATCGCGAGACGCCTGCTTGAGCGAGGCACGCGTGAACCCCCGCGCGCGGTCCTCCGTGGCGTCGGTCCCGCGCGCATGGCGCTGCACCGCGAGCAGCTCCGGTCCGCGGGCCATGGCGTCGAGCCGGAACCGTCCGTCCGCATCGGTCCACAGCCCGCGCACCCATCGACGCACTGCCAGGAACGCCCGGCGCGCGGCGGGACGGTCGTACATCCGCGTGCACACCTCGATGCCGCGCCCGGTGGCCTCCGCCACCGCCACTGCCGCCGCAAGCTGGAACAGCTGGTTTCCGAGGCCGCCGGTCGCGGCGATGGTGACGGGCCGCATCGCGCGCGGAGGCTACCGCGTCGCGAAGCCCATCACCGCGCCCGGCGCATTGCCGAGGTCGCGGCTCTCCGCGCTGTACATGTAGCCCTCGACCACCTGGCCGTACATCACGAAGTTGCGGCGGCCCTTCTCGCACCAGAAGTCGACGGTGCCGTCGTCGTTCCAGTCGCGGATGTCGATGATGGGCTGGTTGGAGAAC
>VEQS01000200.1 GCA_018883105.1 Phycisphaerales bacterium
ACGCGCAGGCGGTGCCGAAGGCGAGCCCGAGCGCCAGCCCGCTCCACCACGGCCAGAGCGTCACGTGCGCCGCGGTGATCGCCATGTCGGCGATCGCGGCGTGGAAGAACACGCCCGGCGTGCGCGGACCGTAGACCGTGTTGATCATGTCGGCCATCACGCCGGTGGCCACGAAGCCGACGAAGACGAGCCTGCCCTCGAGCTGCCCGCGCACCTGCGCCGCGGCGGCGGCGATCGATGCGCGCGAGGCGGGCACCTGCTGGTCGAGCCGCCACCATTCGCGGTAGGCGCCCACCAGCCGGCGCTGGTCCTCGGGCAGGTCGGCGACGTCGTCGGTGCCCTTCAGCGTCAGGTCGCCGGCGATGAACTCGCCCTGCTCCTTGATCTTCGCGCGCACCGCGTCGGACACCGGCACCGCCTGCAGGTCATCGACCGCCAGGTCGGTCTGCTCGCGCGCGATGTCCGCACCCAGCGCGCGGTAGCGGGCCTCCTGCTCGGCCAGCACCTGCCGCTGCTCGGCCAGGTCGACCAGCGCGCCGATCGCCACCAGTCCGCCGGAGCCGTCGGAGCCGCCGACCGTCCCGGATCGCACCGAGGTCTCGAAGATGTCGGTCGGCCAGTCGACGTAGATCTCGCCGGCCTCCAGCGCGATGCGGTTGCCGTTGGGCAGCACCAGCGCGCCGCGCTCCACGCGCACGTCGGCCACCGTGATGCCCGCGTGCAGCAAGCCGGCCGCGAGGCCGAACTGCGGCAGCGACCCGTAAGGCGTGGGCCAGAACGGCCTCACCCGGCGGTACTGGCCGTCGGCGTCGGCCTCCGAGTTGACGAAGCCCGCACCGGCGGCGCGCGCCGCGACCGGCGCGATCGGCGGCGCGTCGAGCGCCGAGCCGTCACCGCGGTCGGGCCCCATGAAGCGCGCGAGGGCGCCGAAGGCGCGGTCGCGCGCGTAGGTCTCGGCCAGCAGGTCGCGCTCCGGGAAGCGACCGAGCGATGTGTCGTTGCCGGTCATCAGGCGGACGAACGTCGCCTCGTCCTCGGGCGGCGTGCCCGCGGCCCGCAGCGCGAGGAGCCGCTGCCATGCCACGTGGGTCTTGAAGAGCGACGCGCGCTCCAGGAGCCGCGCACGCCGCGCAGGGTCGAGCTTCGCGCGGTCGGCGATCGCCTCGACCGGCTGCGTGACGTCCTCGCCGGCGGCGGCCACCACGGCCGCGAGCGCCGCGCGACCTTCCGGGGTTCCCCAGACGGCCGGGTCGATCTGCCCCTCGTCCATGTCGACGGCCACCACGGTCGGCGTGCGCCCGTAGGCCTCCGCCAGCGCGGCGTCCGCGGCGGCCGACTGCACGTCACCGAAGGTCACGTCGACCGCGACGGCCTTCGCGCCCGCAAGGTGGATCTCGTCCAGCGCGCGCGCGAACACCTCGCGCGACCACGGCCAGCGCCCCACCGTGTCGAGCGCGCGGTCGTCGATTGCCACCAGCCGGACACGCTCATCGAGCGGCTCCGTGTTCCCACGTCCCAGCCTGAAGCGGGTGTCCTGCGACCACCACTCCGCGCGGTCGAACCCGCCGAGCGCCGCGATCGCCAGCACCGACGCCGTCGCCGCCAGGCCGACGAGGAGGACGATGCGCTTCGGGACGCGGACGTGCACGGCGCGCGAGTGTAGGGGCGCGGCGTGCGGGGGCCGGGGGCAGCGTCAGTTCGAGCCGCCGGAGACGAGCTGGCCGCCGCCGGACACCAGGGCGGTCGCACCGGCGGCATGTCCCTCGGCACGATCGGCGGATGCATCGGCCGCAGTTGCCGCGGCGATCGCGCGCAGATGAGCCTCCTGGGCATTCGCGACGTAATTGACCATCGCACGCCCGAGGAACCGGCCGGCATTCGTGCGCGCCTCGGTGGCCATGGACTTCGCCGCATCCGCCTGGACCGCAAGCTGGCGCGCCGCCGCGATGGCGACGTCACGGGCGGCTCGGGACTCTCCCGCGGCGGCCGAGGAGGTGGCCGCATCCTGGGCGCGGGCCACGTCCACGCGCCCAGCCAACGTCTGCACGACGATGTCGTAGAAGTCGACCTGGGCACGAAGCCTGTCGTCGGAGGCGAAGTCTCGGTCGAACGCGGCCCCGTCGGGGCGGATGCCGTTCACGGTCGCGTCTGCCCCGACGAGCACCTGCTCGTGCGCGGTGACCTGGCCGACGAAGGCAGCGTGGGCCGAAGGGCTGCTCCAGGCAGTGCGCATGGCGGTCAGGCCCGGCGTCCCGTTCTGGTACGCGTCCGCGATCGCCACCTCTGCGCCCGCCTGGTCGCGCCGGACGCCGGACAGGTCGGCAGCGGCCCGCGACAGGAAGGCAGCAGTGACGGTCTCGTCCCGGTGCGAGGTGGTCGGCGCAGCGATCGTGCGCTGCAGTCCGCGGTAGGCATCGAGTTCCCGCGCCGCGGCGACGTCGCGCAGCGACTCCGCCTGGTTGGCCGCGAGATGGGCGCGCCCCGCCGCGGCCTCGGCGCCGTCGAGCGCCGCGTTCGCCCCGGCGATCGTCTCGGACTGCTCCCGCAGCTGCTGGAACCGCTGCAGGTCGCCTCCGGCCCACGGCGCGTTGCCGTTCGCGACCGCCACCTCCGTCATGATCGCTGCTGAGGCACCCTTGGTCAGCCCGGCGAAGACGGCTGCGCCGCGGGCGTTGACCGCCGAGTACTCGCCGAGCTGCGCGGCGAGCGCCTGCGCATCCGCCTGCGAGCCGACGGTGAGCGCGGCCCTTGCCGCCACCAGCATCTGGTCCGCACGCGCGCCCACCGACGCGACCCACTCCGCCCAGGTGCCGACCTGGCCGTTGCTGCCGTCGATCTGCTGTTCGATGTCCCCGAGCCGCGCCAGCATGCCCTCGTGAGCCGCGGTCGCGGCGGAGCGCCGCGCCTCGGCCTGGTCGGCCGATGCACGCGCGTCGGCGGCATTCGTGGCGATCTGCGAGCCGTCGATCCGCTCGCCGAACCGGGACTCGAGGTCGTCCGCGATGGCAGCCAGGCGCTCCGCGGCCGTGGCAGCCTGGTTTGCCGAGTCGCGGGCGTCATCCGCCGCATCGACGCGGCCGGCCGACGCCGCGGCGAGGCTGCCGTCCTCGAACTGGTACTGCAGCTCGGGTGCCACTCGGGCGGCCAGGGTCTTCAGTCCTTCGGCACCGCGCCGATCGCCCACGTCCTCGCCGTCGCGCAGCGCGGCAAGCCGTGCGTCGACGCCGGCCACCGTCACGTCCTGCACGAGCTGGGAAATGTCGATGCCGCTTGTGCCAAGCACGCCGACCAGGGCCTCGTGCAGCTGGCCGAGCTGCGCCAGCACGTCATCCGCGGCGGTGCGCGTGCCGAGCGACGCGCCACCCTCCGGTGCTGCCGCCAGGTCCTCCAGGGCATCCCGCGCCGACTCGAACCGCTCGCCGATGCCGATGCCGCCGATCGAGCGGTCGGCACTGCCCGGCACGAGCGCGGCGATCCGCGCTTCGGAACGCGCCGCGTCCCCCGTGACCTGCTGGAACCCACGCATGACCGCGACCGGTGCATCCACGCCCGCGATGGGAGACGCAGCCTCGCCAGCGAGGCCGGCCGCCGCACCCGCGGCATCCGCGGCACTCGAGGCATAGTCGGCGAATGCGTCGGTCGCCGCGGTTGCGCGCAGGCGGTACGTGTCCAGCGCATCATCGATGCGCGCGACGATCCCGACGAGCGTGCCAGCAGCCACAGGACTCTCGACCAGCGCGGAGCGCACCTGCGCAGCCCACGACTCCAGCTCGCCGCCGAGCGGCGACGCCGCACCGGACGCAAGCTGGTCCGCCT
>VEQS01000052.1 GCA_018883105.1 Phycisphaerales bacterium
GCCCAGGACGCCGCCCCGGCCCGGGCACGAGCCCACGCCGTCGCGCCGGCCGCGCAACCCCCGCCGCTAGGTTGGCGTCAGGCGGCCGCAGGCCGCGCCGCCGGACCGCTGCACGTGATCCGCGCGTGCGAGATGCCGCACCGCGCGCACTCCGACTCGAAGGCCGGCGCAAGCGCGCGCAGCACCACGGCCACGACCTCGTCACGCGTCGCGAACACGAGGTCCGCCGACCGCCCGGCCAGCGCGCAGTCGATCCGCAGTTCCGCCCCGCCCGACCAGAGCCTGAGGAGCATCGTGCCGCCGCGCTGCGCGAGCAACGCACGTACGGCACGGCGTGCCTGCGACGCCACCGCCGCAGCCTGCGGCACCATGGCACGGCCCGCCGGAACACGACCGTGGCGGAACCCGACCGAACGCTGCACTGCCGCTTCCATCACGCGATTGACCTTCCTCCGCGGCGACTCCGCCGCTTGCGATTTCATCGGCGATCGCCGGGCGCCCGCCTCAATCGGCGCGGCCGTCGCGCGCGGAATCCCCGAGCCTCGGCGCCGGTGCGGGTCCGGAATCCTTCGGCGGCTCCGCCGCGCCCGTCCACGCCTGCTGGGCGGCATCGCGCACCGTGCGGATCGCCTCGCCGACCGGGCCCGGGTCGTTCTCGGCGCGGCGTGCGGCGCCGAAAAGCGTGCCCAGGTGCCGGCGCACGGCCGCAAGGGCCGAGGCCACCACCTCTTCCTGGGTGGAGGGCACCTTGCCGTCGCCGGCATCCGGCCCCGATGGCCCGCTCACGCCGCCTCCTGCACGTCGGCGTGCACCTGGACGGCCATCACGTGCTCGTCGAGGAAGGCCCGCACCGCGTCGGAGAGTTCCGCATGGGTCGGGGCGTCGAGCGAGCCGAGCGCCGTCGTCACGCGCTGCACGCACGCCACCGGGAGCGCCTGCAGGAGCGCGGCGGCCGCCGGCGCATCGAGCGCCACCACGAGCCGCGCGGCCCGGTCCGCCCGGCCGGCATCGAGCCACGACCGGACGATCGCCGCCGAGGCGCCCACGGCGTCGCGCACCGCTTCGGATGCTTCGACGCCGTGAACATGGTCTTCCTCGATCGGCGATGACGGCGCTTCTTCCACGACCGCCGTTCGCCGCGCAGCCGTCCGCTGCCATGCCCACCACGCGGCGACGCCGACCGCCGCCAGGCCCGCCGCCACGAAGGCCGCGGAGAACGGCGAGGATCCGGTTGCCGGCAACGTGCCCAGCGGCGTGGCGCGCTCGCGCGCCTCTGCCTCGCGCACCGTCCGCACGGGCGCGGAGGACGACAGCGACGCGGCAGGCGCCGTGCGTTCCTCGCCCGCGGCGGCCGCCGGCTCCGGCCATTCCGCACCGATCTCCGGCGCGATCGCCAGCAACACCGCGCCGCCGCAGGCCGCGCCGGCCTCGGGCAGCACGAAGGGATCGATCCGGTCGGCGATGCGCGCGCGCTCGGCCTCGAGCCACGCACCGAGGTCGCCGTCGGCCTCGATGCCCGCACGCACGGCGGCCAGCGACTGCGGCAGCTTCACCGTCGTCACCATGGCGCCGTGGCCGGCGTCACGCACGTCGACGGTGGCGCCCGGAAGGTCCGAGACCAGCGCGGCCACCAGCAGCTCGGTCCGCCGCTCGCGGTCATGGGTCGCCTCGGCGTGCGCACGCTCATGCGCGGGACGCACGGCGCGCACGCGCCCCTCGCCCGCATCGACGATGACCACCGATTCGGGACGTACGCCAGGGCACGCGCCGGACACCAGCATCGCCACCGCGTCGACCAGGTCCTGCGGCATCGGCCCGCCGCGCATGGCGACGGTCACGGACGCAGTGCCGAACGAAGCCGTTCCGAGCCCCGGCGTGCGCCCGGGCTCCCCGACGACCACCGATGCGCGCGCCACGCCGGGCTGCATCGCGATCGATGACTCGATCATGCGGATCGTCGCGGCGGTGCGGCGGGCGCGCAGCGACTCGGCGCTCGAGAAGATCGACTCGTCGCCGAGCGCGTCGGCCACGGCGTTCGTCTCCGCGCGGGCGGACACGGCCTCGATCGCCCGCGCGACGTCGGCGGGTGCCACCCACAGCGCGCCGTCGCGCACCTCGAAGGCGACCGATGCGCGCTGCAGCGCCAGGCGTGCCGGCGAGAGCGCCGACGCAGGCACCGCGAGCGCCACCGGCTCGGGCTCGGGCGCGCGCCCGAGCCATGCGATGCCGGCGACCGTCGCCACCGCGGCCGCGGCCACGATCGCGGGGGTGCGCCAGCGATGCCACGCCGGTGCCTCCACCACGTCGCCGGGAAGCGCGAGCTCGTTCCTGCCCGCGTCGAAGCCGCCGTCGTCAATCGCGTCCATGGATCCTCCTGCGTGGTCCTGCTGCAAGTCTGGGCGTGTCATCGGCCGGCGTCGCGTACCTGCGCGTATGCCTCAAGCATCGCGTTGCGGACGGCCTCGAGCATGCGGAACGCGGCATCGGCCTTGCGCGTTGCAAGGAGGATGCCCTCCACGTCCTGCGCATCGCCGGCACGCACGCTGGCGGCGGCGCGCTCGGCCTCGATTCCCAGCGCCCGGGCCCGGTCGATGCCGACGGCGATGCGCTCGACGATCGAACCCGCCGAGGACACGTCCGTGGCGCGCGATGCATGCATCGCCGCCGAGGCCTGGCCCACTGCTCCGATCGGGTCGGTCACCGCGCGCTCCGGTGTGGCTTCGGGATGCACGCGCCCCACGTCCGTGCGGGGCGCCATGCATCACCTGTCCGGTGCATCGGCAGGTCCTGCCCGATGCCTGCAGTTTCTGCGCGGCCGGATAACGCTCAGGCGTGCTCCGGCGCCAGGCCGGCACGCTTCCACTGGCTGAGCTTCATCCCCAGCGTCCGGACGCCGATGCCAAGCGCCCGGGCGGTGCGGTCCCGGTGTCCGCCGAACTGCCGCAGGGTGGCCAGGATCGCGCGGCGCTCGAGCACCTCCAGGGTCATCGAGTCCCCGTCGCAGACCAGCGCGGTGCCGGCGTCGGCGCGTCCCCGGGCCTGCTCGAGTTCACGGCTCAGCTGCTCAACGCGGTCGATCAGCATGCGGTGCGTGCCGGCCACGCCCGCCGCCACTTCCTCGAACGCCACCGCGAGGTCTCGGAACGCCCCCGGCACGGGCGAGGCTTCCGCAGGGGCCGACGTGGCCATGCGGGCGACACGGGAATCCGTTCCGTCGTGCAAGCGGCAGGGGCTCCTTGGGGCGGGTCCGTCCGCCCGCCGCGTCATCGGCCATCGGCGCGCGCGGCCTTGAGGCCGAGCGCGCGGCGAACGGCCAGTCCCGCCGCCACCCCGAGCGCCGCGAACGCAAGCGCCGCCATGCACACCCACCCCGATGCGTCCGCGCGCTGCGGCTCCAGGACCTCGGCGGCCGCGGACTGGCCCGTGATCGGGTCGACGCGCCGGATCGAGAGCCCGCCCTCGCCCGTCGTCGCGAAGACCGCGACCGATCCGCCGAGCCCCAGGACCGCGAACGGCCGGCCCGGCGGCTCGAGCGTGGCGAGCGCGATCGGCGCGCCGTCTCGCAGCAGCTCGACGCGCGTGCCGCCGTCGCCGGCGTCGATGCCGACGACGGGACGCCGGCATCCCTCGATCGGCCGCACGCGTGCGCCGGCCGGGACCTGCCATGACGCCGCCGCGAACGCGCCGTCGGCGCCGAGCAGCGCGATGGGCCCGGCACCGCCGAGCACCGCGGGCCGGCCCGCGACCGTCGAGAGCATGGACGCGCCCGCGGGGACCGCCGCGTCGAACGCCGTCCATCCCGACGCACCAAGCCGTTCCATGGATGCGCCCGCACGCCACGCGAGCAACGCGCCGTCATCCACGGCGACGCCGAGCAGCGCGCCGTCGCCCGGCAGGCTCGGATGGATCGAGAGCCTCCCCGGCGGGTCGGAGTAGAAGGCCCCGGTCGCGGGGCTGCGCACCGCGGTCGAGGAGAACACGTCGCGTCGCGCCCCGCGCTCGGCGGGGGGCATGACGATCCACACCGAGGCGTCCGACGCCGCGATGGCCTCGGGCCGACGCGGCAGCACGAACGCCTCGCGCACGAAGCTGCCGCCCATCGCGAGCGCGTGGTGCAGCACGACGTGCTCCGCACCGGAGGGCGCGGTCCGCTCGACCACGATCCATGCGTGCGCGCCGTCGGAGGCCGCGGGCAGCAGCGAACGGTCGGCGGCCGCCGCGGCCGCACCCGCCATCGCGCCCAGCGCCACCAGCGCGGCGGCGTGCCGGATCACTCGACCGTCCTCACCTGCTCGGGCGCGAAGCGGGCACGGAGCGTGTCCAGGTCGTAGAGCTCCGGCCGGTCGACGGCCGCGGCATCGGCCACGCGCGCGTCGAGCACGAGGAGCAGGCTGCCCGATCCATCGCCGCGCCGGGCGACGATGCGGCGCGGCACGCGCGACCAGGCGCCCGGCGCCTGTCCCGCCTGCTCGACCGACGCGAAGTCCACGAACTCGACCGACCACTGCTCGGTCCCCCAGGCGTCGACGAGGCGGCAGCGGCGCGGCTCGAGCGTCGATGCGTCGAACGCCGCCTCGAACCGCTCGCCCTCGCGGCGCGGCAGCGCGACCGCCGAGAGCTCGATCCACGCCAGCGCGTCGCGGACCTCCGGGACCGCGCCCTCCGCGGGCACGAGCGGCGCGATGCCGAGGAGCGCCGGGTGCGACGAGCACGCATCGACCTGTGACCATGCGCGCCCGGGCGACGGCGCCACCTCGCCCACGTCGAGCGCGGGCGGCGTCGCCTTCGGGGAGAAGCGCCACCAACGCACGCCGTCCGAGCCGAGCCACGCATGGCGGTCGCCGAACTTCGACACGCTCGCCGCGAGGCCTCGCCCCGCGCACCAGCGCAGGTCGAGGTCACCCTGCTCGAAGTGGTCGCCGGAGGCATCCTTCCAGCGGAGCTCGGCCACGCCCTTCGCCCAGAGGTGCTTCAGGCCGCCGACGCGCGCGTTCTCGCGCGCGGCGATGGCGGCCGCATCGGGCGCCGGCGCACTCGCCGCCGGCGGCGCGGGCGTCGGCCCCCCGCTGCACGCCCCCAGCACGCCGGCGAGGGCCACGGCCAGCGCCCGCGCGAGGCGCGGCGTCACAGTTCGCTCTGCATGACCTCGCCGAGGTGCTCGGCCAGTTCCTGCAGGTCCTCGTCGCGGAGCTTTGGATTCACCACGGCGATCGGGGGCACCGACTCGTCGGTCCCGCGGCGCTGCACCATCCACCGCTCCGCATCCCCGTCACGGTCGACGCGCACGTGCCGCAAGAGCCGCTTTCGCAGCAGCACCAGGCACAGGAGCCATCGGTAGCCGATCCGCTGCGGGCGGTCGTCGCCCTCGAGCCGGTCGAAGAGCTCGAGCAGCGTGTCGTCGTCGACCAGGATCCGACGCTTCTCGTCGGGTGCCGGGGCGACGGTCTTCCAGAAGCAGACCATCCCCTCCGGGCGGGCCCCGCCGGTCCATGCGTCGAGGGCGAAGTCGCGGCGCACGAAGCCCGGCGACCCGGACTCGCCGGCCGGCGCGTCGCACAGCGTCGCGACGATCGGCTCGCCCGACGCGAGCGCGCGTCCGCTCGAGGCGCAGGTCGCGGTGAAGCGACCGACCGTGAAGCCTTCCGTGGCACGAACCATGCCCGCATCGTAACCCGCGCCGCGGACGGCATCTTCCTATACTCGCCGGGCGATGCTCGAACGGCTCGGCCAGCTCTTCCGCGGGAACGAACCGGTGGCGATCGCCGTCGAGCTCGCGGTCATCTGGCTGGCCGTGTTCCTGGTGCTGCGCTTCCTGCGCGGCACGCGCGGCGCCGGTGTCCTCAAGGGCGTGATCGTGGTGCTCGCGGCGATCATCCTGTCGCTGCGCTTCGCGGGAAGCGGCGCCGACACGTTCGCACGCCTGCGCTACGTGGCCGAGGCGCTGGCCGGGACGCTGGCCATCGCGCTGGTCGTGATCTTCCAGCCCGAGCTGCGCCAGGCGCTCATCCGCCTCGGGCGCTCGCGCTGGCTGGCGGGCCGCGACCGCCGCTTCACCGAGACCGTGCCCGCGATCGAGGAGGCGGTTGGCTTCCTGTCGCGCAACCAGTTCGGGGCGCTCATCGTCATCGAGCGCTCCGTGCCGCTCGGCGAGGTCGTCAGTTCCGGCGTGCCGCTCGACTCGCTGGTGTCGGCGCGGCTGCTCGAGAGCATCTTCTGGCCCAACAGCCCGCTGCACGACCTCGCGGTCGTGGTGAGCGGGGACCGCGTGGTCGCGGCCAACGTCCAGCTGCCGCTGGCCGACCCGGAGAACGTGCCGCCGCGCCTCGGCTCGCGGCACCTCGCGGCCGTCGGCATCACCGAGGAGACCGACGCGATCGTCGTGGTCGTGAGCGAGCAGACCGGAGCCGTGCGCATCGCGGCCGGCGGCCGGCTCGGCGAGCCCGTCCCCGTCGAGGGACTCGCGGAGGAACTGCGCCGCGCGATCACCGCCGAGGAACCCACGGCCGCCGCAGGCGAGGGGCAGTCGGCATGAGCGCGCGGCGTGACTGGCGTTCGGACCTCGTGAACGTGGTGGCCGCCGCGGTGGTGGCGCTCCTCGTGTGGGCCTACGCGAACGACCGCACGCGCGAGACCGCGACCCTCGCGGGCACGGTTCGCCTGGCGGTGGCCGACCCGCGAGCGCAGTACGTCGAGCCCTCGGCCGCCATCACCGTCGCCGTCGAGCTGCGCGGATCGCGCCGATCGATCGAGCGCGCCGAGCGCGCGCTCCGCGCCGGCGTCGCGCTCGCCCCCGGCACCGATGGCCTGCCCGGCGAGCCGGGCACGCACGAGGCGCGCCTGCAGGGCACGCTCCAGCTCAACGCCGCGATCGCCGAGACCGGCGCCGAGGTCGTGCGGGTGCGTCCGGAGACCGCTTCCTACACCGTGGGAACGCTGGTCACCGAGCAGGTGCCGGTGAGCCCGCTCCTGCCGAGCGCCGCCGTCCAGGGCGAGATCACGATCGACCCCGCGGTGGTGTCGGTCACCCTGCCCTCCGAGGCGCGCACCTCGGTCGGTCGCCTGGCGGTCGACGCCATCGTCGAGACGAAGAACCTCGAGCCCGGCAAGGCGCAGCAGGTCGACGTCGACCTGCGCCTGCCGGAGTCGCTCGCCCGCTGGAACGAGCTCTGCCGCGTGGTGCCGCCGCGCGCGAAGGTGACGTTCACCCTGCTCTCGACGAACGTGCAGTTCACCATCCCCTCGGTGCCGGTGCGCGTGTCGATGTCGCCGGCCACCGCGTCGACGTGGGACGTCGCGCCCGTGCGCGCTCAGGTCCCCGGCGTCGTGGTCACCGGGCCGCGCGCCGCGATCGACGCACTCAAGTCGGGCACCTTCGTGCCGGCGGCGGTGGTCGACCTTGGCGACGGATCGCCGGCGCCCGGGCGCTCCTCGCTGCCGGTGACGTTCTGGCGCCTGCCGGAGGGCGTGTCGATCGTCGAGGCCGCGGGCACGCCGCGCGGGCAGGTGCCGTCGGTGGAGCTCGAGGCGTCGCCGCGCCGCTAGTCGCTCAGCCGGCGCGCACGGCGTGCCACTGCTTCTTGCCGCGCCGAAGCAGCGCGACCGACCCGTGCAGCAGGTCCCGCGGGGTGAGCCGCGCGTCGGCCGCGGCCTTCGCGCCGTTCACCATCACCGCGCCGGCCTGCAGGAAGTCGCGCGCCTCGCGCTTGCTCGCGGCGAGCGAGGTGCGCGGCAGCAGCTCGACGAGCGGCAGCCCCTCGCCGCCGAGCTCGCCCGGCTCCAGGACGGTCGACGGCAGGTCCTCGGCGATCTCTCCCACGGTCCGCGCGTCGAGGGAGGCCACCTCGCCGGAGAAGAGCGCCCGGCCGGCCGCCTCGGCGTTCGCGCGCTCGGTGGGGCCGTGGAACAGCTCGGTCATCTGGTCGGCCAGCACGCGCTGCGCCTGGCGCTCCTGAGGCCGCTCGGCCGCGGCGCGGTCCAGTTCCTCGACCCGTTCGCGCGGAAGGAACGTGAACCAGCGCAGGAACCGCCCGACGTCGGCGTCGGCGGTGTTCAGCCAGAACTGGTGGAACCGGAACGGGCTGGTGCGGTCGGCGGTCAGCCAGACGGCGCCCTTCTCGCTCTTGCCGAACTTGCCGCCGTCGGACTTGGTGACCAGCGGGTTCGTGATGCCGTACGCATCGCCCTGCGCCGCGCGCCGCACGAGGTCGATGCCGCTGACGATGTTCCCCCACTGGTCGGCGCCGCCGAGCTGCACCGTGCATCCCATGGAGCGGTGGAGGTGCAGGAAGTCGTACGCCTGCAGGATCATGTAGCTGAACTCGGTGTAGCTGATCCCCTGCTCGCGCCCCTCAAGGCGCGTGCGCACCGAATCGCGCATGATCATCTGGTTCACGCTGAAGTGCTTGCCCACGTCGCGCAGCACCTCGATGTAGCCCAGGCCGCGCAGCCAGTCGCCGTTGTCCACGACCGTCGCCACGCGGTCGCCCGCCGCGGCGAAGTCGATCACGCGGGCGAAGATCTCGCGCTGGCGCGACACGTTGTGCCGCACCGCCTCCTCGTCGAGGAGCTGCCGCTCGGCGCTCTTGCCGCTGGGGTCCCCGATCAGGCCGGTGCCGCCCCCCATCAGGACGACGGGCCGGTGCCCGGCGCGCTGCCAGTGCGCGAGCAGCTTCATCGGCACGTAGTTGCCGACGGTCAGGCTGTCGGCGGTCGGGTCGAAGCCCGCGTACCCGACGCGCCCCGGCGTCGAGAGGTACGCCGGCAGCGACTCCGACGTCGTCTGGTGGAGCAGCCCGCGCCAGGAAAGCTCGTCGAGGAAGCCCTGCATCGGGATCACCATCGGGCCGCGAGCGCCCCGCCCTTCGCACGGATGTCCGTGAGCAGGTCGTTCCAGCTCTGGACGAAGCTCTTCGCGCCCTGCGCCTGCAGCTCCGCCGCCGCCGCGTCGAGGTCGATGCCCGCGGCGCGTGCTTCCGCGAGCGCGCGGCGCAGCGGCCCGCCGTCGGTGGGCAGCACCGCCGTCACGGGCGGGCCCGCGTGGATCGCCTTGAGCGTGGCCTCCGGCATGGTGTCCACCGTGCGCGGCGCCGCCAGGCCGGCCGCGTAGAGCGTGGCCGGCAGCGCCGGGTCCTTGGTGCTGGTGCTCGCGAAGAGGAGCCGCTGCGGGCGCGCGCCCTTCGCCTCGAGCGCCAGCCACCGGGGCGTGGCGTGCATCGCCACGTACTCCGCGTAGCAGTCCGCGCCGATCCCGAGCCCGATCCGGTTCTTCAGGGCGGCCGGCAGCTTCGGGTCGAGCAACGTGTCCCACCGCGAGATGAAGAGGCTCGCCACGCTGCAGACGTCCAGGGACTTGCCCTCCGCCACGCGGCGCTCCAGGCCGCGGACGTATGCCTCGGCCGCCGCGCGCCAGTGCGCCGTCGAGAAGAGGAGCGTCACGTTGACGGGCACGCCGCGCCACGTGAGTTCCTCGATGGCCGGGACGCCCTCCGCGGTGCCGGGCACCTTGATGAAGAGGTTCGGCCGGCCCGCCCGCGCATGCAGCGCCAGTGCCTGGTCCACCGTGCTCCGCGCGTCGTCCGCAAGCAGCGGGCTCACCTCGAGCGAGCACCAGCCGTCGACGCCGCCGGTGCGCGCAAAGGTCGGGAGGAACAGCTCGCACGCGCGCCCCAGGTCGGAGAGCGCCAGCTCGAAGAAGATCGCCTCCTCGTCCATGCCGCGGGCGGCGAGCTCGGCCACCTGCGCGTCGTAGTCGCGGCTGCCGGAAATCGCCTTGGCGAAGATGGTCGGGTTCGAGGTCAGGCCGACAACGGACCAGCGCGCGATGTACTCCTGCAGCTGTCCGCGCAGCATGTCGCGCGTGATGTTGTCCACCCAGATGGACTGGCCGGTCATCGCCAGCACGGCGGTCGGGACGGTATCGGTCATGGTCCTATCCTACGGCCCGCCATGGCCGACACCCCCCCGCTCGTCGCGCTCCCGGCGCACCGCCTCCTCGTCGCGCACGCCGCGCGCCTCGGGCAGGCGCACCTGCGCGAGCTCTTCGACCTCGACCCGGCGCGCGCAGAGTCCATGCGCGCCGAGGCGCACGACATCCACCTCGACTTCAGCAAGCAGCGCATCGATGGCGCCGCGCTCGCCGACCTCATCGCGCTGCTCGGCCATTCGCCGTTCGCGCGCCGGCGCGCGGCCATGTTCGCGGGCGAGCGGATCAACGTCACCGAGGACCGCGCGGTGCTCCACGTCGCGCTGCGCGCGCCACGCGGCACGGTGATGCGCACCGACGGGCACGACGTGGTGCCCGACGTGCACGCCGTGCTCGACCGCATGGCGGCCTTCGCCGACGCGGTCCGTTCCGGCCGATGGACCGGCCACGGCGGCCGGCGGATCCGGCACGTGGTCAACATCGGGATCGGCGGCAGCGACCTCGGCCCCGCCATGGCGCACGAGGCGCTCCTCGACCGAGTCCACCCCGGCCTCTCGTTCCGCTTCGTCTCGAACGTCGACCCCGGCGACTTCCATGCGAAGGTCGCCGGCCTCGACCCCGCCGAGACGCTCTTCATCGTTGCCAGCAAGA
This sequence comes from Phycisphaerales bacterium, assembly GCA_018883105.1. Taxonomy (GTDB): domain Bacteria; phylum Planctomycetota; class Phycisphaerae; order Phycisphaerales; family SM1A02; genus UBA966. The sequence goes on from VEQS01000052.1 coordinate 10,574, forward strand.
CGTTCACCACGCAGGAGACGATGGCCAACGCGCGCACCGCGCGCGCCTGGAGCCTGGCGGCGTTCGGGGGGGACGAGCGCAGCGTCTCGCGCCACTTCGTCGCGGTCTCGACCGCGGCCGACCTGGTGAAGGCCTTCGGCATCGACCCCGCGAACATGTTCGCCTTCTGGGACTGGGTGGGCGGCCGGTATTCCATGGACAGCGCGATCGGGCTCTCCACGATGGTCGCCATCGGGCCCGACGCGTTCCGCGACATGCTCGCGGGGTTCCACGAGATGGACCGCCACTTCCTGGAGGCGCCGCCGGAGCGCAACCTGCCGGTCCTCATGGGACTGCTGCAGGTCTGGAACGCCGGCTACATGGGCTTCGGTGCGCACGCCATCCTGCCCTACTGCCAGCACCTGCACCGCTTCGCCGCCTACCTCCAGCAGCTGGAGATGGAATCCAACGGCAAGCGCGTGCGGCTCGACGGCACGCCCGTCTCGTGGCCGACGTGCCCGGTGATCTGGGGCGAGCCCGGCACCAACGGCCAGCACGCGTTCTTCCAGATGCTCCACCAGGGCACGTTCACCGTGCCCGCCGACCTGATCGCCTTCGCCATGCCCGCCTTCGACAGCCTGGGCATGCACGACATGCTGCTGGCCAACGCGTTCGCGCAGGCGCGCGTGATGGCCTTCGGCCAGACGGCCGACGAGCTGCGCGCCCTCGGCACGCCCGCGCACCTCGTCGAGCCGAAGGTGATGCCCGGCAACCGGCCGACCAGCTTCCTGCTGCTGCGCGAGCGCACGCCGCGCGCGCTCGGGCGCCTCGTCGCGCTCTACGAGCACGCCACCTTCACCGCCGGCGCGGTCTGGGACGTCAACAGCTTCGACCAGTGGGGCGTCGAGCTGGGCAAGAAGGTCGCGGGCGCCCTGCTGCCCCTCCTCGACGGGCCCGCGTCGGCAGGCCCCGACCCGAGTACCGACGCGCTCGTGCGCCGCTACCGCGGCTGGCGCGGACGCGGGTGACCGCCGCTCACGGCGACTGGTACGACTTCGGCTGCTGCGGGGGCGCGTAGGGCGAACCGCCGTAGGCGCCGCCGCGCACCAGCGCCTCCTCGCGCTCGTTCTGCGCGGCCAGCTCGCGCTGGTCGCTGGCGTGCCAGCCCTCGGCATTGCTCATGTTCCAGGTGCTGATGGGCGGCGAGTACGGGTCCATGCTCTGCGCGAGTGCCACGCGCTGCGCCTGGCCGTTGCGGTAGACGGCCAGCAGCTGGCTGGTGCGCGCCTGCGCCTCGGCCTCGGTGCACCCGTGCGTGGGAGCGACCGGCCTCCACGTGGGCGGGAGCGGCGGCGCCGGCCGAGAGGGCGGCGGTGGAGCGTGCGGCGGCGGCGGCGCGCCGACGCGGAACTGCGAGCCGAGCGGGGGTGCCGCGCCGGTCAGCACGGGTGCGTACGCGAGGATCAGGCCACGAGTGTCGCCGCGCGTCACCGCGAGCGGCGTCATCACGAAGTCGATCGGCTGCGCCGGGTCGCTGTTGCCCGCGATCGCCAGCAGCATGTCCTTCGGGATGCTGTAATCGCTCACGCCGGTGTAGACGGTGTTCTGCTTCAGGCTCGGCATCAGGTTGGCGTTGCGCGCGGACGGCGCCGCCCACTGCCACACGTTCGAGGTGAGCAGCGACGCCTGCGGCACGATCATCCACTGCCAAGGCGGGTTGTCGCACGAGCCGTTGGCGATCGACTGGTTGCCCGGTTGCGACGGCGCCATCGGGGTCCATGCCACGTAGCCCTCGCCGTACGCCCAGTTCACGAACCCGGGGCCCCAGGTCTTGTCCGGGATCCACACCCACCCGCGGTGGTCCCACCAGGCCCAGCGGCCGTAGTGGTAGACGGCCCAGCCGAACGGCTCGTAGCTGTGCCAGTAGAGGCCATAGCCCTCGGCGACCTGCCACTGCCCCTGCGCGTACGGCCGCCACCCGGGCAGCACCCCGCGCGGCTGCCACACCCAGCCCCAGGTCTTGTCGGCGGTCCACGTGCCGTAGTTCATGAGGTCGGTCATGAACTGCTGCACCGTGATCGACGTGGCGATGCCGATGGCGCCCTGCGCATGCGCCGGGCGGGCAAGCGCGGCGGGCAGCAGGACGGCGATCGCGAGCGCAAACGCGCGCAGGGCCGGCGGAATCGTGACGCTTCGCATGCCTTCGATGCTAGCCCGCACCGCCCGAGCGGCGCAGCCGTGCGATGCACGCCGGGATCACCTCCGCGGCGTGCGCCAACTCGTCGTCGGTCGTCAGGCGCGAGAGACTGAGCCGGATGCTCCCGTGCGCCACGCGCGGCGGCACGCCCATCGCCAGCAGCACCGGCGACGGGTCGAGCGACCCGCTCGAGCACGCGGCCCCGGCGCTCGCCATCACGCCCCGCTCGGAGAGGAGCAGCAGGATCGCCTCGGCCTCGAGTCCCGGGAAGCCGATGTTCGTCGTGTTCCAGAGGCGCGCCGCGCCGGCGCCGTTCACGACCGCGTCGGGGACCGCGGCCAGGATCGAACGCTCGAGCCGGTCGCGCCGCGCCGCGCCCAACTCGCGGTGCGCGGAGTCGGCGAGCCACGCGATCGCCCCCTCGGCGGCAACGCCCATGCCGACTATCCCCGGCACGTTCTCGGTGCCGCCGCGCCGGTCGCGTTCCTGCGGACCGCCCATCACCTGCGGCTCCACGCGCACGCCGGTGCGCATCCACAGGACGCCGACGCCCTTCGGGCCGTGGAACTTGTGGGCCGACGCCGTCGCCAGGTCGACGGGCAGGTCCGCGAGCGACGTCGGCATGCGCCCCACCCACTGCGTGGCATCGCAGTGGAACCGGACGCCGCGCGCCCGGCACCGCTCGCCGACCGACTGCAGCGGCTGCAGCACGCCCGTCTCGTTGTTGGCGCCCATGACGCTGACGAGCGCGACGTCGTCGCCGTGCGCATCGAGCGCCGCATCGAGGGCCACGAGGTCGATCACGCCGCCCGCCGCGGGCGGCACCCACGCCACGCGCGCGCGCCCGCGCGCCTCGAGCGCCTCGCACGCCTCGCGCACTGCGCTGTGCTCCGTGCGCATCGAGACGATGGTGCGCGGCCCGCCCAGCGCATCGAGCGTGCCCGCGATCGCAAGCGACGCGCTCTCCGTGCCGCCGCCCGTAAACACCACTTCCGCAGGACGCGCCCCGAGCAGCCGCGCCACCGACTCGCGGGCGAGCTCGACCGCGTGGCGCGCGTCGATCCCCGCCCGGTGGACGCTCGATGGATTGCCCCAGCCGTCCGTGAGCGACGCAGCCATCGCCGCCACCACCTCCGGCAGCGGCTGCGTGGTCGCGTTGCAGTCGAGGTACGCGCGCATCGGCAACCGCCCACGGTAGCCGTCACGGGCCAAAAGCGGGCGCGGGCCCCCTTCCGGGAGCCCGCAATGCGGATGAGAGGACTTGAACCTCCATGGGTGTTACCCCACTAGAACCTGAATCTAGCGCGTCTGCCAGTTTCGCCACATCCGCAGGTTCCCCCGCAGTATAGCGCCGGAAGGGCGCCGCACGCCGTGTCGCCGACGTGCATGCGCTAGCCTCCCCCACCCCGAGCGGCGCCGATGCGCTCGATGTCCCGGGGACCCCGGCGCCGTGAAGATCTTCGTGCACCCGATCCATCCCGAGCGCTGGCGCGTCGAGCGCCGGCGCCCCGTCCGTGCCCATCGAGAGTTCCGCCGGCAGTTCGAGACACGCCTGCGCCGGCATGCGACGCGACGCCTGGACGACGCGGACTGGGCCCTGCTCCCGATCAACCTCGTCCATTGGCAATTCAACCGCCGACGGCCGGACCCAGGCGACTGGATACTCCGCCTCCCGGGCATCGACCGCGGACGGACGCTCGTGCTCGCAAGCGGCGACTACGGGCAGCGTCGCCCATCGGCGTGGGAGAACCACGCCGCAAACCGCCCGTACCCAAGACCATACGGGTGGCTCGACGAGCGCTTCACCCTCATCGTGCTGGAATCGACGGCGGAGCTCTTCCCCGGGGACATCGCGTTCCTGCCTTTCCAGCCGGATCCCTCCCCGCTTGGCCGACTGCTCGGGCGCCGGGGCGTCGAGTGGACGGATGCGCCGCGCGACCTCCTCTACTGCTTCTCGGGCGTGGTCTCCTACCCGGAACTCGCGGAGTCGCACATCCGTGGCGGAGCGCTGCGGCCGCTCGTCGGCCGTGGGCCGGACTACTTCGTCGGATCGCCGTCGGATGCAGCCGGCGCCTACGGGCCGGCGGGTGACTTCGTGCCGCTCATGTCGCGGTCGGACTTCACGCTCTGCCCCGCCGGTTTCGGGCGGTGGTCGTTCCGGCTGGTGCAGGCGATCCTCGCAGGGTCGCTGCCGGTCCTCCTGTCCGACGGCTACGTGCTTCCGTTCGCGCATCGAATCCCGTGGGACTCGTTCCTCGTGCGCGTGCCGGAGCGCGACGTCGCCTCGGTGCCGGACATGCTGCGCGCCATGCCCGTGGACGAGCGCCGCGCCCGGGTCGAGGCGATGCGCGCGGCACGGCCGTTGTTCACGAGATCGGGGGTGCTCGGTCTCGTGGAGGACGAGCTGCGCGCGCGATGCGGATCCGCCCAACCGCGCCCGCGAGCGCGGCACGAACCGTAGCGGCGTCCCTACGATGCGCCCGTGGCCTACCGCCCGCCATTCGTCGATCCTGCCTTCCGGATGGTGGACGCGCCGCACCCAGCGACGGTCGAGGAGGACGCGCTGCTGCGCGAGTGCGAGTTCACCACCGGCCGCGTCGGCGGCCCGGGCGGACAGCACCGCAACCGCGTCGAGACCGCGGTGTTCGTGGTGCACCTCCCGAGCGGCATCGAGGCGCAGGCCACCGAACGGCGGAGCCAGGCGGAGAACCGCCGCATGGCCATCCGCCGCCTGCGCCGCAAGCTCGCCTCGCACGTGCGCACGCTCGCCTCGCGCGACACCCACGCGTGCAGCGAGCTCTGGAAGCGCCGGCGCCAGGGCAACAAGCTGCCGGTCAACCCCGACCACGAGGACTACCCCGGCCTGCTCGCGGAGGCGCTCGACCTGATCGTCGCGCGCCGCTACGACATGGCCGGGGCCGCCGCGCTCCTCGGCGTCACCATGAGCCAGCTCAGCAGGCTGGTGCACCACGACAAGGGAGCGTTCGCCAAGATGAACGCCGGGCGCGAGGCGTGCGGCCTGCCGCCCCTGCGGAAGTAGCCTCCCGCCTCCATGAACGCCGCCGCACCCTCGGTCGAACGGATCCGGTCGCTGGTGGCCGAGGAACTGCCGGGGCTGGTCTCGCTCCGCCGCGACCTGCACCGCCACCCCGAGATCGGCTACGAGGAAGTGCGCACCGCGGGCGTCATCGTGCGCGAGCTCTCCGAGGCAGGCGTCGCGCACGTCGGCGGCCTGGCCGGCGGCACGGGCGTCCTCGCGCACGTCCCGGGACCCGGCGACCGCGCGGTCGCGCTGCGCGCGGACATCGATGCGCTGCCCATCCTCGAGTCGGGCGGAACGCCGTACGCATCGACGATCCCCGGGCGCATGCACGCCTGCGGGCACGACGGCCACACCGCCATCATGGTCGGCACGGCACGCGTGCTCGCGCGCCTCTCGTCGCACCACCCGTTGCCGCGGCCGGTGACCCTCGTCTTCCAGCCCGCGGAGGAAGGCGGCGCGGGCGGGCGGCGCATGGTCGAGGACGGCGCGCTCGACGGCTCGCGCCTCGGATGCCCGGTGGCCGAGATCCATGCGCTGCATGGCTGGCCCGAGCT
>VEQS01000053.1 GCA_018883105.1 Phycisphaerales bacterium
GCGTGGACGACGGCCTGCGTGCCGTTGCGGGCGAACCCGGCCTCGCACAGCGAGGCGTAGGTGCGTTCGGCCGCGGCGGCGCATGGCAGGTCGAGGCCCATCGCGCGGGCCTCGTCAAGCGCGATACGAAGGTCCTTCAGGAAGTGTTCGCAGAAAAAACCGGGGGCGAAATCGCCCTTCAGGACGCGTGGCGCCAGGTTGGCGAGCGACCAGCTCGCCGCCGCGCCGCCGCCCACCGACTCGAGCACCCGCGCCGGGTCGAGTCCGCTGCGCCGCGCATAGGCAAGCGCCTCGGCAAGCCCGAGCATGGACCCCGCGATCAGCAGCTGGTTGACCATCTTCGTGTGCTGGCCGGCGCCGGCCGGCCCCTGGTACACGATCGTCTTGCCGACCGCGGACAGGATGGGGAGGGCGTGCTGGAATGACCGTTCCGAGCCGCCGCACATGATGGACAGCGCCGCATTGCGGGCGCCCACGTCCCCGCCCGAGACCGGGGCATCGAGCGCCTCGACCCCGTGCGCCGACGCGACCTCGGCGAGGCGTCGTGCGACCGCGGGGCTGCTCGTCGTGAAGTCGATGACGAGTCCCGGTCGCCTGCCTGCGGCGAGCGTGCCCGACGGACCCATGTGGACCGCCTCGACGTCCTCGGGGTAGCCCACCATGGAACAGGCCACCTCCGCGCCTTCGGCCGCCTCCGCGGGGGTCGCCGCCCACCGGGCGCCGAGATCCAGGACCGCCTTGGCGCGCGCGCGCGTGCGGGTGTGCACGCGCAGCCGGTGGCCGGCCCCCAGCAGGTGGCGCGCCATGGACGTGCCCATGACGCCGGTGCCGATCCACGCGATTTCGAGGGAGGCCATGCCCAAAGGCTAGTCCGGACGCGTCCCTGACGTCCTGATAAGCAGGCATGCCGGTCCGCCCGGCCACCCGCGGGTCCGGCTACACTGCGCGGCTCGGCCGAGCGAACGTCGGCCACGGAGCACACCATGTCGAAGCTCGCCCCCAGCACCACCGTCCACTTCACCGTCAACGCGGTTCCCGCCGAGGCCCGCCGCCGGCAGACCATCCTCCGCCTGATGCGCATGAACTCCGGCGTGCAGGGCGCGCTCAACCGCCTGAAGCGGGAGCGCCTGCGCAGCGGCAACCGCCGCACCGCGCGCGCCGGCCGCATCTGGCTCGCCCGCGAGCAGTGCACCCGCGTCGTGGGCGTGACCAAGGGCGCGACCTTCACGCTGCGCGTCACGCCGCAGGTGATGGCCGACGTCCGCAGCGTCGAGCGCTACCTCGACGCCAAGGTCGCCTGACCCTCGATGGACGTCTTCCTCGCGCTCTGCGCCGGGCTGGGGCTCGCGGCCGCGTGCGGCCTGCGCGTGTTCCTGCCGCTCTTCGTGGCCGCGATCGCGGTCCGCGCCGGCGCCCTCCCGATCGGCCCCCACTTCGAGTGGATGGGCTCGAACGCCGCGATCATCCTGTTCGGCACGGCCTGCATCGTGGAGATCGTGGGCTTCCTGGTGCCGTGGGTCGACCATGCGCTCGACCTGCTGTCCGCGCCGCTTGCCGCCGTGGCGGGCGCGGTGCTCATGACGAGCCAGCTGCTCGGCGGGACCACCGGCGCGGACGGCGTGTTCGTGCCGTTCCTGCATCCGGCCGTCGCGTGGTCGCTCGGGATCGTGGCGGGTGCCACCACGGCCTCAGGCGTTGAGGCGGCGTCGATCGCCGGCCGGATCTCCAGCTCGGTGCTCACCATCGGCTGGCTGAACCCGATCTACGGCATGTTCGAGACGGCGCTCGCGTTCGTCATCACGATCATCACCATCCTGGTGCCGGTCATCGCCGGCATCGCGGTGCTGCTCTTCCTGCCCGTCCTGGGCCTGGCCGTGTGGCGGATCCTCGCGTGGCGGCGCAAGCAGCGCCGCGCGCACGAGGAGAAGCTGCGCCTGGCACGCGAGCGGATCGCCCTCTCCATGGCGCATCGCGCGGGCAAGGGAGCCGGCGCCGCCTGAGGCGCGGCAGTGGCGCCGATGGCCGACTTCGAGGCGCTCTGCCGGGACTTCTGCGTCAACCAGAAGCTCGCGCTCAAGATGGACCTGCCGGGCTCGCGCGAGCCGGTGCTCGACCTCTTCGGCCGGCTCCGGAAGGAGATGCCGCGGCTCTCCAGCCTGGAGCGCTACCCCGACGGCGAGGTCGCGCTGGAGTCCGACGAGGGCGACCGCGACTTCCTCTGGGTGGCCATGCGGCAGACGTCCCTCAAGAGCGGCTGGGTGAACCCCGCGTCGCTCGAGGACGCCTACCGGATGCATCGCGCGGTGCTCGAGGTGGCCCCGTTCTTCCTCTCGATCAGCCCGCTCGACGTCGCGCACCTCGAGCTCGTCTACGCCTTCGACTTCGAGTGCGAGGGAAACCGCGACGAGGTGGTGCTCGACGCGCTGCTCGGCGGATCGCACCTGGGGGACTTCGCCGAGGCGTCGACCGACTCGGTGATCGACGCGCAGCCGTTCCTGGCGCTGGTGCTCGCCGATGCCCCGGACATGCACGTCTACCTCGAGGTGAAGACGAAGTCGCCGCGCAGCGAGCCGTCGGTGGCGCGCGAGGGTGCCGACCCGCTGAGCGTGATGCTCACCGTGCGGCGCACCGGCCCGGTGCGCCGGCTCGAGGACCTGCCCACGCACCTGGCCGCGCTCAGCGGCCATGGCGAGCGGCTGGTCGAGCAGCGGCTCATCCCGCGCGTCCTGATGCCCCTGCGCGCGCGGCTCGACCGCGGCTGACGGGTCCGGCTCAGCGGTCTGCGCGCGAGATCCATCGCGCAAGCGACGCGGTGTCGCGCAGGTCCGCGACCGCGAGGTCCGCGCCCGCCTCGCGAAGGGCGTCGATCCCGAACTTGCCGGTCGCCACCGCGATGACCCGCGCTCCCGCGGCATGCGCGCAGTCGACGTCGTGCGGCGTGTCGCCGATGATCGTGACGTCGCGCGCGTCCACCGCGCGGCCGTGGCGGTCGTGGTAGCGGCCCATCGCCACCGGCACCAGGCTGCGGCGGTCGGGGCCGTCGTCGCCCCAGGCGTTCACCGTGAAGCGGTCGGGGTCGATCCCCGCATGGCGCACCTTCAGGCGGCCGGTGCGCTCGTAGTTTCCGGTGAGGAGGCCGGCGGTCACGCCGTCCATCGCGCAGACGGCGTCGACCAGGGCGCTTGCGCCGGGCATCGCCTCCACCGTGTTGCGTTCGGCGAGCCGGCGCTCCAGGTGCCCGGAGTAGCACTCCTTGAAGCGCGCGTGCTCCGCGTCGTCGGTCGGGAATCCGTGCATGCGCCCGAGGTCGCGCCAGATCAGGGTGTCGAGCCGGCCGTGCACCTCGACGCGCGCGAAGTCGACGTCCGCGCCGTGCAGCTCGCGGATCGCCGCGCTCATCGCGTGGATCCCCGCGCTCAGCGAGTGGAGCAGGGTGCCGTCGATGTCGAAGAGGACGAGCATGGCGCGGTCAGGCGACCGCGGCGCAGACCTTGCGGGCGGCATCGGCGAGGTCGGTCGCCGACTGCATGGTGGGGAGCTCGGCGCGCGCGGCGTCCAGGATGAGCCGGGCCTCGGCGACGTTGGTGCCCTCCAGGCGCACCACGAGCGGCACCTTGAAGCCGACTGCCTTCGCCGCGGAGACGATGGCGCGCGCGACGCGGTCGCACTGCATGATGCCGCCGAAGATGTTGACCAGCACGCCCTTGACGCGGCCGTCCGAGAGGATGATCCGGAAGGCCTCGGTGATCGCCTGCTCGCTGGCGCCGCCGCCGACGTCGAGGAAATTCGCCGGGTCGCCGCCGTGCAGCTTGATGATGTCCATCGTGCTCATCGCCAGGCCCGCGCCGTTCACCAGGCAGCCGATGTTGCCGTCGAGCGCGACGTAGTTGAGCTCGAACTCGCGCGCCCTCATCTCCGCGGGGTTCTCCTCGCTCGGGTCGAACATCGCGCGCAGGTCGGGGTGGCGGAACATCGCGTTGTCGTCGAAGTTGAACTTCGCGTCGATCGCGATCACCTGGCCGTCGGGGTGCGCGGCGGATGGCGGGGTGACGACCAGCGGATTGATCTCGGCGAGGCTCGCGTCCTTGGCGAGGAACAGCCCGGCGAGGCGCATCATCACGTCGGCTGCCTGCGCAACCTGCTTGCCCCTGAACCCCAGCCGGAACGCGGTCTCGCGCGCCTGGTAGGCGGCCAGCCCGCACAGCGGGTCGAGCGCGACCTTGACGATCGCCTCCGGCCGGGTGGCGGCGACATGCTCGATGTCGACGCCGCCCTCGGCGCTCGCGATCAGCGTGTTGGTGCGGCGCGCGCGGTCGGTGACGATCGCGAGGTAGTACTCCTTGGCGATGTCGACGCCCGCGGCGACCAGCAGCCGCCGGACCTCGAGCCCCTCCGCCGGGGTCTGCGGGCTGTGCATCCGGTTGGAGAGCATGAAGCGCGCCGCGGCCTCGGCCTCGTCGGCCGCCTTGCACACCTTGACGAACCCGGCCTTGCCGCGGCCGCCCGCGTGCACCTGCGCCTTCACCACCACGATGCCGGCGCCCGACGCGAGCTGATCGCGCGCCTCGCGCGCGGCGTCCTCGGCGCGTTCCACCATGCGGCCCCCGGGGACGGGGATGCCGGCGTCTGCGAGGAGCTGTCGTGCCTGGTACTCGTGGATCTTCATGTGGGTGTCCGGTCTCGGGAGGGTCGGGAAGTCTACGCGGCGCCCGCCGCGGTCACCGCCCGGCGGTGCCGGTGCGCGACTCCTGCCGCAGCTTCCACCACTCCCACGCGATCGGCAGCAGGCTGACCGCGATGATGGCGAGCACCACCTTGCTGAAGTGGCGCTGGACGAACTCGAGCCCGCCGAGCCAGTAGCCGCCGCCGAGGAGCAGGCCCACCCACAGCACCGCGCCGAAGACGTTGTAGAAGAGGAAGCGCCCGTAGGCCATGGTGCCGACGCCCGCGACGAAGGGCGCGAACGTGCGGACGATGGGCACGAACCGCGCGATGACGACGGCGCGGCCGCCGTGCCGTTCGAAGAAGGCCTGCGTGCGCTCGAGGTGCTCGCGGCGCAGCCAGCGGAAGCGGCCGCTGAAGGCGACCGGCCCGATGGCGCGGCCCACGTGGTAGTTCACGCCGTCGCCGAGGACGGCGCAGGCGAAGAGGACGAGCGCCATGGTCGGCCCGGTGACCGCGGGCGCGGCGCCTTGCTCGGAGGCCACGCGCTCGACCGTCGCGGTCACGGCGCCGGTGGCGAAGAGCAGGCTGTCGCCGGGCAGGAAGGGCGTCACCACGAGGCCCGTCTCGCAGAAGACGATCAGCCCGAGCATCGCGTAGGTGAGCGGGCCCCCGAGCGTGTCGACCACGTTGGCGAGGTTCTCGCGCAGCAGCCCGGGTTCGCTGACCAGCTGCCAGAGGGCGTCGATGAAGGCGTCCATGCGGCGGGGAGCGTACGGGGCGGGTGCGTCGCGGGCCGGAAGCGACGCGGCCGCGGCCCGTTCTGGGCCGCGGCCGCGGGAAGCGGACGGGGCGGGATTCGAACCCGCGATACGAGGAATACCCCGTATACCGGTTTAGCAAACCAGCGCCTTCAGCCACTCGGCCACCCGTCCGGGCGGGGGCGCCGAGTCTAGCAGGGGCCGCGGCGGCCTTCCATCGTCAGGCGGCCACGCGCTGGTAGAGCTCGAGGATCGCGGTCGGCGGGTCGTACGTGCCTCCGCGCAGGCCGGCGAGGCCCGGCACCGCCGAGGTGCAGTAGGCGAGGCGCCCGCGCTCGAAGCTCGCGCGCAGCAGCACCGTGTCCGCGGCGGCGAGTTCGAGGTGCACCCACAGGCCGTGCGTGCGGACGTCGATGCGCGCATGCGCGGGGACCGGCACGGTGCGCACGTCGCCCGCGCAGTCGAGCGAGGCGCGGCAGGCCGCCTCGCCGGTGGCCGGATCCCATTCGCACTCCAGCCTTACCACGGCACTGGCCCAGGTGCGCGAGGCATCCAGCGCGCCGGAGGCGGCGTTCCAGGCGACGTCGAGCCGGGCGGGCGCATTCACGGAGCGCGCTCCCCGAGGGTGCCGAAGGCGCCGGCGATGCCGTCGCCGCCGGAGGCGAGGTAGGTCTCGGCCAGCGTGTCGAAGGTCGCGATGAAGCTGGCGATGTCGCGCAGCTTGCGCTCGAGCTCGGCGGCGCGCGCCGCGGTCTCGGCGCACCCGCAGCCGGGGCCCGCGCCGGAGGCGAGGGCGCGGCACTCCTCGACGAGGCCCATGAGCGGGTCGATCTCGCGGCGCTTGCGCACGCGGATCACGGTGGCGAACAGCGTCCACACGTCCTGCTCGGCACGGAAGTAGTCCCGGCGGTCCTCGCGGTTGTGGACGCGGGTGACGATCCCCCACTCGACGAGGGTGCGCGTGGTCATGGAGGCGTTGCCGCGGCTGATCCCCAGGCGGGACATCAGCTGGTCTGTGTTGAGCATCCCGCCGTCGACGAAGAGCAGCGCGTGCACCTCGGCCATGCTTCGGGGCACGCCCCAGGAGGCGGCCATGCGGCCCCAGAGCTCGATGAATCGCGCGTGCGCGCGGTCGAGCGCGGCGCCGGGCGACTGCTCCCGTCCCGGGGTGGCCGGGTCGGCGGAGGCAGGGCGGGCGTCGGGGGCGGGCGATTGCCGGTTCACAAGGAATTGAAATGTAGGCGACCGAGGCGGTCGGCGGGGGTCCCGGCGAGCAAAGAAACGCCCCCGGCCATGGCCGGGGGCGGGGGTGGGTTTGGGTTTCCGGGCCGGCTGGGCCTCAGGGCAGGCCGGCGCCGCCGCCCGTATCGAAGATGTCCACGTCGATCAGGAAGTTGAGCTGATCGTGGAGCACGGTGTAGCCGGCGCCGGTCAGGCCGCAGGTGTACACGCGGGCGTAGATCTGCGTGCCGTTGCCGGTGGAGGGCCGCATGAAGTCGCGTGGGTCGCCGACCGGGGCGTAGGTCCCGCCGCTGTACGCGGCCGACAGGGCGAGGTAGCCCGACGGCACCCAGCGGTTCTGCGCGTAGTTGTAGAAGTAGGTGATCTGGATGACGGGCAGGTTCCACGACACGCGCGAGCGCGTCTGGAGCGCGAACGCCGTGATCTGCGACGGCGGCGACGACGCCGTCACCGAGAGCTGCAGGTCGACGGTGCCGCCCGTCAGGGGGTAGAAGAGCGACGAGCCGAAGCCCTGGCCCTTGTTGCCCGCACGGCGACGCTGCGACGCGATGCGCAGGGTGATGTCGTCCACCTCGCGGAGCGAGAAGGCGCCGCCGGCCTGGTAGGTGCCGGTGATGATGTCGAACAGCACCGGGTTGGCGCCGCTGAAGGCGTTCGCCACCAGCCACGCGACGGTGTTGCGGGTCCGCGGGAACCCGCCGATGCGCGCCTGCTGGCCGCCGGCGACGATGTCACCGTACTGCTCGCAGTTCTCCGGGAAGCCCGGGAAGCCCTGCGCGGAGTACGCGAGGCCGCACTGCTGGAAGAAGTTGCCGGGCGTCTGCAGGGCGTTGCGCAGGTCCGGCACCGGCAGCGCGGTCCCGAAGTAGGCGAGCGAGAAGCTCTGCAGGCGCGAGCACCAGCCGGCGATGATGGCCGCCGCGGCGCTCGTGCCCTCGAAGCTCTGGCCGGCCGTGTAGGTGCGCAGCTTGTTCACCTGCAGCGGGTCGGTCGAGGGCGAGTCGCCCTGGAACAGGTCGCCGTAGCCGCAGGTGGCCACGCCCGTGCCCCACGCCGAGATCGAGGATGCCTGCACGCCGGGCAGGCCCTCCTCGGGCTCGTAGTTGGACTGCTGGAAGCGGCAGTAGTTGTAGCCGGGCAGGCCGCCCTGGCCGTTGCCGCCGGGCACCGCCGAGAAGCTCGGGGCGGTGCCGATGCGGTAGCCGGGCCAGCAGGCGCTGACGATGATCGCGCCGCTGTCGACGGGACCCTGGTTGATCCCGACGCCGGCGTTGCCGGCCGAGCACACCGTGGTGATGCCCGCGCCGGTGCCCACGCCCACCAGCAGGTTGACGGTGGGCTGCGACACGGCGGCGTTGCCGTTGTTGCCGATCGGCATGCAGATCACGTCACCCTCGCCGAGGTCGATGAGGGCCTGCGTGATCGCGGCGATCAGCCGCTCGCCTTCCTCGACGCTGACGGAGGGATAGAAGTTGATCCGTGCGCCGGAGGCGATGCCGGTGATGCCGAAGTCGTTGTCCTCGGCGCCGATGACGCCCAGCACGGCGGTGCCGTGGTCTGGGTCCATCGGGTCCTGGTCGATGAGCACCTGGGTCTGCCCGGGTTCCGGGTTGACGACGTTCACCAGGTCCTCGTGCTCGACGAAGGCGCTCAGGTCGATCACCGCGACCGTCGTGTTCTGGCCGCGGCCCTGCGTGGCCGCGTTGACGCCGAGTTCGCCGAGGAGATCGTCGTAGCCGGCGAGGTCGAGGCCGCCGCCGCGGTAGCCGCTGTTGAGCCACGCGAGCGTGCCGAGGTTGCCGGCGCGGTTGGAGCGCGTCGGGTCGGGCACCACGGTGTTCGGCTGGCTCGGGGGAACCACCGGATAGACCTGCGGCGGCACGAGCGCCGCCGGCGACGTGAATGGGTCGAGCATCGCCTGGCCGACCGTGTAGGCCTGGTAGCCGCGCGTGTTTCCGAGCTGGCCGCTGGGGAACACCTCGCGTCCCGCGGTCAGCAGCGGGGTGGCGCCGGACGGCGGGAAGTTCGAGTCCGGCGCGATGCCCGGGGTGGCGGGCAGCGCGTCGCCGGTGCACGGCGAGCCGAGGCCGAGCAGCTCACCCTGCGATCCCGGCGCCGGCGCCGGCGCGCTCGTGGCAAGCGAGACGCAGTTGTCGTCCCACTCGATGATGCAGCAGGCGGGGTCGTTGCGGCACACGTAGACGCAGCACGTGACCTGGTTGCAGCCGCCGCTCGCGTGCGGGGTGAAGCAGCCGCCGGCGAGCAGCGCGCCGCCGCCCTCGAGGCTCGGGTCGGGCTGCGACTGCTGGGACACGCCGGTGTCCGGATCGGCCTCGTCGGTGATGTTGCCGTTCGGGTAGTCGATCGCGTCGAGCCGGTCCGTGCCGGGCACGAACTGCCCGGTGTTCGGGTCGAGCGTGTAGGTCATCAGGCCGCCCGAGACGGTGTTCGGGGTGTCGGGCGCGACCACCTGTCCCTGGACGACCACCGGGCCGCCCTCGGTCGCCGGCGACTGGAAGATCGCGCCGCGCATGGCGAAGCAGGGGTCGTACTTGTAGAAGTCCGGCGTGCCGTCCGGCGAGCCACGCGGCGGGCCGCCGTCGTAGATGCTGCCGAACTGCGCGCACAGCACGTTGGCGTAGGTGGCGCAGAGGGCGTCCCAGCCCTGGTTGCCCTCGACCTCGCTGCAGCCGGGCAGGCAGCCCGCGATCAGGTTGCAGCACTGGGTGTCGTTGCAGCCGGCGCGGCACTCCGGGAGCACGATGTCCGCTTCGCAGATCTGCGGCGAGTTGCAGCCGCCGCCGCCGCCGAGGGCGGAGCAGCGCGGGGCATTGACCTGCGGCGGTCGGCTGGCGGTGTAGCAGTTGTTGATGCCGGCGGTGAGCGGGGAGTTCTCGCCCGCGGCACCGCAGCCGAACTGCGACGAGAAGTTCTGGCGGTGCTGCTCGGGGGTCGATTCGATCTCGACGTACTCGACGATGTCGAGGTCGTTGAACGCGTGGGCCGCGGCGAGGAGCTGCTCGGGACGAACGTCGACGTAGACGAGGCCGGCGAGGTCGGGCTGGGCGCGGCCGCTGCGTGCCTCGGCGCGCTGCTCGAGGCTGCGGAGCGCCTCCGGCGACTGGCGCAGCGCGGACCGCACCGTGCCGTCGAGGGCCGAGAGGATCTCGCTCACTTCCGGCATGGGCTCGCCCATCCGGTTGCGGACGAACATGCCCGGCACCGCGTCGGCGCGGACCTTCAGGTCATCGCGGAACTTGACGACGAGCCGGCCGTTCCACGTCGGCTTCCCGGTTGCCTGGTGCACCGGCAGCTGGATGAGCTTCGAGGGCACCTTCGGGAACGGGGTGCGCGCCGTGAGGCCCGCGTCGGGGGACGGCGAGGCAGCGAGCCCCGCGCCCTCGACCCCG
The DNA here is from genome assembly GCA_018883105.1 of Phycisphaerales bacterium. Classification (GTDB taxonomy): domain Bacteria; phylum Planctomycetota; class Phycisphaerae; order Phycisphaerales; family SM1A02; genus UBA966. Next base: position 10,076 of record VEQS01000053.1, read on the forward strand.
GGAACCGCCAAGGTCGCCGTGCCGCTGCCCTTGCCGATGGACGGGCCACCCGAGGAGCCGCCGTTGCCGGCGCGGTCGGGGGCAATGGGCGATGCTGCCAGCAGGCCCGTCAGCAGGCTTGCGGCGCACACGGTGGAGACAAGGCGGATGACCATGGGGTGAGTCGACTCTCCGGCCAACGGCGTGGATCCGCCATCGGCCAACTGCGCACGGACACGACGGCCGCAGGGCACCCTGCGGCCGCCGATGAGGCATACGGAAGTTACTCGCCCCCTGATGCGCCAGCAACTTCCGGAATCGTCGTGAAACCGTCAGTCGGCAAGCACCGGGACGGTCCCGGCCGGCGCCAGCACCCGATGCCCGATATCCCGCCGGAAGAAGGCGCCCGGGAACCGGATGCGCGCGGCGGCCGCAGTGGCCAGGTCGCGTGCCCGGCGCAGGTCGGCCGCCAAGGCGGTGACGCCGAGCACCCGGCCGCCCGCCGTGACCACGGACCCATCGTCCCGGAGGGCGGTGCCCGCGTGGAAGACGTGCACCTCCTCGCCCGGGCCGGCGCACGCGGCGGCGGCCTCGATGCCCTCGATCGGGTCACCCGTCCGGGGCGTGCCCGGGTAGCCCTCGGCGCACACGGCCACGCAGCAGGCGGTGCGGGGGTCGAAGTCGATCGCGGCGCCGTCGAGCTCCCCGCCCGCGGTGCGCCAGAGGATGTCGACCAGGTCGCCGCGCAGCCGCGGCATGATCGACTGGGTCTCGGGGTCGCCGAAGCGGGTGTTGAACTCGAGCACCTTCGGCCCGCCGGGCGTGAGCATCATGCCCGCGTACAGCACGCCGCGGAACTCGATGCCGTCGCGGCGCAGGGCATCGACGGTCGGCACCAGCACGTCGCGCGCCACCGACTCGACCACGGCGGGCGTCGCCAGCGGCGTCGGGCAGTAGGAGCCCATGCCGCCGGTGTTCGGGCCGGTGTCCCCCTCGCCGACCTGCTTGTGGTCCTGGCACGGGTCGAGCACGGTGATGGTGCGTCCGTCGACGAGCGCCAGCACGCTCACTTCCTGCCCGACGAGGCGTTCCTCCACGACGACCGTGGCGCCCGCGTCGCCGAAGGCGCGCTGCTTCATCATCTTCTCGAGCGCGGCCACGGCCTCGGCGCCGTCCGAGCACACGGTGACGCCCTTGCCGGCGCAGAGGCCCGAGGCCTTGACGACGACGGGCACGTCGCGCGCCTGCACGTAGGCACGCGCCTGCTCGAAGGTGGTGAATGCGCGCCCGTCGGCGGTGGGCACGTTCGCCTGCTTCATGACCTGCTTGGAGAAGGCCTTGTCGAACTCGAGCCGAGCGCCGTCGCGGCGCGGGCCGAAGACGCGCCGGCCCGGGGCCTCGAGCTCGTCGACGATGCCCTCCGCGAGCGGGACCTCGGGCCCCACCACCACGAGGTGGATGTCGTTGCGGTCGAGCCACGAGCGCAGGAAGAAGCGTTCGCGCGCGGCAAGCGGCGCAGGGCAGGGCCGGCCGAGCGCGCGCAGGCCGGCATTCGCGTCCTGCTGCACCCAGAGCGTGCCGAGGCGCGGTGACTGCGAGAGCTTCCAGGCGAGCGCGTGCTCGCGCCCGCCGCTTCCGACGAGGAGCACGTTGCAGGGTGACGGGACGGCGGTCATGGGAGGTGTGGTCCGGCGCGCGGCGCGGCGCGGCGGAAGGGTCGAGTCTATCGCGCTTCTGCTACCCTTCCGGCCCCGCGTTCCGGCCGCCGCGCCGTGCGCGGAGCGCCCCCTCGGAGGATCAACCCGCATGCGAAGCTCGCGCATGACCGCCGTCGCCGTCGCCGTCCTGGCCATGGCCTGCCCGACCCTCTTCGCCGACGACCGCGCCGCGGTCGATGCGCTCAACGCGCCGATGAAGGTCATCCAGGACAAGAACAAGTGCTGGAAGACGGTCTTCGACGCCTCGATGGCGATGACCGCCGCGCCGGGCAAGGCCGAGGACCTCGACGTCCTCAAGGTCTGGCCGGGCATGGAGGGCTGGGACGCCATGAAGTCCTGGGCCGCGGCGAACGCCCCGATGGGGCAGGCGCTGCTCGAGTCGCAGAAGGCGCTTGCCTTCGGCATGCCCTACGGCCGCGACGCGGTCGGCCCGACGTTCGTCGAGCGCGGGGTGGTGATCCAGGTCGGCGACGGCCTGCAGGTCTACCGCTCCGAGCCGCGGTACCTGAGGGAGATGGACAAGGTCACCGCCTGGGTCGCCGCCGAGATGTACCGCCTGGGCGGCGAGAAGAAGTTCGACGAGGCGTTCTCGCTGGGGATCGCCTGCCTCAAGGTGCTGCGACAGGTGGCCGACCAGCACCTGCTGGAGGAGAAGGTCTGGGCGCTGAACGAGATGTGCGACGTCTGCTCGCTGCAGCGCGACGTCATGCAGACCTTCCTGGCGGACATCCCGGGCGCGGTGCTGAAGAAGTTCTCGCTCACGGGCTACGCCTTCATCCGGCCGACCGACGGCGAGCGCCTGCGGCGCCTGGACATGCCCGAGGGCGACCGCGTGCTCGCCGAGGCGATGATCAACCTGCTCTTCGACGAGCGCGGCCAGCCCGACGCGGCGAAGTTCGCCTCCACCATGGGCGAGATGCAGGCGCGCGACGAGCCGCTGTCCGCCTTCGGCGCGGCGCGCCGGTGGCAGCAGATCGCCGGGCTGCACGGCTCCAAGGACCAGGCGCTCGCGCGCCTCACCAACATCTACGACGACTGGTGGCGGCGCTGGCGGCTGGGCTACTTCGACAAGCTGCTCGACAACCCGACGGTGATCAGCCGCACCAACCGCACCCGCTACGCGATGGTGCTCCTGATGGTGAAGGACCTCGAGCGCGTGTTCCAGCTGCGGCAGCGGCTCAACGCCGAGCTGAACGGCACCGTGCTGGCCTTCGGCCTGTGCGCGCGCTACCGCGACCTCGGGTCGTGGCCGCGCGGGCTCGACGAGACCTACACCCAGTACACGGTGAAGCGCTTCGACCGTGACCCGTGGGACCCCGACTGGGGCCGCTGGCAGTACGCGAACCTTGCCGCGCCGCGGGAGATCGAGACGGACTTCGGCCGCGTGCGGATCGAGGGCGGCGTGATCTACGCGCGCGGCGCCGACCGCGCCGACAACTCGGCGGCCAAGGCGACGAACGACGGCGTGACCGGCGACTTCGTGGCGTGGCCCGCGCTGCGCGCGCTCGCGCGCATGCAGGGAGCGAAGTGACGCGGTGCACGCCGCGGGAGGAACGATGAGCGTCTCGGCCGAGCAGGTGGTGATCGTGGGCTCCGGCCCCGCCGGATGGACCGCGGCGATCTACGCCGCGCGCGCGAACCTTCGCCCCGTGGTCTACGTGGGGGTGCCGGCCACCAACCCGGCGCCGGTCCTGCCGGGCGGCCAGCTGATGCTGACCACCGAGGTGGAGAACTACCCGGGCTTCCCGCACGGCGTCACCGGCCCCGAGATGATGGCCAAGTTCCGCGAGCAGGCCGAGCGCTTCGGCACCCGCGTGGTGGACGCCAACATCGACCGCTGCGACTTCTCGCGCCGGCCCTTCGCGCTGACCGACAGCGATGGCCGCACGGTGCATGCGCAGGGCGTGATCATCTCGACCGGCGCCACCGCCAACTGGCTGGGCCTGCCGAACGAGCTGCGCCTGGCGATGAACGGCGGCGGCGTCAGCGCCTGCGCGGTGTGCGACGGCGCGCTGCCGGCCTACCGAAACCAGCCGCTCGCGGTGGTCGGCGGCGGCGACACGGCGATGGAGGAGACGAGCTACCTCACGAAGTTCGCGAGCAAGGTGTACGTCATCCACCGCCGCGACTCGCTGCGGGCGAGCAAGAGCATGCAGGACCGCGTGCTCTCGAACCCGAAGGTCGAGATGGTGTGGAACAGCGCCGTCGAGGACGTGGTGGGCGAGAAGCACCTCGAGGCCGTCGTCGTGAAGGACGTGCGCACGGGCGCCACGCGCCGGCTGGACGTGAAGGGGCTCTTCATCGCGATCGGCCATTCGCCGGCGACGAAGTTCCTCGCGGGAAGCGGCATCGAGTTCGACGAGAAGGGCTACGTGCTGCTGCGCTCGCGCGGCTCGCAGACCAACATCGAGGGCGTGTTCGCCGCGGGCGACGTGGCCGACCAGCACTACCGGCAGGCGATCACCGCGGCAGGCATGGGCTGCCAGGCGGCGATCGACTGCGAGCGCTGGCTCGCCGCGCAGGGCGTCCACTGATGGCGGGCATGCTCGGCCGCAAGGAGCGCTGGGTGGCGACGGGGTCGCTCGCGGCGCTCGTGGCCGGGCTGGTGGTCGGCGAGGCGCTCTTCCGCAACGGGCTCTCGGGCACGGTGTCGGCGTTCTCGGTGGCCGGCGACCTGATGCTCGTGCGCCCCCTGATGATGCTGGTGCTGCCCCTCATCTTCACCAGCGTGATGGCGGGCATCACGTCGCTCGGCGACCCGTCGCGGCTCGGTCGGCTCGGCCTCGCGACCTTCGCGTACTTCATGGCCACCATGCTGGTGGCGGCGGCGCTCGGGGCCTCGCTCGTCACCCTCGTGGGCCCTGGCCTGGGGCTCGCGCCCGAGGACGTCTCGGCACTCAAGCAGAGCGGCGTCGAGCGCTTCGAGGCGGCGCCCAGGCTGGCGCAGGCGGCGGCCGCCGGCGAGGAGGGCCTGGCGTACGCGTGGCTCAAGATCGCCCGCGACATGCTGCCGGCGAACCCGTTCTCGGCGATGGCCGAGGGGCAGCCGCTCGGGATGATCACCTTCGCGCTGGTGCTCGGCGTGGCGATCGCGCTCGGCGGCGCCGCCACCGAGGCCGCCGGGCGCGTCTTCGCGGCCCTCAACGAGGCGCTCCTGCGGGCGGTGGGCTGGGTGATGTGGATCGTGCCGGTGGGCGCGTTCCTCCTGGTGAGCGCGAGCGTCGGGCGCGTGGGGCTCGCGCAGCTCCTGGGCCCGCTGGGGATGTACATGGCGGTGGTGATCGGCGGGCTGGCGATCCACATGTTCGTCATCCTGCCGGCCTTCCAGCTCGTCCTCGGCGGCGGCAACCCGTTCCGGTTCATGTGGTCGATGCGCGAGGCGCTGGCGACGGCGTTCGCCACGGCCAGCTCGAGCGCCACGCTCCCGGTGACGATCCGCGTCTGCGAGACCGAGGGCGGCTGCTCGCAGCGCGCCACGCGCTTCTGCGCGCCGCTCGGCTCGACCCTCAACATGGACGGCACCGCGCTCTACGAGGCCGTGGCCGTGGTGTTCCTGTTCCAGCTCTACGGCGTGCAGCTGTCGCTCGGCGAGCTCGCGGTGGTGGTGGCCACGGCCACGCTCGCCGCGGTGGGCGCGGCGGGCATCCCGAGCGCGGGGCTCGTGACGATGGTGATCGTCATCACCGCGGTGAACGCCTCTCTCGGCAGCGAGAAGGTGCCCGTGGGCGCGATGGGCATCGTGATCGGCGTCGACCGGCTGCTCGACATGTGCCGCACCACGGTGAACGTGTGGGGCGACATGGGGGCGGCGCGGGTGATGACGCGGCTGGCGCCGGACCCCGCTACCGCTCGATCATCGTGACCCGCATGCCGCAGTCCTCGACCTGCCGGGGGTCGATGGGGCCGGGTGCGTCGATCATCAGGTCGCCGCCCGACTGGGTCTTCGGGAACGCGATCACGTCGCGGATGTTCTCGGTGCCGGCGAGGTGCATCACCAGGCGGTCGAGGCCGAAGGCGATGCCCCCGTGGGGCGGGGCGCCGTGGCGCAGCGCGCCGAGCAGGAACCCGAACTTGAGCTCGGCGTCCTCCTGCGTCAGGCCGATCAGCTTGAACACCTTCTCCTGCACGTCCATGCGGTGGATGCGGATCGACCCGCCGGCGATCTCGCTCCCGTTGACGACGAGGTCGTAGCCAGCGCTCAGGCAGCCGCCCGGGTCGGACTCGAGCAGGTGGAACTGGTCGGGATTGGGGCTCGTGAAGGGGTGGTGCATCGCCACCCAGCGCTTGCCCTCGTCGTCCCAGTCGAACATCGGGAAGTCGACGACCCAGAGGAACCTCCACTGCGCCTCGTCCACCAGGCCGAGGTCGCGGCCGACCTTGAGGCGCAGCTCGCCCAGCGCCTTGGTGGCGGCGTCCCAGTGGTCGGCGACGATGAGCACGCTGTCGCCGGGCACGAGGCCGAGGCGCGCGGCAAGCGCGTCGCGG